>JAVVFB010000049.1:0-16321 GCA_032251095.1 Roseovarius sp. | reverse complement strand
GGCTTGCCAAGGCTTGGGGTGCCGCGCATCACGTGGCCGAGGGCCGCCATCATTTCGATATCATCGAGGCGCTTTGCGATCCTGAAAGCGCGATGATGGAGCAATTGCTGGGCTGACGCACACCGGTGATGGGCCCCATCACAAAGGCTGAATTGACGGGGGGGTCAGACGCCCTAAACTGCGGCGAACTTCTCTGAAAGATCATCATGCAAAAATCGGCCCCCCTGTTCACGCCCGTCCTTGTTGCGGGCTGTACGATCATCTTGATTTCCTTCGCCATTCGCGCGTCATTCGGGGTGTTTCAGATCCCGATCGCGGCCGAGTTCAACTGGCCCCGCGCGGAATTTTCGCTTGCCATCGCTATTCAGAACCTCGCTTGGGGCTTTGGCCAGCCGTTCTTTGGTGCGCTTGCCGAAAAGATGGGCGACCGCAGGGCAATCGTGATGGGCGCGCTGACCTATGCGGCGGGGCTTGTCCTGTCGTCTTTCGCGGTCACGCCCGAGGCGCATCAACTTTATGAAATCCTCGTCGGCTTTGGCATTGCCGGCACCGGGTTCGGGGTGATCCTTGCCGTGGTCGGGCGGGCAAGTTCGGATGAAAACCGCTCGATGAGCCTTGCCATCGCCACCGCCGCCGGATCGGCCGGCCAGGTGTTTGGCGCGCCGGTGGCCGAGTACCTTTTGGGCATGATGACATGGCAAATGGTGTTTTTGATCTTTGCCGCCGTCATTCTGGCAAGCCTCGCGGTGCTGCCGCTGATGCGCGCACCAGAGCCCGCAAGCCGCGCCGTGCTAGAGGAATCGATGGGCGCGATCCTGCGCCGTGCCTTTCGCGATCCGTCCTATACGCTGATCTTTCTGGGCTTTTTCAGTTGTGGTTATCAGCTTGGGTTCATCACCGCGCATTTCCCGGCCTTCGTGACCGAATTATGCGGCCCAATCGCCCCCGGCGGCGCGCTGCACAGCATGGGCATCACCACCACCTCGGCGCTTGGGGCGGTGGCGATTTCGCTTATCGGGCTGGCCAATATTGTCGGCACGCTGACCGCCGGTTGGCTGGGCAAGCGGTATTCCAAGAAAAACCTGCTGGCGATGATCTATCTGGGGCGTACCTTGATTTCGGCAACCTTCATCATGACACCGATCACGCCGGCGACGGTGCTGTTGTTCTCGGTGTCGATGGGGGCGCTCTGGCTGGCGACCGTGCCGCTGACCAGTGGGTTGATCGCGCATCTCTACGGGCTTCGCTACATGGGCACGCTTTACGGCATCGTGTTCTTTTCCCACCAACTCGGGAGCTTTATGGGCGTCTGGCTTGGTGGCAAGCTCTATGATCTCAACGGCGATTATACACTGGTCTGGTGGATCGGGGTCGGCGTTGGCTTGTTCAGTGCCATCGTGCATTTGCCGGTGCGCGAACGCAGCCTTCAGGCGGCCTGATCAGTCACGCATCAGATCGCGCATGGCGTGAAGCACCTCTTCGCTATGGGTGTAGGTCAAACCGTGCCCGGCGCCCTCGATCACCTCTTGGCGAGCGGCGCGGTTCAGTTGCGCCAGATCGCCCATGCTGCTGAGCGGGATGATGCTGTCTTCGTTGCCCCAGATCGCCAGAACCGGCACGCGGCTTTGGGCGATATCGCGATGCTCTTCGCGCAGATCCTCGGACACCATGCCGTTGATCGAGGCAATGACAGCGGGCACAAAGCCACGATAGCGCAATTCGCCCTGTTGCAAGTCGACAATACCCTCAACCGAACTTGGCAGCGCGCGTTCGGCCTCGGTGCCCTCGCGGAAAGAGCGGGCAAAAAACGCCTGCATTGCCCAACGGCCAATCGCGCCGCCTTGGGTCATGCGCTCGGCCAGTGGCCCAAGGTCATGACCAAGCCCGGCAGGCGCGATCAGAACCAGTTGGCGCAGGCGTTCGGGGAAGAGCGCGGCAAAGGCGGTCGCGATAGACCCGCCCATCGAATAGCCCAAAAGCGTGATGTCGCCGTCAATGCCCTGATCCTCAAGCAGCTCTTCAAGCTGGGTCACGAAAAAGGCCGAATCCTGCGGGCCAGAGGGGCGATCGGAATAGCCGCGCCCGTAAAGATCATAGACCAGCACCCGAAAGCCAAGCGCGCCAAGACCCGGCGCAAGGCCGCTCCAGACAAAAGACGGCGTTGTCAGACCATGCACACAAACCGCCACCGGCCCGCGCGTCGCCCCAAGCCAGCGGTAATGCGTGCGCCCGCGCGACAGATCGGCAAACTTGCCCGGCGCCGCGCGGCGGGCGCGCGCGTCCATGCGCGGCTTGAGCGCCTCGATCACATAGGGCGCGGCCAGAACGAGCGCCAAAAGGCCAAGGATCAGCAAAAGCCAGATCATGCGGCGGCCCTCCAAGCGTCAAGGATGTAGCGGCTTGTCATAAGATCAAGATGCGCGCCGCCGCCGTTCTTGAACAGGGTGATTTCATCGTCAGAGCGGCGCTTGAAAGTCGCCGGTTCATAGTAATCGGCGACAAGGTGATCGCGGGTGATGGCGCCGGTTTCAATCGGGATCTTGATCTCGCCGATATGGCCAATGGTCGTGTCATAGCTGTCGACAAAGACCCGCGCGCGCGCCAATGCGGCATCGTCGGCCTCGCGCATATCCGGGCGATAGGCGCCGATAAGGTCGATATGCTGACCAGGTTGCAGCCAGTCGCCCTTGATCAGCGGTTCGGTTGACATGGTCGCCGAGGTGACGATATCGGCGCCACGCACGGCCATTTCAAGATCGTCGACCACGGTCATTCCTGGACAATCGGCGGCCATTTTCTCGGCATTGGCGCGGGTGCGGTTCCAGATCGAAAAGCGGGCGTTCGGAAAGACCGAGCGATAGGCCTGCCAGAGATTGCGCCCGACAGTGCCGGCGCCAACGATCAGGATCATCTCGCTGTCGGGTCGAGCAAGGCGGGTGGCGGCAAAAAGGCTATCGCCGGCGGTCTTCCACTTGGTCACAAGGTGGAAATCGACAATCGCCTCAAGCGTACCGTTTGCGTCAGAATAGAGATTGACCGCGCCGTTGATCATCGCCTCGCCCCTGTCGGGGTTGCGCGGAAAGATCGTGGCGGATTTCACCGCAAGCCCCATCCCGTCAATCCACGCCGCACGATTAAGCAGGGTATCGGGATCGCGGTAAAGAAAGGTATCGGCAATCTCGGCCTTGGGCAGGGCATGCCCGGCCTCAAACGCGGCGCAAAGCCCGCGCCAGTCAAGATTGGCCTCTCCTTCGGTAAAGGGGATCATCGTGATGTTCATGCCCGGTCCTTTCTCGTCTTTGGGCGCTAACGCCGGTATGTCGGGACCTCGGTGGCCAGCGATTCATCCTTCGCCGACTCGCGCCACAAAAGATAGAGCCCGGACCCGATGATCAGGGCAATGCCGATCCATGCGCTTTGGTCAGGCCAAGTGCCAAAGACCGTCACCCCCCACATGATTGCCATCGGCATCGCCACATATTCAAACGGCGCGGCAAAGGCGGCCTCGCTCAGCCGGTAGGCCTGACTGATGAAGAGCCCGCCAAACAGACCAGAGACGCCCAGCAAGATCAACAGCGGCCAGTCCCAGGGATCAATCGGCCCCCATGCGCGCAGAAGGAAAGCAGCCGAGGGATGATCGTAATGGGCAAAGCGACCACCACCAGTGACAAGCCCCATGGCGGTGCTGGCGACCAGAAAGGTAAGCAAGATATAAATCGCCATGGTCGGCGCGGATTCGGTAGCGCCGACCTTGCGGGCGACCATATGCATGACCGCATACAGCACCGCCGCGATCATCGGGAAAAGCGAGGCCACCTGAAACGCCGAAGTGCCGGGTTTGACGATGATCATCACCCCCAAAAAGCCCACGATAATGGCGGCCCAGCGTCGCAAACCTACGGTTTCGCGCAGGAAAATAACCGAGAAGACAGTGATCACCAGTGGCGAAATGAAAAATACCGCCACCGCATCGGCGATGGGCATCGCCGAAAGGCCGAGAAACAAAAATGTGTTGGCCAGCACCACACAGATGCCCCGGAGCAGGTGAGCGCCCGGGCGACGGGTGCGAAGAACACTGAGACCGCCACTGAACGGCATGATCAGAGCGCAGAAGATGGTGATGGCGACGAGTGTGCGGATCAGCACAATCTGGTGCAGCGCGTAATCTCCGCTGAGAAATTTGATCCCCACATCATTGATCGAAAAACACAGCACCGCCGCCAAGGCAAAGGCGGCGCCGATCAGGTTGGAGCGCTGAACGGTGGCGGTGGTCATGGACATCCTGGGTTGATGTTTATCCCCGCCACAAAAGGCCACGACCCGCGCATTGTAAACCCCCGAGGGTTCTCTTCAGGTAATCGCAGGCCACAAGGAAGAGTTGAGTATTTATGGAAAGATGAAAGAAGCCAGTGTGCAAGAGCGGAATTTTGCGTCTTGCGGTCTTTGTCCCGAGCGGATGCATCTCCGTCCCCCTGTACGCGACGTGCGCCTTTATGAGCGTTCGCAGCGCCCCATCCAGCCGACGACCTTTACCCGCCTGACTGTTTTGCGGCGCGCAAGGCCCTTTCCAGAGCGTCCAGAAAGCGCGAGCGGTCGACCTTGGTGAACCCCTTGCCGCCGCCTTGGCGGAACGGGTCAGCGGCGCGCAGGTCGGTCATCAGGTCGCGGGTGGCAAGCACGTTGCCAATGTTGGCGCGGTTCAGAGGCTCGCCGTTATGCTTGAGCACCTGCGCCCCCGCCTCGACGCATTTGGCCGCGAGGGGGATATCGCCGGTGATCACCACGTCGCCGGGGCCGGCGCGCTCTGCGATCCACATATCGGCAACATCGGGGCCGTCGGGCACGATCACCGTCTCGACAAGCGGGTTCTGCGAGGGGCGCAACCCGCCGTTTGAGACGATGAACATCTGCGCGCGATGCCGTGTGCCGACCTTTTCGACCTCGGCCTTGACCGGGCAGGCATCGGCATCGACATAGATGCTCATTTCTTTGCCTTGCTGGCTTTGGCCGCGCCGCGGTGAAGTTTGTATTCCTCGGGGATCGGCATGCGGTTGAAAGCGTCAAGACCGGCGATTTTATAGGCCTCGGCCAGCGTCGGATAGTTGAACGTGTTTTGCACGAAGTAATCCACCGTGCCCTTGAGGTTCAGCACCGCCTGCGCGATGTGGATAAGCTCTGTCGCGCCTTCGCCGACGATCTGAACGCCAAGAACCCGGCGGGTCTTGAGCGAAAACAGCATCTTTAGCATGCCATGCTCCAGCCCCATGATATGCCCGCGCGACGTCTCGCGGAAACGCGCAACGCCGACCTCATAGGGAATGCCGCGATCCTGCATTTCCTCTTCGGACATGCCGCAGGTCGAAATTTCGGGCACCGAATAGATGCCATAGGGAAACCAGGGGCTTTCGGGCAAGGTGGGCGTATCAAGCGCATGACACCCGGCCACGCGCCCCTGTTGCACCGAGGTTGAGGCCAGCGAGGGGTGGCCGATCACATCGCCTGCGGCATAGATATGCGGCACGGCGGTTTGATAGGTCTTGCGATCCACCTCAAGCCGCCCGCGATGGTCGGTCTCAAGACCGGCGTTGCTCAGGCTCAGGCTTTCGGTTGCGCCCATCCGCCCGGCGGCAAAAAGCAGCATCTCGGCGCGCACATGGCGGCCATTGGCAAGGCTGACCTCGATATGCTCGCCCGCGTCCTCGATGGTTTCGATGGCCGAGCCAAGCCGCAGGTCAACACCATTTTCGCGAATCTGATGGGTAAAATCCCGAATAAGCGCAGTGTCGATGAAATCGAGGAACGTCTCGCGCGGCTCGATCAGGGTCACGCGCACATCAAGCGCCGAGAACATCGTGGCATATTCCACCCCGATCACCCCGGCACCGACCACGATCAGGCTGCGCGGGATCTGGGCAAGTTCGAGAAACTCGTCACTGTCCACAACCGTGCGCCCGTTGAAGGGCACGTTGTCGGGGCGATAGGTCTTGGTGCCGGTGGAAATCAGAAACCGATCAGCGGTCAGCCGCGTGACATCGCCCGCCTCGGTGGCGACATCCACGGTCTGCGGATCGACAAAGCGCGCCAGCCCATGCAGCGTGTCGACGTGGTTGCGGTTGAACTGATGCTCAAGCACGTCAACCTCGTGATCAAGCGTCATGTGCAACCGCGCCTTGAGATCCTCGGCGCCGATATCATCCTTGACCCGATAGGCACGGCCATAAAAGCTGCGCTCGCGCCAGCCCGAAAGGTTAAGCACCGTCTCGCGCAGGGTTTTGGAGGGGATCGTGCCGGTATGCACCGAGACCCCGCCAAGCCGATCCTTGCGGTCGACGACAAGCACCCGGCGCTTGAGCTTGCCGGCCTGAATGGCCGCCGCCCGGCCGGCCGGACCAGAGCCGATGATGATCAGGTCATAATGGCTCATGAGTTACCCCGCATAGAGCGCCTCGGCGTGGAACGACACGTGATCCTCCATGAAGCTCGACATGAAGAAATAGCTGTGATCATAGCCCTTTTGCATCCTGATCGCGCCCTCTTGGCGGCGCGCAAAGGCGGCCTCGGCAAGGGTTTCGGGGCGCAGCAGATCGAGGAACTGATCCTTGGTGCCGGTATCGACAAGAACCGGGCCGTCAAAGCCGACCTCGCGCATCAGGATGCTGGCGTCATGAGCGGCCCATGTGCTTTCGTCGGCGCCAAGATAGGCGGTGAACTGTTTGCGGCCCCAATCGCTTGCGGTGGGGTTGCAGATCGGCGCAAAGGCCGAGACGGAGCGGTAACGCCCGGCGAGGCCCATCGCGAGGGTCAGCGCGCCATGCCCGCCCATTGAGTGGCCGGTGATCGACTGGCGCTCGCCGTCAATCGCGAAATTCTCGGTGATCAGCGCGGGCAATTCTTCGGCAACGTAATCCCACATCTTGAAATGCGGCGCCCAGGGGTCTTGCGTGGCGTTCACGTAAAACCCGGCACCCTGACCAAGATCATAGGCCTCGTCATTGGCAACGCCCTCGCCGCGCGGGCTTGTGTCGGGAAAGACAAGCGCGATGCCCTGTTCCGCGGCCCAGCCCTGTGCGCCGGCCTTGGTCATGGCATTTTCATGGGTGCAGGTCAGCCCCGAGAGATACCACAGCACCGGCACCGGGCCATCCTTGGCCTCTTGCGGCAGGAAAAGGCCAAAGGTCATATCGCCACCACAGACCTTGGAGGAATGAGAATAAACCCCCTGAATGCCCCCAAAGCAGGTGTTTTCCGAAACCGTTTGCATGCGTCTCTCCTTTACCATCTCAAGCAGTGTTCAATAAAGCTGGTTCACCCAGCCGATCACAAGCGACACTGTAACGATTGCCGCCGTCGTTGAAATCAGAATCGAGGCCGAGACCCGTTTGGGCGCAACCCCGTAATGCTGGGCCAGCATATAGACATTGCCCGCCACCGGCAGGCTTGCCGCTGCGATCATCACGGCGGCTGCATAGGGCTCGACCCGGAACAGGACAAGTGCTGAAAGCGCCACAAAGGCGGGATGCAGCACCAGTTTGCAAAACGACAACCAGCCCGAGATCGTCGCGCGCTCGGCGGATTTCGAGGCCAGCGACGCGCCAATCGCGAACAGGGCGCCGGGCGTTGCCGCGCCGCCAAGGATCGCCACGAAATCGTTCATCGGGTCCGGGATCGGAAGGCGCAGACCCGACCATGTGAGGCCCAGAACGATCGAGACAATCATCGGATTTTTCAAAAGGCCAAGCCCGACCGTGCGCAGGATGCCAAGGCTCATCCGGCCATCGCGCGACCCGGTGATCAGGATTACAACAAGCGAGCCAAAGACGATCAGGTCGATCGCCAGAACGATCATCACCGGGCCAATCGCCGCTTCGCCCATCAGCATGGCAAGCATCGGTACGCCGAGAAACCCGACATTGCCGATCACCGCGCATTGCGCCTCGATGGCGACTTCCTGAATGCTGATCCGGCGCAAGAGGGCGACCATGGTGGCGATGCCATAGACAAACCCGGTGGCCCAGAGATAGGCCATCACGAAATTCCAGTCCAGGACATCCGCCAGCGTCAGGTTCGCCGAAAACCGGAACAGCATCGCCGAGAGCGCGAAATAGAACACGAATTTCGTAAGCCAAGCCGTCGCCACTTCGGGGAAAAAGCCGCTGCGCCCGGCGCCATATCCAAGCCCGATGATCAAAAAGAACGGAAGTGTCTGGAGGAATACACTTAACATGCGCGTGTCGTAGCAGGTTACCGGCCAAGGTCAATCGACCCTGACCGGTGATGCATCAGACCAAAGGCCTAAAGACCTAGCCGCTGCCGATAAGAACACCGGCGGCGAACACAAGGGCGCCGCCAAGCACCACCTGAAAGGCGGCGCGGAAAAACGGTGTGTCCATGAACTTGTTCTGGATCCAGGCAATCGCCCAAAGCTCGATAAAGACGACGACAAAGGCGACGATGGTCGCGGTCCAGAAATCCGGGATCAGATAGGGCAAGGCATGACCCAACCCGCCGACCATGGTCATGATCCCCGAGGAAAAGCCGCGTTTGATCGGGCTGCCGCGCCCCGAGAGTTCACCATCGTCGCTGGCGGCCTCGGTAAAGCCCATCGAAATGCCCGCGCCAACACTGGCCGCAAGCCCGACCAGAAAGGTGGTCCAGGTGTCTTGCGTGGCAAAGGCGGTGGCGAAGATCGGCGCGAGTGTCGAAACAGAGCCATCCATAAGCCCGGCAAGCCCCGGCTGGACCCAGGTCAGAAGAAAGGCGCGCTTCGAGGTGCGCTCTTCTGCGGCAAGTGAATCCTCGTCAAGATGTTCGGCCTCAAGTTCGCCGGCGCGGGCCTGATGACCGGCCTCGGCGGCGGCAAGATTGCCAAGCAACTTGCGGGTATCGGCATCACTCGTGCGCTGCGCGGCCTTGAGATAGAAGGCCTCGGCGTCACGCTCCATGCCCTCGGCCTCGGCGCGGATACGCTCGATCCCGAGGTTTTCAATAAGCCAGACCGGGCGGCGGGCATAAAACCCGGCAACATGCTCGCGCCGGATAAGCGGGATCACATCGCCAAAACGCTTGGCGTGCAGGTCGATCAGGCGCTGACGGTGATCATCTTCTTCGGCAGCCATGCCATCGAAGACCTTGGCGGTATCGGGATATTCGGCGCGCAACAACTCGCCATAGCTTCGATAAATACGCGCGTCGTCTTCCTCAGAGGAAATGGCGAGCGCCAGAATTTCCTGTTCTGACAAATCCTTGAAGCGGCGACGCGATTGGATGCCTGGAATCATGGTAACCTCTAGCTTTAGAATGGTTCTAATTTAGTCTAGCCGCTGGTCGCTTCAAGCACAAAGCGGCGGGGTGTCGCGTAACTTCTAAACTATTTGGTTCACTTTCCACTTGAAAGGTAAACTAAACAGTTTAGATATGATTCTGAACGAAACAGTTTACTTATGGAGAATGACATGAAACAGATCGTCACCGCAATCGCCCTCTCGCTTTCTCTGGCCGCCTCACCGGTCTTGGCCTTTGGCATCGACATGAGCACGCTCACCCCCGTCCTGACCTATCCCGATCCTGCCCCCGCGCCGGTGACCCAAGACAATAGTGGCATCAATAAATGACATCTCAAGATCACGGGCCATCACAAACCTGAAAGGGTGGCCTGTGATTTCGACGCCTTTGCGCGGATGTACTTGCGATCCAGAGGTCAGGGCGACTAAACTAACCATCTTACCGGGAGGGATTGAATGTCGGCAATGGCCGCAGAGATCAAGAAAGGGCGCAAGTTCGACCAGGTGCTCGAAGGGGCGCGGCACGTGTTCTTGCGTGACGGCTTTGAAGGCGCAAGCGTTGATGACATCGCCCGCGAGGCGCAGGTGTCTAAGGCCACGCTCTATAGCTATTTCCCGGACAAACGCCTGTTGTTCTCAGAGGTGGCGCGGATCGAATGCAACCGCCAGGCCGAAGAGGCGCTGCGCGAGTTTGATCTGAACGCCCCCTGCGCCGTCACCCTGCGCGATATCGCGGATCGCGTCGTGCGGTTTTTTCTGTCGGATTTCGGCATTCAGGTTTACCGGATCAGCGTTTCTGAATCGCACCGCTTTCCCGAGCTTGGCAAACGGTTTTATGCCTCGGGGCCGGAATTGCTGCGCGAACGGCTTGGCATGGTGCTTGGGCATTACGTGGAAACCGGCGCGCTCAGGATCGACGATATGGATCTTGCGGCGGAACAGTTTTGCGAACTGTGCAAATGCGATATTTTCGTGCGCTGCCTCTGTGGCCTGTGCAAGGCGCCGCAAGAGGCCGATATCGACCGGGTTGTCACCGGCGTGGTCGATATGCTGATGGCGCGCTACGGCACCTGAACGGCCAAGCAAATCCGGTTAGAAAAGCAAAAGGCGCACGGGTTAGGTGCGCCCTTTGTATTTTGTCAGGTTGGACCGCTTAGCCGGGGCTAAGCCCGCGCAGACGCTCGGAGCGACGGCGCAGATATTCCAGCGTGGTCAGCAGACAGATCGAGATCACCACAAGAATGGTCGCCACCGCAAGAATGGTCGGGCTGATCTGTTCGCGCAGGCCGGTGAACATGCGCCATGGCAGGGTCTGTTGATTGGCCGAGCCGACGAAAAGCACCACGACAACCTCGTCAAACGAGGTGATAAAGGCAAATAGCCCGCCCGAGATCACGCCGGGCAGGATAAGCGGCATCTGCACCCGGAAAAAGGTGGTCAGGGGATCGGCGCCCATATTCGCCGCCGCCCGCGTCAGGGACCGGTCAAAGCCGACAAGCGTCGCGGTCACGGTGATGATCACGAAGGGGATGCCAAGCGCCGCATGCGCCAGAACAACGCCCATATAGGTGCCCTGAAGGCCAACACGGCTATAGAAAAAGTACATGCCCGCCGCCGAGATGATCAGCGGAACGATCATCGGTGAAATCAGAATTGCCATGATGGCGCGGCGGAACGGCACATGCGGCTGACTAAGGCCAATCGCGGCCAGGGTGCCAAAACCCACCGACAGGACCGTCGCCATCGGCGCGATGGCCAGCGAATTGCGCAGCGCCTGCTGCCAACCGGTCGAGGTAAAGAAATCCTGGTAATGCTTGAGGCTATAGCCCGCCGGATCGAACCGCAGCATCTCGGGCGTGAAGGTAAAGAAGTTCTGCGCGTTGAAGCTTAGCGGCATGACCACGAGAATGGGCGTGATCAAAAAGACAAAGATCGTGCCGCAGATCACCCGAAAGGTATAATGCCAGAGCACCTGACCAGAGGTCAGGTAGGGCGCAAGACTGGCGCGATACCGGCCTTCGCCGATCCAGAAGATGAACCACGAAAAGAACCAACCGGACAGCGCGCCAAGCAGCAAACCGGGAAGCCCGGCAAAGTATCCGCCCACCACCACGAAAAGGGCGATGATCCCCCAGCGTGTGGTCTTTTCCATACCAAGGCCAAGCACCCTGAGCGCGATCACGGCAAGTGCCATCAGGGCAAGCGCGCCAATCACGATCCCCATCAGGCCAGAGCCATGCGCCGTGCCGACAAACAGCCCGGCAAAGGCGCCCGCCGCGCCGACCATTGGCAAGGTGAACGCCAGAGGCTTTGTTTCGACCGGTGTAAGAGTGAATCCGCTCATTTTTTTACCCCAGCTTCACGTTGTCGATGCCAACGATCTTGTCGTAGGCATAGTAGAGAACCATCACCACCGCGAGCAGGATGGTGCCCAAAGCAGCGCCAAGCCCCCAGTTGAGCGATGACGAGATGTGATAGGCGATCCGGTTCGAAATGAACGTCCCGGTGGTGCCGCCGACAATCTCGGGCGTGATGTAATAGCCGATGGCGAGGATGAACACGAGGATGCTGCCCGCGCCGATACCCGGCACCGATTGCGGGAAATAGACCCGCCAGAACGCTGTCCAGTTGTTCGCGCCAAGCGATTTGGCCGCCCGCAGATAGGTCTGCGGGATGGTCTGCATCACCGAATACATCGGCAGAATCATGAAGGGCAAAAGGATATGCGTCATCGCGACGATGGTGCCGAATTGGTTGTTTATCATCACAAGGCGGCTTTCATCGGCCACAAGCCCAAGCCAGACCAGCACATCGTTGATCACACCCTGTTGTTGCAGCATGATCTTCCAGGCACTGGTGCGCACCAGAAGCGATGTCCAGAACGGCAGCAGCACGAGGATCATCAAAAGGTTGGCCGAGCGCGCCGGCAGGTTCGACATGATCCAGGCAATCGGATAGCCAAGCGCGATACAACTAAAGGTAATCACCATCGACATGAACATCGTGCGCTTGAAGAGGATGCCATAGATCCGCTCATCCTCGGACCGCAGGGCGATGCCATTCGGGGTTTTTTCCATATCAATGGCATTGAGAAAATAGCCGGTGGTATAAGGCGGTGAATAGGCCTTGATCACCTGCCAGTATTCGGTTCGAAGCCAATCCTTGCTGCTCTCGGCAAAGGCGGCCTTCATGTCAACCGGAGGAAGGGTGTCGATCTGGGCGGCGGCATCGCGCAATTCCTGCGCGCCGGGGCCCTGATAGTTTGCAAGCGCCGCCACCGTGGCGGGATCGGCCAGGTCAAGCGCAAGCGCGGGATAGACCGCCTCCCACGGGTCTTCTTCGGCAACGACATCATTCTTCATGAAGAAGGTGAAAGCGGCAAAAGCGGTATAAGCCCGCGTGGCATTGGGCAGGATTTTGTAAATCTCTGCGCCCGGCACAAAGCCGATTTCACCCGTGAAGGTCGTGGATTCGAGCGTTTCGAGACGCCCGATCTGGTTCGACAACAGCTTTGTGTTGCCCTCGGCCCCCTCGCCGCCGGACATCATGTCATACCAGAACACGCCCTCGTCAAAGGCCGGGTTCACTTGCTTGAAGGCTTTCTGGTAAACCTTGCCGATTTTCCCGACATCGCGGCCAGTGGTGCGGAACATCGAGGAAATGCCACTTTCCTCATAGTTCAGACGCGACCCAAGCTTGGTGTGCTCTTTGCCTTCGGCGGCAAGGAAAAGGTCAAAGAACAGCGCGCGATAGACCCTCTCGTCGGGCGTGCCGGTGCCATCCCAATCGCGCAGCTCTTCCACCGTCATCGGCAGGGTTCTACCGGTGATCTGGTTTTCAACCGAGCGAAACAACATATCCGCAATCGGCGCGATGAACGTCAGCAGCACAAAAAGCAACAGCGGCGCAATAAGCGCCAGAGCCCGCAATTTCTGCGCTCGAAGGGCGCGCCGCAGGCTGCGTTTCAGCGGCGTGCCATCCGCGGCAAGAACCGGGCCGGTGTGGGTTGTATCGCTCATGTCATCCCCGTCGGACAGTAGTGTTTATAACATCCGGGTCTTTTGCCCGGCATGGGGTGAAAGGGGCCAATCCGGCCCCCTTCTGTTTGTGTTGGAAAGGCTTATTGTACCAGCCACGCTTGGAATTTCGCATCCAGATCGTCGCGGTTGTCTGCCCACCATTCGTAGTCATAGATGTGCACGTTCGACGCGTTGGCGGGGTCGGTCGGCATATGCGGTGCCATCTCGATGCCAAGCTCTGCGTGCTTGCCGACGAACGGCGCCGAAGACGTGCGTGCCGGACCATAAGAGATATAGGCGGCCTGATCCGCAAGACGCTGAGTGTCGGTCGCGAACTTGAGGAAGTCCATCACACGGGCCAGACGGTCCGCAGGCAGACCGACGGGAACGATCCAGCCGTCAAGATCGAAGGACTGCATGTCCCACATCATCCCGATTTTCTGATTCTGCTCGGCAATCGCCGAGAACAGACGACCGTTGAAGGTCGAGCCCATGAACACTTCGCCATCGGCCAGAAGCTGGGGCGTTTCGGCACCGGCCGACCACCAGACAACCTGATCCTTGATCGTGTCGAGCTTGGCCAGGGCCTTTTCAACACCGGCGTCTGTGCCAAGGGTCGAATAGATGTCTTCCTTGGCGACGCCATCGCAGTAGAGGGCCCATTCCATGTTGTCGATCGGGCGCTTTTGCAGCGAGCGCTTGCCGGGATACTTGGCAAGGTCGAACACATCGCAAACGCTGCTCGGGGGCTCTACACCCGCAGGCACCAGATCAGTGCGATAGCCGAATGTGGTCGAGTAAACGATTTGCGGAATGAAGCAATCGCTGACGATCAGATCGCCAAAGTCTTCGCTGGCAGAGGTGCCATCGGGCGCGGCGGCCAGAATTTTGTCGTGGTCAAGCTCCATCGCCAGACCTTCGTCACACAGACGCATGGCATCGGATGCAACGACGTCGACCAGATCCCAGGTGACGTTACCGGCTTCGTTCATCGCGCGAAGTTTGGCCACGGCCTCGGCCGAGCTTTCGTCCCAGGTTGCGCTGACGCCACCGTTCGCGGCCAGGTAGGGCTGAACATAGGCCTTGTCCTGGCTGGTCTGATAAGCACCACCCCATGACACGATTGTCATGCTGTTGGCCATATCCTGTGCGGTCACGGCTGTGCCTGCGGCAACGGTCAGAGCCGTGGTTGCAAGCAGAGTTTTCGTGAGTTTCATAAACATACTCCCAGTTTCTTTTTGGTCCCGTTGTTCTGTGAAGGGGCCCTCGTGTTACGGGTCGAACTTGCGAGGGCCTCGCTCAACCCGCGCGACGCCCCGTGGGGCGCGGCGCGAATAGGGTTATGCGTCTGGCGCATCCAGCGCCCGACAATCTTCTGCAAGCCAACCGATTTCGATCATCTCGCCCGGTTTCAAGCGGCGTTGGTCGGGGGCGTTGCGGGTCTTGATGATGAAATCGTCACGCCCGGCCACCTTGAGACGGGTGCGGAAGATATCCCCCATATAGATAAACTCGGCAACTTCGGCCTTGAGTGTATGGGCATCAGGGCTAAGCCGGTCGCGGTTGAATTCAACCCGCTCCGGGCGGATCGAAATCAGCGTGCGGTCGCCCGCTTTTTCAACGTTCACCGGCGTGGCATCAATCACATCCCCATTGTCGAGCTTCACAAGAGCACGACCGCCCTTGATCTCCTGCACCGTACCGGCAAGCGTGTTGTTCTCGCCGATGAATTGCGCCACGAAACTGTTTTGCGGGCTTTCATAAAGCTCGTCCGGCGGGGCCAGCTGTTGAATGCGGCCATCGTTGAACACGGCAACCCGGTCTGACATGGTCAGCGCTTCGGTCTGATCGTGGGTCACGTAAACCGTGGTAATGCCAAGCTCGTGCGCCAAGTGGGTGATCTCGAATTGCATCTTTTCGCGCAGTTGCTTGTCGAGCGCACCAAGCGGTTCGTCCATCAAGACAAGCTCGGGCTCAAACACCAGAGCGCGCGCAAGCGCCACACGCTGTTGCTGCCCGCCCGAAAGCTGTGCCGGTCGACGACCGCCAAAGGCACCCATCTCGACCATCTCAAGCGCGCGCTTGACCTTGGCCTCGCGGTCCGACTTGCCGATCTTGCGCACCTCAAGCGGAAAGCTGAGGTTCTCGGCAATCGTCATGTGCGGGAAAAGCGCATAGTTCTGAAACACCATGCCGATGCCGCGTTTGTGCGGCGGGATATTGTTGATGCTGATCCCGTCAAGCTTGATTTCGCCGTGGGTCGCAGTTTCAAACCCGGCGAGCATCATCAGGCAGGTGGTCTTGCCCGATCCAGAGGGCCCAAGCATTGTCAGAAATTCGCCCTTGGGCAAGGAAAGGTTCAGATCCTTGACGACCAAAGTCTCGCCGTCATAGCTCTTTTGCACACGTTCAAAAGCAACGAACGCGTCGTTGTTCCCGGTATTGGCCAATTTCGGCTCCCTGTTTTTATTTCGCGGAGTCCCCCGCGTTCGCTCGAAACTAAAACGTCAATCGGCCTTTGTTGCAAGTCGATTGCGGCACTTTTTTCCTGAATCCGTCACCGGCAGGTCAAATTGACCGTGTAAGTGTCAATAAAAGACGATTTTCCCGCACATCGCCACGCCCGCCGTCAGGGTTCGCACATCCTGAGCGCGAACCCTGACGGGATTTGACAACAGACTCAGCCTAGCCAAGAACCGTTTTGACAGCTTTGGCAGTCTTGGTAACAACCTCATCGGCCTCGGCACGAGTCAGACAGAAGGGCGGCGCAAAACCAAGGATATCGCCCTGCGGCATGGCGCGAGCAATCACCGCGTCGGCGCCAAGAGCGGCGGCAACCTGTGGCCCGATCTTGTCTGCTGCATCAAAGAAGGTGCGGCTGTCGCGGTCTTTCACAAACTCGACCGCGCAAAGCATGCCCTCGCCGCGGATCTCGCCAACATTGGCGTGATCGCCAAGCGCCTCGGCCATGGTCTTGTTGAGGTAACTGCCGACATCACGGTTGTTTGCAATAAGGTCAAG
>JAVVFB010000490.1:0-501 GCA_032251095.1 Roseovarius sp. | reverse complement strand
GCCAGTCGCGCCAGATATCCTCGGCGGTGACATCGGCATGGGCACCCCCGGCCAGAAGACCAAGAACGAGAGCAGAGGCGGAGGTGGACAAACGGCGCATTGCGAAACCTCTCTGGTAAAATCTCTGCCCCAACTTCGGGCCTGCAAGTGGCGCGGTCAAGGCATGACACGGCTGGAATTCGCTCATTTTGCCGGTTAGGACTGGATCAGACAAGGGGGCCCGCACCATGGACATGACTGGAAAATGCGTTCTGATCACCGGCGCGAGCAAGGGAATCGGGGCCGAAGCGGCCCGCGTCTTTGCGGCGGCGGGCGCAAATGTGGCGCTTGTCGCGCGCAATGGCGAGGCCATCGCAGAGCTTGCGGGCGAGATCGGGCCAAGCGCCATTGCCATCCCCTGCGACGTCAGCCGGTTCTGGGAAATGGCGGCGGCGGTCGAGGCCTGTCACACGGCCTTTGGCCAGCTTGACGTGCTGATCAACAACGCCGGCGTGATCGCCC
>JAVVFB010000048.1:0-16465 GCA_032251095.1 Roseovarius sp. | reverse complement strand
CTATAGTGATTCCCATCTGCGCGAGATCCTGACCCGCACGCGGCGCGTGGCGGTGGTGGGCGTGTCGATGAACCCGGTGCGCCCAAGCTATTACGTGGCGCGCTATCTGAGCCTCAAGAAATACCAGGTGGTGCCGGTCAATCCGGGCCATGCCGGTCAGATGCTGTTTGGTCAGAAAGTGGTGGCGCAACTTTCCGATATCGAGGGCGATGTGGATATGGTCGACATCTTTCGCCGCTCAGAGCACGTGCCGCCCATCGTGGATGAGGCGCTTGCGGCCTTTGCGGGGCTCAAGACGATCTGGATGCAGATCGGGGTGGAACATGCTGGGGCCGCCAAGGTTGCAAGGGCGCGGGGGGTGGATGTGATCATGAACCGCTGTCCCAAGATAGAATATCAGCGATTGTTCGGCGAATTGCGCATGGGCGGGTTCAACACCGGGGTGATTTCGTCGAAGCTTTAAGAGGGGGCGCTGCCCCCATCCAAGAAAATTCGCAGAATTTTCTTGGACTCCCCCGGAGTATTTTTGCCAAGAAGAATGCGGTATAGGGTCAGCTTGCCTTGAAATCGGCGGCAATGCGCAATTCGCGCAGCGGGCGGACGCGGGCGATGCAAGCGGTATAGATCGGGTGCGCCTTATAGGCGGCCAGGGCGGCGGCGTCGTTGAATTCTGCATAGACCACCAGATCGACGCGGTCGCCGGCGATGGGATCGCTTTGCAGGTTGCGGCCCACTTCAAAGTGGTGCGAATGCGGGATTTCGGACAGCATCATCAGGCCGTCATGGATTTCGTCCACTTGATCACGATTGGCGGCGCTGAAGAAAACGATATGGCGGATCATGGTTATCCCTTGGGTCGAGAGGCTTTTTCGGCGAGGCCCGAGCTGCCTTGGCGGCGCGCAAGCTCGGCCATGACATCCGCAAGGGCGACATCGCGCGATTGCAGCATCACCAGCAGGTGAAACAGCACATCGGCGGCCTCGGAGGTGAGGCCGGCCGTGTCGCCCTTGACCGCCTCGATGATCGCCTCGATGGCCTCTTCGCCAAATTTCTCGGCGCATTTTTCAGGGCCCTTGGCGAGAAGGCGCGCGGTCCAGCTTGTGTCTGGATCGGCGTTGGCGCGCGCGGCGATGGTTTTGGCAAGTTCGTCGAGGGTCATGCGCCAATCCTGATCGGGATGCCTGCGGCGGCCATATGGGCCTTGGCCTCGGCAATGGTGAAAGTGCCGAAGTGAAAGATCGAGGCCGCGAGCACCGCGCTTGCGCCGCCGATGGTCACGCCTTCGACAAGGTGATCGAGCGTGCCAACGCCGCCCGAGGCGATCACCGGAATATCAACCGCTTCCGAAATCGCGCGCGTCAGGGGCAGGTTGAAGCCGGCCCGCGTGCCGTCGCGATCCATCGAGGTCAGCAGGATTTCACCGGCGCCCTTGGCGGCCACCAGTCGTGCGAAATCAACCGCATCAATGCCGGTGGGTTTGCGCCCGCCATGGGTAAAGATTTCCCATTTGCCGGGGTCGCCCCGGAGGGGCGCGGGCGCACGCACGGTCTTGGCGTCGATGGCCACGACGATGCATTGGCTGCCGAATTGATCGGCGGCGCGCGCGACCACGTCGGGGTCGGCCACGGCGGCGGAATTGAAGCTTACCTTATCGGCGCCGGCCAACAGCAAGGCGCGCACGTCCTGCGCGCAGCGCACGCCGCCACCGACGGTCAGAGGTATATAGCAGGCTTCGGCGGTGCGACGCACCACGTCAAACATCGTGCCGCGGTTTTCATGGGTGGCGTGGATGTCGAGAAAGCAAAGCTCATCCGCGCCCGCCGCGTCATAGGCGCGCGCGGCATCAACCGGATCGCCGGCATCGACCAGATCGACAAAGTTGACGCCTTTGACAACACGGCCATCGGCCACGTCGAGGCAGGGTATGATGCGGGTTTTGAGCATATTGTCGCTGTTACAGTATTTTCACGCCGATGTTTATGGCCAAATGTGGTTACATGCCAGAGGGTAAGGTCGATAAGTTTTAAAAATGAAGGAGTTTGCGATGAAGCGTTTTCTTGCGGCTGTTGCGGTCTGTGTGGCGGGGCTTCCGGCCTTTGCCAGCAATGACGATATCGTCAAGGTCCGCGCGTCGGGCGATGTGGCGACCACCATGGACCGGCTTGAGGCCGCTGTGACCGGGGCCGGGGCGACGGTTTTTGCCCGTGTCGATCATGCGGCGGGCGCGGCCAGTGTCGATATGGAGCTTGCGCCGGCGCAGGTGCTGATCTTTGGCAACCCCAAGCTTGGCACGCCTGCCATTCAGGATAACGCCGTTGCGGGGCTGTTCCTGCCGCTCAAGGTGTTGGTGTATCAGGATGGCGCGGGCCAGACTTGGCTGGCCTATGAAGACCCCAAGGAGATGCTTGGCGATCTGGGCGGCATTTCCGAGGATGCGGGCTATGTCAAGACGATGACCGGCGCTTTGGGCAAGTTGACCGGCAAGGCCGCCGACGAATAAGGGGAATACCCCCGGCACCGGCCGGGGGGAACCGCTAGCGCAGGGCGGCGAGCGCTTCGCGCAGGTCAAGTGCGCCGTCATAAAGCGCGCGCCCCGAGATGGCCCCGTTCAGCGAAGCACCACAGTTTTTAAGCGCGATCAGATCGTTGAGCGAGCTGACGCCGCCGCTGGCGATGACCGGGATCGAGACCGCATGGGCAAGCGCCGCCGTTGCCTCGACATTGGGGCCTTTCATCGCGCCGTCGCGGTTGATGTCGGTGTAGATGATCGCCGCGACGCCCGCGTCCTCAAAGGATTTCGCCAGATCGGTGACCATCACGTCGGTCTCGGTCGCCCATCCCTTGGTGGCGACGCGACCATTGCGCGCGTCGATGCCGACCGCGACCTGACCGGGAAAGGCGCGCGCGGCCTCGCGCACGAGGCTTGGGTTGTCCACCGCCACCGTGCCAAGGATCACCCGCGCCAGCCCCTTTGAGAGCCAGCCTTCGATCGTCGCCATGTCACGGATGCCGCCGCCAAGCTGTGCGGGCACGTCACAGCGCGCAAGGATCGCCTCGACCGGGGCGGCGTTGACCGGCTCGCCGGCGAAGGCCCCGTTGAGATCGACAAGGTGAAGCCATTCACACCCGGCGGTCACGAACTCCATCGCCTGTGCGGCGGGATCGTCGTTGAACACCGTGGCCTGATCCATTTGGCCCTTCACAAGGCGCACGGCCTTGCCGTCTTTGAGGTCGATGGCGGGGTATAGAATCATGATTTCGGCCTTTTGTCGCAACGTCACGGCCTTTTGCACAGGCCCAACCCGAAATGCAATGTGGACAGAGGCCGGTGCGAAGGCAATTGTACGCATACAAGGGCAAAAGCCCCGCTAGAGACAACCGGGAGGATTGAAAAAATGAAAAAACTCGTACTTACCATGGCCGCGATCATGTTCAGCGCAGGGATGGCCGCCGCTGCCGACCCGCTTGAGGGCACGTGGCGCACGACGGCCGATGACAATGGCAATTCCGGCTTGATCCAGGTTGCGCCTTGTGGGGCCACTCTGTGTGGCAAGCTGGTCAAATCCTATGACAAGTCCGGCAAAGAGATGGCAAGCAAGAATATCGGCCGCAACATCATCTCCGAAACCCAGAACACCGGCGGCGGGTCTTACAAGGGCAAGGTGTATTCACCGGACCGTGACAAGACCTATAGCTCCAAGCTCAAGTTGACCGGTGATACGCTCAAGGTGAGTGGCTGTGTGTTGGGGATCTGCCGGGACGGCGGGACCTGGAAAAAGGTCAAGTAAGCCCTTGGGCGGATGGGTCTCTCATCCGCCCGTTTGACCGGCCGCCGCTGTTGGGCCGAACACCGACCAGCCGGTGAGCCGCGCAAAGCGTTCCATCGCTTCGGTGCCAAGCTTGGAGTTGCCATAGTGGTTCAGGCCCGGCGACCAGACCGCGACCGAGGCGACCCCCGGCACGATGCTCAGGATGCCACCCCCCACGCCACTTTTGCCCGGAAGACCGACGCGATAGGCATAATCGCCCGACCCGTCATAATGGCCGCAGGTCATCATCAGGGCGTTGATCCGCCGGATACGCTGTGGCGATACAAGCCGCGGCGCATCTGGTCCGCCGACAAGAAACAGCCCGGCATTGGCCAGTTGCGCCGCAGTCATTTCAACCGCGCATTGGTGGAAATACGTGCCAAGCGTCAGGTCCGGCGTATTCTCAAGATTGCCATGCGACAGCAGGTAATGCGCCAGGGCGAAATTGCGGTGCCCGGTGGCGATCTCGGATTGCGCGACGCGCTCGTTCATGTGGATATCGTCATCATCCGCCGCCGCACGGATAAAGCGCAGCAGGGCCCCAAGTGCTTCGCTCGGGCTTGCGCCGTCCAGCACCGCATCGGTGGTGACAATCGCACCCGCATTGATGAAGGGATTGCGGGGGCGGCCCTTTTCCAGCTCCAATAGAAGCATGGAATCAAAGGCTTGCCCCGAAGGCTCGCGCCCCACACGGGCCCAGAGCCGATCGCCCATTTTGCCAAGCGCAAGCGCCAGCATGAACACCTTTGACACCGATTGAATGGAAAACGGAACCGCCGCATCGCCCGCCGCAAGCGTCGGCTTGCCGGGGCGGGCAAGAGCGATGGCAAATTGACCAGGGTCGATCGAGGCCAGTTCAGGGATGTAATCGGCAACCTTGCCGGGGCTGTCGCTGGCGCGGGCGAGGTCTGTGATCTCGTTCAGGATCGCTTGTAGCCGGGCCGTCGAGAGGCTCATTTATGGTTTCCAGTTCAGGAAATTCGCGATCATCCGAAGGCCGGTTTGCTGGCTTTTCTCGGGGTGAAACTGGGTGCCTATGATATTGTCACGCCCGACCACGGCAGTGATCGCGCCGCCATATTCGACATGCGCCAAAAGATGCGCCGGATCGTCGAGGCGAAAATGATAGGAATGCACGAAATAGGCGTGATTGCCGGTCTCGATGCCGTCAAAAACCGGATGCGCATGGTCAATCACAAGGTCGTTCCAGCCCATATGCGGCACCTTCAGGGCCGCATCATCCGGCGCGATATGCGCGACCGTGCCGCCGATCCAGTCAAAGCCGGGGGTCTCGACGTATTCAAGGCCGCGCGTCGCCAGCATCTGCATGCCGATGCAGATCCCCATGAACGGGTGGCCCTTGGTGATCACCGCCTCTTGGATAGCCTCGAACACGCCGCGATGGTCAAACAGCTCTTGCCGACAAGCCGGAAACGCCCCGTCACCGGGCAAGACCACGCGCGACGCGCTTCGGATCACCTCGGGATCAGAGGTGACACACACGCGGCCCGCGCCGGTTTCTGACGCCATGCGCTGAAACGCCTTTTCGGCGGAATGCAGGTTGCCGGATTCGTAATCGACGATAACCGTTGTCATGGCTCAGAGTGCGCCTTTGGTCGAGGGAATCGCGTTTGCGGTGCGCGGGTCGGTTTCCAACGCCTCGCGCAGCGCGCGCGCCACCGCCTTGAACGCGGCCTCGGCCATGTGGTGGCTGTTGATCCCGTGGAGCGCATCGACATGCAGGGTGATGCCGCCATGGGTGCTGAGCGCCTGAAAGAACTCGCGCACCAATTCGGTGTCGAAGGTGCCGATCTTGGGCGTGGGCAACGCCATGTTCCACACAAGGAAGGGGCGCCCCGACAAATCAAGCGCGGCGCGCACAAGCGCGTCATCCATCGGCAAAAGGCAGGCACCATAGCGCCGGATGCCCTTCTTGTCGCCAATCGCGTGGCTTAGCGCCTGACCCAATGCAATGCCGACATCCTCGACCGTGTGGTGATCGTCGATATGAAGATCGCCCTCGCAACGGATTTTCATGTCAATCAGCGAGTGGCGCGCCAGCTGATCCAGCATGTGATCGAAAAAGCCAACCCCGGTCTGGTTGTCATAGGATCCGGTGCCATCAAGGGCGATGTTGACGCTGATGTTGGTCTCGGCTGTTTTACGGCTGATCTGGGCGCTGCGCATGGGGCCTCCGCTGGTTGCTGGGCGGTGTATAATCCGCGCAGGGCCGCGCGCCAAGGCCCAAGCGGTGATGATGCCAAAGGTGGCCAGTGGACGTTACCCAAAAGCCAGCAGGTTCAATGGCTTGGAGGCGGTTGTTTTGCGCGCGGGCGATCTGTCGCTGTTTGCCGGTGGGGGCAAGCATGCAACGATGCCGACGCATCACAGATGTGCGGCTGACCCAACTTGGGGTCTGATGCGTCCAATTTTCGGGAAAATTGGAGCGGGCGAAGAGATTCGAACTCTCGACATCAACCTTGGCAAGGTTGCGCTCTACCCCTGAGCTACGCCCGCGTCCTTGGGTGAGGCGTGATTTATAAATTATGGCGCTGATCCGCAAGAGGAAAAGCACGTGTCGGGCGGATTTTTTTCACAAAACCCAAATCGCGGCCTCTGCGACCTAAGTAGGACAGGCTTTGCCTTCGGCATGCGCGCGCCATTGCATGCGTTATGCTAGGCTTGTTGCGCAGGAAAGGCGCGCCCAAGGGGCCAAGCCGACACCACAGGAGGAAACATATGCCAGTTTATCTTATTGCACAGGTCAAGGTCACCGATGATGCCTGGGTGCCCGAATATGCGGCCAAGACCCATGAGATCGTCGCGCGTCACGGTGGCAAATACCTGTCACGCAGCGCCAATATCACCACGCTTGAGGGCACCCCGCCCGACACGACGTTGATTGCATTGGTGGAATTTCCAAGCCTTGATGCGGCGAAGGCCTTTGCCAATGATGCTGACTATGCCCCGCTTGGCAAGGCCCGTCAGGCCGGAAGCGAGGGCCATTTCTGGGTGATCGACGACACCGACGCGGCCGGCGGCATCCCCTATCTGCCCAAGGGCTAGAGCATGTTGCTCAAAAGTGGGAACCGGTTTTGAGCGCTCCGAACATGCTAAATCAATAGGTTAGGGCGTGTTGCGTGAATGCGAATGAACGCAACACGCTCTAAGGAGTAATCCATGCCCGGACCAAAGGCGCATCGCGCCGCCGGGCAGCGCGACATCCCACGGGCAGGCGCCGCCCGGCCCTCAACGACAGCTTTCCGATACATGCGACCATTTCTCCCGGCGTCTTGGGGAGAGGTTGAAACGCCGGGAGAGGGACGCGGACCCGGTTAGAGGTTGCCGCGTGAGAGTTCACCTGCAATGTGGTCGGCCTGCCGGATGGCAAGCGCCACGATGGTCAGGGTCGGGTTTTCCGCCGCCCCGGTGGTGAATTGCGAGCCGTCCGAGATGAACAGGTTCTCGATATCGTGGGTCCGCCCATTGCGGTTGACCACGCCGTCACGCGGGGTCTCGGACATCCGGTTGGTGCCAAGGTTATGCGTCGACGGGTAGGGCGGCGTCGGAAAGCTCCGGGTGGCGCCGACGGCGTCATAGATCGCCATGCCCTGCTTATAGGCGTGATCGCGCATCGCCCGGTCGTTGGGGTGATCGGAGTAATGCACATTCGCCACCGGCATGCCGTACTGATCCTTGACGTCATGGTTCAGGGTCACGCGGTTGGTTTCCTGCGGCATGTCCTCGCCGACAATCCACATCCCGGCCATGTTTTCGTAAGAATCAAGCGCGGTGGTGAATTCACGCCCCCAACCGCCCGGATCAAGGAAGGCCGCCATGAACGGCAGGCCAAGCGACAGTGTTTCAAGCTCGTAGCCGCCGACAAACCCGCGCGAGGTGTCATGGCGGGCCTCGTCCTGAATGATCCCGGCCATGGTGGTGCCGCGCCACATCTTCACCGGCTTGTCGAACACCCCGTAAACCGAGCCGGTCAAATGCCGCATGTAATTGCGCCCGACCTGACCCGAGCTATTGGCAAGCCCGTCGGGATACATCGACGTTGCGGAATTCAGCAACAGGCGCGGGCTCTCGAACGAATTGCCGGCCACACAGACGGCGCGCGCCATCTGTTTGTGCTCGACTCCGGTCTCGTCGACATAGATCACGGCGTTGACCTTGCCGTCGGGCCCGTGCTCGATCCGCTGGACATGCGCCTTGGCGCGCACCTCAAGATTGCCGGTCGCCTCGCCGCGCGGAATGTCGGTATAGGCGGCCGACCATTTGGCGCCCCATTTACAGCCCTGAAAGCAAAAACCGGTCTGCTGACAGGCCATGCGACCATCGTTTTCCTGGCTGTTGATTGCCATGCGCCCGGTGTGGACCTCTTTATAACCAAGCGCCTTGGCGCCGGCCTCGAACACCTTGTAGTTGTTGCATCCCGGCAGGCCGGGAATGCCATTTGTGCGCGTCACGCCAAGCTTTTTCTCGGCCAGATCGTACCAGGGCGCCATTTCCGCCCCGTCAATCGGCCAGTCCAGCAGGTTCGCGCCCTGCACCGGGCCATAGGTGGTCTTGGCCTTCCACTCGTGGTCCTGAAACCGCAGGCTCGCCCCGGCCCAGTGGGTGGTGGTGCCGCCAACGGCCTTGACGATCCAGGCGGGCAGGCCGGAAAAGTCGCGTGCCACGCGCCAGTCGCCGGATGTGGTGCGTGCATCAAGCCAGGCCAGCTGTCCAAAGCTTTCCCACTCGTCGTTGACATAATCCTCGGGCAGGTAACGCCCGCCCGCCTCTAGCGCCACAACGCTCACGCCGCGTTGCGCCAGTTCATTTGACAAGACGCCGCCGCCGGCGCCGGTGCCGATGACAACGATCACGTTGTCGTCGTTCAGATCAAAAGGTGCAGCCATAGATAATCCTCCTCGGTTGGCTATGGCTCAGAGCCAGTTGATGTCGTCAAAACCGCGGTCGATGTAACCGCCCTTGGAAAAGGACTCGCCCTCATAGCCAAACAGCGGCCAGACCGCCTTTTGGTTGTAAAGCCCGGTCACCAGACCACCGCGCACCTGTTGGAAAAAGGCGCTGTCCTCCATGCCGCGCAGGATATCGACGCGGTCGCGCTCCCAACCGATCGAAAGGTAATCGGCAAAGCCCTTGCCCGCCGCCGCCGCATTCAGCGCGGCAATGCCCGCCTCGATGCCGGGGGCGGCCTCGGCGCTGTCATAGCCCTTGACGGCGACGGCGTAATATTCGTCGGCCACATGGTCATGCGGATAGATATCGCGCGCCATCTGAATCAGCGCCGCCATGGTTTCAGGCTTGAGCGCGGTGGTCTCAAGCGCCCAGGCCGCATCGGTGCCGGCAACAAAGCCGGCCCCGACCACGAATGTGGTCCCTGCGGCCAGGCTGCGCGACAACAGCGCGCGCCGCGTCATCCCCTTGCGAGTTTTCACGTCAGTCATTGGTTCTCCTCCCAATTGGTCAAAAAAACGGGCGCATGAAAGCGCCCGCAAATCATTTGAAACGTCCACCCCGCGCGAGCACCTCGATTTCATAGCCATCCGGGTCGGCCACGAAAAAGAACTTGCCGACAAGCTTGCCGTCGGGTGCGAATTCCACGATTTTGCGGGGGTTCAGGCCCTCTGCGACAAATCGGGCGTGCTCGGCCTCCAGGTCCTCGACAAGAACCGCAAGGTGGCCATAGCCATCGCCAAGATCATAGGGCTCTGTGCGGCCCTTGTTGATGGTCAACTCGACCTCGAACGCGCTTTCGGAATTGGACATGTAGACGAGGGTGAATTTCTCGAAATCAAGCCGGTCGGCGACTTCAAGCCCAAAGGCCCTGCGGTAAAACGCGACCGAGCGCGCCTCGTCCAGGACGCGGATCATGCTGTGAATGGCTTTGGCCATTATTCCCTCCGGATCAGGTGTGTTGGTCCGGAAAGTTTACCAAAGCTCTGGGCGGGCAGGTAGTAAGCCGCTACTACATGCCCGCGTTGTTATTCCGCTGCGATCTGGCGGCTGTCCGCCTCAAGCCCGGTTTCGCGGTGGATCAGACAGGTACAGCGCAACAGCGAGGTAAAGTTCTGCGGCTCACCGCGCAACTCAAGCACCTCGGAGTGAAGCTTGGACACAAACGCCGGGGTCGATAGGCCCTCGTTTGCGGCGATTTCATCCAGGATACCCCAGAAAGAATTTTCCAGACGGATGCTGGTGCTTTGACCGTTAAGGCGCATCCGGCGGGTTTCAAGCGCATAGCGATCCGGGTCTTGCCCGGCAAAAATTCGGCACATAAGTGGTTCCTCCCTCATTCGCCGGGCGGCTCGCACCGCGCGGCGAACCTCCGTCCGTGACCCATCATTGCCGATTTTTGCGCGCGGGGGAAGAGCGTGGCGCAAGGGCGGTCGTCAGCCCCCGCTTGCCCGCCTGCGTTTCTGGCGCAAAAGGTTAAGCATCTCGACCCCGCCGCCGAACAGCATGGCGGCATAGATAAAGCCGCGCTCGATGTGAAACTGAAACCCATCCGCCACAAGCGCCATGCCCACCATCAGCAGAAAGGCAAGCGCCAGCATCTTGGTCGAAGGATGCGCCTCGACAAAATCCGAAATCGGGGTGGCGGCGATCATCATTACCACGATGGCCACGCAAATCGCCGCGATCATTACCTCGATATGATCGGCAATTCCGACGGCGGTGATCACCGAATCAATCGAGAACACCAGGTCAAGCAGCATGATCTGCACGATCACCGAACTCAGGGTGACGCGGGCAAGTGTCGCTGTGCCATGCGCGGGGGCCTCGCCTTCGACTTCGTCAAAGATCTCCGTGCTGGCCTTGTAAATCAGGAACAGCCCGCCCAGCACCAGGATCACATCGCGCCAGGAAATACCCCAGCCAAAGACCGTGACAAACGGCTCTGACAATCCCACCAGCGTCGCGATGAAGAACAGCAATATGACGCGCAGCACCAATGCCCCGGTCAGGCCGATCAAGCGCGCCTTTCTTCGGCTCTCCGCGGGCAGGCGGGCGGCGGCGATCGAGATGAAGATGACGTTGTCGATGCCAAGCACGATCTCAAGCACCGTGAGGGTCAGGAACGCGGCCCAGACCGCGGGGTCGGACAAAAGCGTGATCATCTCTTTGGCTCCTCTTTTAGCCGTATATTTCGGGGGTCTGCTCGGGCAGGGTGAAATCCTCGGTATGCACGATTACCCCATCATCGGTAAGCAGCAAGATACCATAGGCGCCCGGCTCGTCGATGGAAAGGCTCGGGTCCTGAAATCCAAGTGCCATCGGCATCTGGTGGCAGGGGCTTTTGAAGATGCTGACCGGAATGCCGCCCGCCGCGCCTTGAATGGTGCGGTGGATATGGCCGCTGACAATCTGTGCCACGCCGCCATGCGCCACCAGACGCCCGATCAATTCGGCGCGGTTGTGAAGCCCGATCCAGTCCATCCCGGAAAACCCGGTGATCATCGGCGGATGATGGGTAAAGACCACCACCCGGCGCGCGCCCGCACTTGCAAGCGCCTGATCAAGCCAGTCAAGGCGATGCGCGCACAGATGCCCCGAATGGGTGTCGTCGGCCGCCTCGTTGAGCGTATCAAGCAGGATCAGACGATAATCGCCAATATCCTGAAACTTCTGCACAAAGCCCGCCTCGGTGACCGGCGCCTGTGGGAACTCGGCCAGGAACGGCGCGCGCCGGTCATGATTGCCAAGCATCAGATCCACCGGCACAGGGCACCCCGCAAGCGCCTGTTTCAGACGGGCATATTCGGTCGGGGCGGCGTTATGGGTAAGGTCGCCACAGAGCACGATCCGCTCGGCATCCGGGTGGTGTTCGCTGGCATGGGCAAGCCCTTGGGTGAACCGATGAAACGGATCAAGCCCGATGATCTTCTCGCCCTCGGGCAGGATGTGGATATCGGTGAAAACCAGAACTTTATGCATCCGTCGCGCGCCCCCCGGACCAAAGCAAAGACGCGCGAACCATCCTCGGATTCGCGCGTCTTGAAAAGGCTCTATTTTTGCGATCCCCGCGCCATGGCGAGGCCGCCTGTCAGGGCGGATGAGCCGCTATTCGAACTCGACCAAAAGATCCTTTGCGTCGATCTGACCGCCGGGCGTGACATGCACGGCCTTGATGGTCGCGTCGCGCTCGGCGTGAATGCCGGTTTCCATCTTCATCGCCTCGATGGTCAGCAACAGATCGCCCGCCTTGACCGGCTTGCCGGCAACGGCGACGACGCTGGCCACCACGCCGGGCATCGGCGCGCCGATGTGGTTGGGGTTGGCCTGATCGGCCTTGGGGCGTGCGGCGGTTTGCGCCTTGGCAAGCCGGTTCGGCACCCGGATCACGCGCGGCTGACCGTTGAGTTCAAAGAACACCTTGACCTCACCATCGTCCAGGGTCTCGCCCACCGCCTGAAGCCGGATTTCAAGGATCTTGCCAGGGTCGATCTCGACGCTGATTTCCTCGCCCGCTTCCATCCCGTAAAAGAATGTCCGCGTCGGCAGGGTGCGCACCGGCCCATACATGCGGTGACGGCCCATGTAATCGAGTAAAACCTTGGGATACATCAGGTAGCCATTGAGATCTTCGTTATCGACGGCCTTGCCCTCAAGCTGTTTGACAAGCTCGGCGCGAGTCGCCTCGATATCGACCGGCGCAAGGTGCTTGCCGGGGCGCTCGGTATTGGGCGCCTCATCCTTCAGAACCTTCTTGAGGATGCTTGCCGGAAAGCCGCCCGGCGGCTGACCGAGATTGCCGCGCATCATATCGATCACGCTGTCGGGAAAGGCCACATCGCTTGCCGGGTCTTCGACCTGCGCGCGGCTCAAACCCTGGCTGACCATCATCAACGCCATGTCGCCAACCACCTTGGAGCTGGGCGTAACCTTGACGATATCGCCGAACATCTGGTTCACATCCGCATAGGTGCGCGCCACCTCGGGCCAGCGATCCTCAAGCCCGAGGCTGCGGGCCTGTGCCTTGAGGTTGGTGAACTGCCCGCCGGGCATTTCATGCAGGTACACCTCAGAGGCGGGCGCCTCGAGGCCGCTTTCAAAGGCCACGTATTGCGCACGCACATGGCCCCAGTAATCCGACATCTCGCGGATTTTCTGCGGTGCGATGCCAGTGTCGCGCGCGGTATGGCGCAGGGCCTCGACGATCGAGCCAAGGCAGGGCTGGCTGGTGCCGCCCGAAAACGCATCCATCGCCGCATCGACCGCATCCACCCCGGCCTCTGACGCGGCCAGAATGGTGGCCCCGGCAATGCCGCTGGTGTCATGGGTGTGGAAATGCACCGGAATATCAAGCTCGTCCTTGAGCGCCTTGACAAGCGCCGTCGCCGAGGCGGGCTTGAGCAGCCCGGCCATATCCTTGAGTCCGAGAATATGCGCGCCCGCGGCCTGTAGCTCCTTGGCCATCGAGACATAATACTTGAGGTCATACTTGGCGCGATCCGGGTCAAGGATATCGCCGGTGTAACAGATCGCCCCCTCACAGATGCGGCCCGTGTCATTCACCGCATCCATCGCGACGCGCATGTTTTCAACCCAGTTCAGGCTGTCGAAAACGCGGAACACGTCAATGCCGGTCTCGGCGGCCTGGCGCACGAATTCCTGCACCACGTTGTCGGGATAGTTGGTATAACCCACCCCGTTGGAGGCGCGCAAAAGCATCTGCGTCAAGACATTGGGCATCGCGGCGCGCAGATCGCGCAGGCGCTGCCAGGGGCATTCCTGCAAAAAGCGATAGGCCACGTCAAAGGTCGCCCCGCCCCAGCATTCCACGCTGAACAGCTCGGGCAGGTTGGCGGCATAGGCCGGCGCCGCGCGCAGCATGTCGATCGAGCGCATGCGCGTCGCCAAAAGCGATTGATGCCCGTCGCGCATGGTGGTGTCGGTCAGCAAAAGCTGTTTTTGCGCCAGCATCCAGTCGGCCACGGCCTTGGGGCCCTTGTCCTCCAGCAGGGTCTTGGTGCCTGCCTTTGGCTCACGCAGACAGGCGGGCGGGCGCGGCAATTTCAAATCCGCCGGCTTGGCGCGGCCCGTCGTTTCGGGATGCCCGTTCACGGTAATATCCGCGATATAGGTCAGAACCTTGGTGCCCCGATCGCGCCGCTTGGAGAACTTGAACAGCTCGGGCGTGGTGTCGATGAACTTGGTCGAATAGTCGTTGTTCAGAAACGTCGGGTGTTTCAGAAGGTTTTCAACAAAGGCGATGTTGGTGCTGACGCCGCGAATGCGGAACTCGCGCAGCGCCCGGTCCATGCGCGCAATCGCCGCTTCGGGGGTCTGGGCATGCGCCGTGACCTTGACCAGAAGACTGTCATAGAACCGCGTGATCACCCCGCCCGAATAAGCGGTGCCGCCATCAAGGCGAATGCCCATGCCGGTGGCGCTGCGATAGGCGGTGATGCGGCCATAATCGGGGATAAAGTTGTTTTGCGGGTCTTCGGTGGTGATCCGGGTCTGAAGCGCGTGCCCATTCAGGGTGATGTCGTACTGGCTTGCCTTGCGGGTCGCCTCGGTCAGCGTCTTGCCCTCGGCGATCTTGATCTGCGCCTGTACGATGTCGATGCCGGTCACCTCTTCGGTGACGGTATGTTCGACCTGTACGCGCGGGTTTACCTCGATGAAAAAGAACGCGCCGGTGTCCATATCCATCAGGAATTCGACCGTGCCGGCACACTCATAATTCACATGCTTGCAGATGCGATAGCCAAGCTGGCAAATCTCTTCGCGCTGCGCCTCTGAGAGGTAGGGGGCAGGGGCACGCTCGACCACCTTTTGATTGCGCCGCTGGACCGAGCAATCACGTTCGAATAGGTGGTACATATTGCCGTGCTTGTCGCCAAGGATCTGAACCTCGACATGGCGCGCGCGCAGGATCATCTTTTCAAGATAGCCCTCACCATTGCCAAAGGCGGCCTCGGCCTCGCGCCGCCCCTCAAGCACCTTTTCCTCCAACTCATCGGGCCCGTTGATCGGCCGCATGCCGCGCCCGCCGCCGCCCCAACTTGCCTTGAGCATCAGCGGATAGCCAACCTCGGCGGCCTCTGCGCGGACCTTGTCCATATCGTCGCCAAGCACCTCGGTCGCCGGAATGACCGGCACGCCGGCCTCGATCGCCACGCGGCGCGCACTTGCCTTGTCGCCAAGCTGGCGCATGGTTTCGGCCTTGGGGCCGATAAAGGTGATCCCGGCGGCATCGCAGGCATCGACGAATTCGGGGTTTTCCGACAAGAGACCATAGCCGGGGTGGATCGCATCCGCGCCCGATTGTTTGGCGACACGGATGATTTCCTCAATCGACAGATAGGCCGCGACCGGCCCCATGCCTTCGCCGATGCGGTAAGCCTCGTCAGCCTTGAAGCGATGCAGGCTAAGCTTGTCTTCCTCGGCAAAGACCGCGACGGTGCGCTTGCCCATTTCATTGGCGGCGCGCATGATGCGAATGGCGATTTCGCCCCGGTTCGCAATCAGGATTTTCTTGAATTCGGCCATGGCCTGTCCCCCCGGTTTTTGTCTCTTGGTGCTATGCCGCGTTGCAGCGCTGTGATCTTGTAAGATTTGTGAAAGGTTTGCGCAATCCGGCATTGTGGGTATTTGCCGGGCGGAGAAAATTCATGACCGGGCGGGTAGGGGGCCTTACCCGGTCGGGATAAGCCGGTCGCGCACGTCAAACAGTGTCTTGGTGCCAAGCTGCCCCATGTTCGCCTTGAGATCCTGCGCCAGGATGTCCGCCAGATGCGCCGGCCCCTCGGCCCCAAGCGCGCCAAGCGCGAAATGCCAGCCGCGCCCCATCATCACGAAATCCGCCCCAAGGGCGATGGCGCGCAACACGTCCAAACCGCCCTCGATCCCGCCATCCATGATCACCGGAAGACGGGTTGCGGCGCGCACCTCGGGCAGGGCCTCGATGGTGGCGGGGGCGGCGTCAAACTGACGCCCGGCATGGTTAGACACCCAGATCGCATCAACGCCCTCGCCCTCAAGCGCGCGCGCGTCCTCGCCGCTTAGAACGCCCTTGACCACGATCGGCCCCTCCCAGGCATCACGCAGCCAACGCAGATAATCCCAATCCGGCGAGGTGCGCAAAAGGTAACCGGCGTGTTTGTTCGACGGCAAGCCCTTGGTGCCACCCGCATAATCATCAATCAACCGCATCCGCGGCATGCCCATGCGCGCCATGCCAAGCGCCCATGCCGGACAGCGCGCCACCTGCGCCAAAAGGCGCGGCGTCAGTTTCGGCGGTTGCGTCAGACCCGAGCGCGTCTGGCGTTCGCGACGGCTTCCGACCGGCACATCGACGGTCAGCACCAGAACGCTGAACCCGGCGTTGCGCGCACGGCGCAACATATCTGTGCGAATCTCCGGATCGCGCGGCGGATAGAGCTGAAACCAGCCCTGTCCGTTCAAATGCGGGCCGACATCCTCGGGCGTTTGGCTCGCCACCGTCGAAAGGCCATAGGGAATGCCCGCCGCCGTCGCGGCGCGCGCAAGGTGGCGCTCGGCATCCGGCCAGATCAACAATACAAACGGCCCGCTGTCGCCATCAGGATCGATCACCCGTCGCGGGCGCACACCAGCAACCCCGTTTAGACCATTGTAGAGATAGTGATTCATCTTGCGCATACGCGCCGTGA
>JAVVFB010000489.1:0-501 GCA_032251095.1 Roseovarius sp. | reverse complement strand
CCAAGGCCTATTCCGGCCTGACCGATGCCGAGTTTCGCCAGATCACCGCCTGGGTCCGCCGCAACACGACCGAGCGGTTCGGCCCCGTGCGGCAAGTGCGCCCCGAACAGGTGTTCGAAATCGCCTTCGAGGGCATACAGGCCAGCCCGCGCCACAAATCCGGCGTGGCGCTGCGCTTTCCGCGCATGGCGCGCTGGCGTCAGGACAAGCCCGTGTCGGACATCGACACGCTCGACACCCTGCGCGCCATGCTGGCGCGCTACGGTTAGCGCATGTTGCTCAAAAGTGGGAACCGGTTTTGAGCTTCTCGAACATGCGACACACCCTAGGAGCAGCCCCCGTCGAGCAGCACGGATGTGCCGCGAATCCCCGTCACGCTCAGCGAACAGGCGCGCCCGTCGATTGTGACGCTCCGGCTCTCACCGACGCCGACAAGCTCGGTCGCAAGGCCATTGATCGCCAGCCGCGCCCGGTCCCCGATCGCGCCCGAGACAAAGACCC
>JAVVFB010000488.1:0-503 GCA_032251095.1 Roseovarius sp. | reverse complement strand
CCGCACGCGCGCCCGGTGCTCGGCCGTCACCAGCGGGCCCATCTCCATCGCGGGGTCGAGCGAGGGGCCGATCTTGAGCTCCTTGATGCGTGGCACCAGACGCTCGATGATGGCGTCGGCCAGCTCGTCGCCGACCGGCACCGCGACCGGATTGGCCATGCAGCGCTCGCCCGCCGAGCCATAGGCCGAGCCGATCAGCGCGTCGGTGACGAGGTCGAGATCGGCGTCGGGCAGGATGATCATGTGGTTCTTGGCGCCGCCCATCGCCTGCACGCGCTTGCCGTTCGCCGCACCCCGCGCATAGACGTATTTCGCGATCGCCGTCGAGCCGACGAAGCTGATCGCCTTGACGTCGGGGTGTTCGAGCAGGGTGTCGACCGCTTCCTTGTCGCCATGGACGACGTTGAGCACGCCCTCGGGCGCGCCGGCCTCCATCATCAGCTCGGCGAGCCGCACCGGCACGCTCGGATCCTTCTCCGACGGCTTCAGCACCACTGTATTGC
>JAVVFB010000487.1:0-505 GCA_032251095.1 Roseovarius sp. | reverse complement strand
CGGCTACATCGGCTTCATGCTGAAGTTCTTTCACAAGCTGCGCGCCGAGGGCCGGCTCGTCGTCATCTGCCTGCACCCCAGCGAGGCCTATCACCTCGATATCCTGCGCGAAATCTGCGAGCGCTTCGTCTTCGTCCACGACGGCGGCCTCACCCATGCCGCGAGCCTCGACGCGCTGTCGCGCAATACCACGGTCAGGATCGCGGCGGTGGACAGTGGTTTCCAGACCGGCCCGGCGGCGCAGCTCGACCTGCCCCATGTGCCGGGACCGGGGCCTGTGACGAATATTACACAGTCCTCCGGCGGCGTGCTTTTGTGGCAGGACGGCACCCCGCCGCAGACGCGGGGCTGGCTGGTCGAATACTGGAACGGCTCGGTCACCGTGCAGGAGCCGCAATTTGCCCGCGCCACTGCCGGGTTCCGCGACCCGATCATCATCTCGGGCCTGGATGCATTCGGGCCGGGCACAAGCACATCTCTGTCTTTTGCCTTACCGCCTCCATCG
>JAVVFB010000486.1:0-507 GCA_032251095.1 Roseovarius sp. | reverse complement strand
CTTATCAAGGCCCTGCCCTATCTGAAGGATAGCCGCTGATGGATGTGCTTTATTTCGCCTGGGTGCGCGAACGCATCGGCCACCGCAAGGAGCGCGTCGAGACCGGGGCCGCCACCGTGCGCGACCTCGTCGAGGAATTGCGCGCGCGCGAAGAGCGCTACGCCGCCGCCTTCGCCGATCTGACGGCGCTGCGCGTGGCCGTGGATCAGGAGCTTGCCGATTTCGACGCGCCGCTTTCGGGCGTGCGCGAGGTGGCGTTCTTTCCGCCGATGACGGGGGGGTGATCGGTTGGATATCCGCGTGCAGGAGGCCGCTTTCGATCTGGGGGCCGAGGCCAATGCCTTTACTGCGCGGCAGCGCGGGATGGGCGCGATCGTGACCTTTACCGGCATCGTGCGTGACGTGGCGGGCGGGCTCGACGCGATGGAGATCGAGCATTACCCCGGCATGACCGAACGCGCGCTGCGCAAGATCGCCGAAGACGCCGCCACCCGCTGGCAGATCGGC
>JAVVFB010000485.1:0-507 GCA_032251095.1 Roseovarius sp. | reverse complement strand
GCTGACCGCGGGTTGCGAGATGCCAAGCGCCTCGGCGGCCCGCGTCATCGAGCCGGTGACGGCAACACGTTCGAGCGCCTCAAGCTGGCGCAGGCGCAGGCGGGTGGACATGGGCAACTCCGGCAGGGATGACCTGGGACCAAGGTGACAGGATGTTTATGACAATAATATGATATTATATTAAGGCGTATATTTGCGCGGTTGTATTATGTCAATTTCCGTGTAGCGTAGTCCTCGCGTGATCGCCGTGACCGACAGGGGATGTCCGGTCGCGCTCGTCATATGGGAGAGGATACCATGCAGAAAACGGCATTTGGCGCGCTTCTGGCCGCCACCACCGCGCTGTCGCCGCTTGCCGCGACCGCCCAGACCGAAATCCAGTTCTGGCACGCCTTTACCGGGCGGCTTGGAGAGCTTGTGGCCGAGCAGGTCGCCACGTTCAACGAGAGCCAGGGCGATTACACCGTCAACGCCACCCACAAGGGCAACTATTCCGAGACGCTCAAC
>JAVVFB010000484.1:0-508 GCA_032251095.1 Roseovarius sp. | reverse complement strand
AGCCGGAAACAATGCTGAAGCTGCCCATAAAGATCAGCAGGCCGACCAGAATCAGCAGGCCGCCGGACACCTTCTCAACCATGTCCAGATGGCGCTTGAAGCCCTGGGACCAGCGCAGGAATGCATCCGTTGCCAGTGCCGCCAGCAGGAAGGGAATGGCCAGACCCAGCGAATAGGCGAGCAGCAGGCCGATGCCCTGCATCAACTCGGATTGTACACCGGCAATGGTCAGGATCACCCCGAGAATCGGGCCGATGCAGGGGGTCCAGCCAAAGGCAAAGGCCATGCCCAGCACCATGGCACCCATGCCGTGCCGGGCATTGACGCCGCCTGTATCGAAATGCGCATCCATCATCAGCAGGGGAATGCGAAAAATGCCGGCATAGTGCAGACCAAAAACGATAATGACGATACCCGCAATCTTGCCGAGAACAGCCATGTTACCCAGCAACCACTGGCCCAGCAGTGTCGCCGATGCGCCCAGGGCGATAAATATCAGGCTGAAACC
>JAVVFB010000483.1:0-508 GCA_032251095.1 Roseovarius sp. | reverse complement strand
GCCGGGGTTGCCGCTCAAGAAGGGGCGCGCGGCCACCATGACCCGCCCTGCGGGCTACAAGCGTCACGGCACAACCACGCTGTTCGCGGCGCTCGACGTGAAGTCGGGCATGGTCATCGGTGAATGCCTGCCTCGCCACCGCGCCAAGGAGTTCCTGAAATTCCTGCACAACATCGACAAGGCCGTGCCGGGCAAGCGCGATATCCATCTGGTGCTCGACAGTGAAGCGGATCAGAAAACAGTCCGGGGGACTGTTTTCCCGCTGAACGCCACCCACAAGACGCCCGAGGTGCGGGCGTGGCTGGACAAGCACCCGCGCTTCAAGCTGCACTTCACGCCACCAGCGCGTCCTGGCTGAACCTCGTGGAGCGCTTCTTCGCCGAGATCACGTCGAGGCGCATCCGACGTGGCAGCTATTCCAGCGTCAATGACCTGGAGGCCTCGATCTACGACTATCTGGCGCAGCACAATGAAAAGCCAAAGCCCTTCAAGTGGACCAAAACCGCCG
>JAVVFB010000482.1:0-509 GCA_032251095.1 Roseovarius sp. | reverse complement strand
CTCCAGATCGGTCAGCTTGAACAGGCTTTCCTTGAGCAATTCCGGGTCGACATTGCGGCTTTTGGGCGTGAGCACGATGCGGATCGCGGTGTCGCTTTCATCGCGCACGTCCTCGAGGATCGGCAGTTTGCGGTCACCGATCAGCGCGGCGATCTGTTCGATCAGCTTGCCCTTGGGCACCTGATAGGGGATCTCCGAAATGACCAGCTGCCACTGCCCGCTGCCCAGCCGTTCGATCCCCGCCGCAATATCATCGGCATCCTTGGCTTCTGGCGCATGGAACCGCCCGCGCAGCCGGAACGCGCCGCGCCCGGTGCGATAGGCCTCGGCAATGCTCGCCGCGCTGTCGACCACCTGCCCGCCGGTAGCAAAATCGGGGCCATGGAACAGTTCCATCAGCCGCGCGTGTTCGACGTGGGGATTGTCGATCAACTCCAGCGTCGCATCGATCACTTCTGCGACATTGTGGCTGGGAATGCTGGTCGCCATGCCGACCGCGATCCCGCTCG
>JAVVFB010000481.1:0-510 GCA_032251095.1 Roseovarius sp. | reverse complement strand
CGCATCGGCGAAGTAGACGGCTTCATCTGCCGGTAACTCACGCATCAGGCGCTCGTAGAATGCGATGAAAGCCACCTGTTTTTCCACGGATGCCACGCGCGGCAGGGGCTTGGGCTTGCGGTATTCAAAGCCCAGTCGGGCCAGAAGTTTGATACAGCCAGAATGGGAATAGTTCAGCCCGCACTCAGCTGCGACATGGGCCCTGATCTCTACCGTCGAGCGACAGAAGCGGGCTTCCAGCCAAGCGCATAACGCAACCTCCTGTGCCTGCGTCATACGGGACTGACCGCCCTTCCAGCCGTCGAAAGCAAGGGCATCCCAACCCTCTTGCAGAAAGGTTTTATGCCAGCCCCGGATGGTATCGTCGTCCAAGTAGAGAAACTTTGCGATCCGAGCACAGCTTTCCCCGTCGTCGAGCAGCAGGATCGCGTTCGCCCGGCGGGCAATACCGTGGTCCTCGCGCTGGCGACGCACGCAAGCCTCAAGCTCGATACGGTCTGCTGAGGAAAG
>JAVVFB010000480.1:0-516 GCA_032251095.1 Roseovarius sp. | reverse complement strand
AACGCAAATACGATCCGGAACTGGCGTTTCGTCCAACGGGCCGGTCCATCGGGGCTGTTATCAGCATCGCCCTGGTGGCGATGTCGGCCTATCATTTCTATGCGGCGGGTTTCGGACTGATCCGCGAGCTTCTGCATCGCGGTATTCACCTGTCTTTCGTGCTGGGGCTTGTGTTCTTGCTGTTTGCCTGGCGGCGGTCGATCAGCACCGAAATGCCGGCCCCGGTCTGGCACCGTATGGGCGGTGTGTCGGTTGTCGATCTCATACTGGCGGTGCTCGCGGTCGCCGCGTCGCTTTACCTGCCGCTTTTGCCGCCCGAAGTGATCTCGCGCCGCGTCGGCAATCCTTCGGATTTCGATGTGGTGATGGGCACGGCGCTGCTGGTTCTGACGCTGGAGGCGACGCGCCGCTCGGTCGGCCCGACGCTTCCCGTTATCGCGATGGTTTTCGTGGCTTTTGCCCTATTCGGGCCGTGGGCACCGGGCGCGCTGAAACATGGCGGTGTCGCGTGGGAGG
>JAVVFB010000047.1:0-16792 GCA_032251095.1 Roseovarius sp. | reverse complement strand
GGTTTTCAGAAGGTTCGAGCCGATGCTGCCGTCATTTTCAAACTGCTCGCCGCAGTAATGCACCCGGATACCGGCGCGAGAGCAAACGTGTTCGTGGTAGGCGCCTTCGTCGGCATCCTGAAACCGCCCCCAGCGGCTGACGTCATAGACGAGGATCGCCTTGAAGTTAGCCTGGCCGGATTGAACCTCGGCCATCAAGTTCTGCAGCGCTTCCCGGCCGTCGAGCCGCAGCCCAGAACGCCCTGAATCCTCGAACACGCGCAAGATCTGCAGTCCGCGGGCGGCGGCATAGCTGCGGATGACGTCGAGCTGGTTCTCGGTCGAGTATTTCTGGTGATCGGTCGACATTCGGACATAGGCGACGGCTGGGATATCCTGCCCAACCTCGTCACCGTCGTCCGTTCTGTTGCCTCGACCGCTACTCAAATTGCGTTTTCCTCTTCAGCCGATACAGCCTTGTTTGCGTTCCAGCTTCCCATCTGACGCGAGAAGGCCCGGAAAGTCGTTTCCCGAAACGGACAATGTCTTTCCGTTTGGCTGCGTACCGGTGTTCAAATCCCAATTCATCGCGGGCCTCTCAAATCAATCGTGTTAGTCAGACGCGGTCTGATGACCCCTCACGGACAAATCCGGCTCGCGCCGTTTTCATGGTTCTTCAAATATTTAACGGAGAAGGACGTGGATATGCGGGTTAAGATGGGCACAGTTGTGCCGAAAATGGGCACATTTGTGCACCTGGTCGAAGAACCAGCCGATTATCGAACAGCGGTGGCGCGGGCTTTGCACGAGGAACTGGGCGAAACACATCGCGCGATCAAGATGGCCATGCGCTGGACGGGCGCCAGCGAGCGCACCGTGAAATACTGGTTCTCGGGCGAACGGGGGCCAAGCGGTGACCACCTGATCGCTCTCACGCGGCACTCGGATGGCCAAACGATATGCTGACGCGCTGCGCGATCTGCGCGATACTGATCGCAACGTAACCCTGATCATCACTGAGTCTAACCCCGAATTGCTGCGTGGTTTTGCCAGCCATAGGTTCGTCATCGAACGCGGCGCCGTGGCCGAGGGGTCGCTGGACCACAAGAAGGAGTCGGCCTGATGCCGCATGACATGATACTGCCTAAACCGTTGAACCTGATTGGTGGCCAATGGACACCTGCCGCCTCTGGCGAAGAGATGGAGGTGCGCTCGCCGCTTGATGGCGAGGTGTTCACCACCATCGCCGCCTCGCAGGCAGCAGATGTGGACGCCGCCGTCAAGTCCGCCCGTCTGGCGTTTGACGAGGGCGAATGGGGGCGCCTTACCGCCGCCGAGCGGGGCCGGTTGATGCAGAAACTGAGCCTGCGCATTCTGGACGAGGCAGAGGCCCTTGCGCGGCTTGAAAGCCGCGACAACGGCAAGCCGCTTGCGCAGGCGCGCGCCGACATGATCGCGGCGGCGCGCTATTTCGAATATTTCGGCGGGGCGGCCGACAAGGTGCATGGCGAGGTGCTGCCCTTCATGGCCGGGTATAACGTGCAGGTGCTGCGTGAACCTTACGGGGTTATCGGCTGTATCATCCCGTGGAATTACCCCGCGCAGATGTTCGCGCGCACCCTTGCCCCGGCCCTCGCGATGGGCAATTCAACGGTGCTCAAACCGGCCGAGGATGCCTGTCTGACAAGCCTGCGCCTTGCAGAGCTGGCGGGTGAGGTCGGCTTTCCCGAGGGCGCGATCAACGTGGTGACAGGGCGCGGCGATGTAGCGGGCAAAGCCCTTTCAGAGCATCCCGGCATAGACTTCATCGCCTTCACCGGCTCGCCCGAAGTGGGGCAGATGATCCAGATCGCGGCGGCGAAGAACTATATCACCTGCACGCTGGAACTGGGCGGAAAATCCCCGCAGATCGTGTTCGAGGATGCCGATATCGACGCCGCACTGCCGTTTCTGGTGGGGGGCATCATCACCAATGCAGGCCAGACCTGTTCGGCCGGAAGCCGCATCCTGGTTCAGGAGGGCGTCTATGACAAGGTCGTCGCGGGTCTCAAAAAGCGGTTCGAAGCGCTCGAGGCCTCGGATCAGATCGAAGAGGCGGTGCTTGGCCCGTTGATTTCCGCCCGCCAGAAAAAGCGCGTCGAGAGCTATATCAACGAGGCCGGCGCGCCGCTGATTGCGCGCGGCAGGGTGCGCCCCGGTGCACCGGAAGGCGGCTTTTACGTTGCGCCCGCACTGTTTGGCCCGGTCGATCCAAAGTCGAAGATCGCCCAGGAAGAGGTGTTTGGGCCGGTGCTCTGCGTGATGCCGTTCAAGGATGAAGCGGATGCGATCCGCATTGCCAACGACACGGAATATGGCCTCATGGCCTCGGTCTGGACGCGCGACGGCGCGCGCCAGCAACGCGTCGCCAAAAAGCTGCGTGGCGGTCAGGTCTATGTGAATGGATTCGGCGCCGGTGGCGGCATCGAATTGCCCTTTGGGGGCGTGCGCAAGTCGGGCCATGGTCGCGAAAAGGGCTTTGCCGCGCTGCTTGAATTTTCGCACATCAAGACAATCATCAACAAACACGAATAAGGAGGCACGTATGAGACTCAAGGGCAAGACGGCACTGGTGACGGGGGCGGCCTCGGGCTTTGGCAAGGGGATCGCGGAACTGTTCGTCGCCGAAGGGGCGCGGGTCGCGATCGTCGATCTGAACGAAGAGGGCGCCAAAAGCGTCGCCAAAAGCCTTGGTGAGCCGGCGATCGCGATCCGCTGTGATGTGTCGGACGGCGCGCAGGTGGCGGATGCCGTGGCACAGGCGAACGCGGCGTTCGGCGGGTTGGACATCGTGGTGAACAACGCCGGCTGGACCAACGCCAACAGCCCGCTGATGGAAACCGACGAGGCGACATTTCGCAAGATTTACGACATCAACGTGCTGTCGATCTTTCACATGACCAAGACCTGCGTGCCGCTTTGGCGTGCGCAGGGGGGCGGTGTGATGATCAATATAGGTTCGACAGCCGGCATTCGCCCGCGGCCGGGCCTGACCTGGTACAACTCGTCCAAGGGCGCGGTGAACCTGATGACCAGATCCCTCGCGGTCGAGTTGGCGCCCGACAAGATCCGCGTCAACTGCGTGGCCCCGGTGATGGGCGCAACCGGCCTTTTGGAGCAATTCATGGGCATGCCCGACACGCCCGAGAACCGCGAGAAATTCATCGCGACGATCCCGATGGGGCGCCTGAGCGAGGCGCGCGACATCGCCAATGCAACGCTTTACCTGGCCTCTGACGATGCCGATTTCATCACCGGCGTGGTGCTTGAGGTCGATGGCGGGCGCACCATCTAGAGCATGTCGCGTTCACTCAAATTCACGCAACATGCCCCAACCTATTGATTTCGAATGTTTCTCAAAACCGGCTTCCACTTTTGAGCAACACGCCCTAGGCCGCGCCGAGCGCAGGCAACATCAGGTCCGTGCCCATTGGCGCGGGCCTGTTGCGTGGATCGAGTTGCCTTTTGTGTCTACCGCCACGGTCACCGGCATATCCTCGACCGTGAACTCGCGGATCGCCTCCATCCCGAGATCGTCATAGGCCACGACCCGCGCCGCCTTGATCGCCTGTGACACCAGATAGGCGACACCGCCCACGGCAATCAGGTAGACCGCGCCATGACGGCGGATCGCCTCGATGGCATCAGCGCCGCGCTCGGCCTTGCCGATCATCACCTTAAGCCCGGTGGCGGCCAGAATCTCTTCGGTGAATTTGTCCATGCGGGTGGATGTGGTTGGCCCGGCCGGGCCGATCACCTCGCCGGGGATGGCATCCACTGGCCCCACATAATAAAGCGCGCGCCGACGCAGATCGACGGGCAATGTGGCCCCCGCGCGCAGGGTTTCCACCATGCGCTTATGCGCGGCGTCCCGCCCGGTAAAGAGCTTTCCCGACAACAGCAGCGTTTCGCCCGGCCTGAGGCCCGCCAAGACGTCGTCGCTCAGATCATCGAGGCAGAGCCGCCGCCCAATCGGTCCATGGCCATTTATGTTGGGCCAAAGCGCAAGATCGGGCGCGGCAAACCGGGCGGGACCATCGCCGGCCAGGGTAAATTCCACATGGCGCGTCGCGGCGCAATTGGGGATCAGAGCGACAGGCATCGAGGCGGCATGGGTCGGATAGGTTGCGATCTTGACGTCCAGCGCGGTGGTAATCCCGCCCAGCCCCTGCGCGCCGATGCCAAGAGCGTTGACGCGGTCAAGAATGTCGAGCCGCATTTCCTCGATCCGGTTGTTTGGCCCGCGCGCGCGCAGATCGGTGATGTCGATCGGCTCGTTCAACACGGCCTTGGCCATCGCCATCGCCTTGTCGACACTGCCGCCGACGCCGATCCCAAGCATGCCGGGCGGGCACCAGCCCGCGCCCATCCGGGCCACACGCTCGACCACCCAATCTGCAACGCTGGCCGAGGGGTTCAGCACGGCGAACTGGGTCTTGTTTTCCGAGCCACCGCCCTTGGACGCGACGGTCACATGCACCTCTCGACCGGCCACAAGCGTGGTCTGGACCATCGCGGGGGTGTTGTCACTGCTGTTGCGGCGGCTATCCAGCGGATCGATCACGACCGAGGCGCGCAGCGGGTTTGCCTCAAGCCGCCAGGCCCGGCGCACGGCCTCGTCGATCATGTCCTGCAAGGAGCGGGTCCAATCGGTTTTCGCCTCGACGCCGACCTCGACAAAGACATTGGCAATGCCCGTATCCTGACAGATCGGGCGATGACCGACCGCGCACATGCGCGAATTCACCAGGATCTGGGCAATGGCGGCCTTGGCAGACGGGCTTTGCTCGCGCGCATGGGCCTCGGACATGGCGGTGATGAAATCGGGCGGGTGGTAATAAGATATATATTGCAGCGCATCCGCGACACTGTCGATCAGGTGCTGTTCAAGAATGCGCCCGCTCATGCCGGGTTCTCGGGGCGCCCAGCGGGCAAGAACGGGGGCAGGGGCATCTGGTCTGGCAGGGGTGGCATTCGCAGTCTCCGGCAATCGGGCGGGTCACCAGTTTACATCGCGCGGCTGGATGCGGCCAGCCATCTTGACTTTCGGGCATAGCCCATGCCTATGACCGGCCTCGCACGGGCCTATTTCCAAAGGCCCGCGCGATAAGGCATCATGGGGACTGGGACGAAAAGGGCAGGCGATAGAATGGCGGATGATCTTGCAGGATTGACGGTGATTTCCATAGAACAGGCCGTGGCGGCGCCCTATGTGTCCGGTCGCCTTGCCGAGGCTGGCGCGCGGGTGATCAAGATCGAGCGCCCGGAGGGTGATTTTGCCCGCGACTATGACCACCTTGTGCATGGCGAGAGCGCCTATTTCGTCTGGTTGAACCGGGGCAAGGAATCGGTTTGCCTCGATCTGCGCGACCCGCAGGATCATGCGCTGATGGAGCGGATGCTGGCCACGGCGGATGTGTTCATTCAGAACCTTGCGCCGGGGACTGTCGCGCGGCTTGGCTTTGATCAGGGCGCGTTGCGCAAACGCTATCCGCGCCTGATCACCGTGGCGATTTCGGGCTATGGCGAAGAGGGGCCGTGGAAGGATCTCAAGGCCTATGACCTTTTGGTGCAGGCCGAAAGCGGCTTGTCGCAGATCACCGGCACCAGGGACGGTCTGACCCGCGTGGGCGTGTCGGTCTGCGATATTGCGGCGGGCATGACCGCCTATCAGGCGGTGCTTCAGGGGTTGATCGGGCGCGGTGTGACCGGGCAAGGGCGGCATGTGGCGGTGTCGTTGTTTCACGCGCTGACCGATTGGATGAACGTGCCCTATTTGCAATATGTCTATGGCGGCAAAGAGCCGGTGCGCAGCGGGCTGCATCATCCGACAATTGCGCCTTACGGGGCCTATCGCTGTGGCGACGGCAAGGATGTGCTGATCTCGATCCAGAACGACCGTGAATGGCGGGTGTTCTGTGCGGATATTCTGGGCCTGCCCGATCTGGCGACGGATGCGCGGTTTGCAACCAATTCCGCCCGTGTCGCGAATCGCGATGCGCTTGATGCGGTGTTGTGTCCGGTTTTTGCAGGCCTGCCGCGCGATGAGATGGCCAGGCGGCTTGAGGGCGCGCGCATCGCCTATGGCCGCGTCAGCACGATGTGCGATCTGGCCGCACATCCACAGAACCGCTATGTCGAGGTCGACAGCCCGACCGGCCCGGTGCGCATGCTCGCCCCCGGCGCGCTTGTGAACGGCATGCTTGATAAGCCGGGCGCGGTGCCCGGGCTTGGCCAGCATACCGATGCGGTGCGCGCTGAATTTGCAGGCTGACAAACCGGCCGTTGACAGCCCTCAAAGATCGCTCTGGCTATTGCGCTTGAAGAACGTGGGATGGCCGGCAAAGCATCTGATCAGGTGTGAGTCATCCTCTCCGCCACTTGCCCTCGCAAAAGCGTTATCGCTATCCGGCTCAGGCCGGATTTTTCCGTTATATTAGATGGTTATGCGGGGCAGGTTATTCACTGATCTCTGTGCCGCGAGGGTCCAAAGCGTTCTCTCAGGGTCGATATTTTCGACACCTGTTGTCTGCGTCGGTTTGATGAACTTCTCCCAAGATTTTGAAAGAAAATGGAAAAAAGGTCGACCAGAAATGCTTTCGATCTGTATGCGGCGGCTACGCCCCATTGAGTTTTGTGTTATGCCTTGGCGTGATGGTATGAACTGGAGTGCGGACGGTAGCTCGTCATGGACGACGAGACGAGGTCCTTATAGGCCGTCGACCTGTTGGTCATAGACCCATGGCATCAGGGCGCCGATGTCGCGGGCAAGGTGGCCGCTGGCCAGTTTCGTGAACTGATCGCGCAGATAGGCGCGATAGGCATCGGCCTGGATCGTGCCGTTGAAGCCCTTGAGGATTTCGGCGGCGTATTCGCCTTTGCGCCCGGGTCGGTAATGGAACACCACGCCCGGTGGCGCCGGGCGGTTCCATGTAGAGCGCGTCGCGCAGGACCTTGCTGCCGCCGTGAAAGAACGCCTTGCCCCTCCACTGGCCAGATTGTCAGGTCATCGGCGCGAGGCCCGCGAGATTGGCGATTTGCTTGCGGCCCAGAGTGTCGATTTCGGGGCACTCGATCAGGATCGCTACAGCTGTGATTTGCCCGCCATAAATGGCCTGGACTGGGCCGGCTCTTTCTTCGCACAAGAGCCGGGATCAGCATAAGCCAAGCATGTTGCTCGAAAGTGGGAACCGGTTTTGAGCTTTTTGAACATGTGAAATCAATACGTTGGCGCATGTTGCGTGAATTTTGAGTGAATGTGATATGCTCTGGAGCCGTAAACGGCTTCGCCTGCGGCGGGCGGGGTGAGGGGCGCTGCCCCTCACACTCCCCGGGATATTTATGGCCAGAAGAAGCCGGAAATCAAGGCGTGACGATCTGCCAATTGCCCGATTTCAGACGGATGACACAGGTTTTCTGGGACAGGGGCGGTAGGGTTTTCGTCGCGCGAAGCGTGGTTTGTTGCGTCGTTTCCGGGTCGCATTGGGGCAGGGAGACCGGGCGATAGCCGGCCATGGCCATGCATTGGCCTACGCGCTTGTCACGCAGGCTTGCGTTTGCGTCATAGGTTTCGCTGCGCGGCGGGCTGATCATCCGGTAATGCGTGCGGCAATATCCGCCCGCATTGCAATGGGTATAGGGCGCGTAACGCGCGGGAATATAACGGGTTCGGATGTCGCGCGGCACCTCTTTGAGGGCCGAGACCTGGCATTGGGTCAGGTTGATCTCGGATTGGGCCACATCGGCGCCTTCCTTGTAATAGATATCAAGCGGCGCGCAGGCGGCGAGCAGGACGAGGGCCACAAGGGGCAGGGCAGCGGGACTGGACATGGGGCCAGTATAGCAATTTGTGACGCGCAGACAAAGGAATTGACCCGCCCGGACCCTTCTGTCATTCAGCAGCTTCAGACAGGATGGGGCAGGGAAATGAAGGTCATCATCTGCGGGGCCGGTCAGGTTGGCTGGCAGATCGCACGCCATCTTTCAGGCGAACGCAACGATGTCACGGTTGTGGACAACAATCCCGATCTGGTGCGCCGGGCCACGGATACGCTGGATGTGCAGGGCATTACCGGCTTTGCGTCCTACCCCGATGTGCTTGACCGGGCTGGCGCGCGCGACGCCGACATGATCATTGCCGCGACCTATTCCGACGAGGTCAACATGGTGACCTGTCAGGTGGCGCATTCGGTCTTTGGCATCAGTCGCAAGATCGCGCGGCTGCGCAGCCAATCCTATCTTGATGCGATCTATTCTGATCTTTACCGGCGCGATCACATGCCGATCGACGTCGTGATCAGCCCCGAGCGAGAGGTGGCGGTTGCGGCATTGCAGCGGCTGGCGGCGCCGGCCGCCTTTGACACCGAGATGTTCATGGACGGCAAGGCCCAGCTCATGGGCTTGCGCCTTGAAGAGGATTGCCCGGTTCTCAACACGCCGCTGCGCCAGCTGAGCGATCTGTTCTCGACGCTGCGGGTGGTGGTTCTGGCGGTGCGCCGCGAGGGGCGACTTTTTGCGCCTGAATCCGGCGATCAGCTTTTTGAGGGCGATGAGTGTTATCTTTTTGCCCCGATCGAGGATGTGCCGCGCACGCTGGACGTTTTCGGCAAATCGCAAAAGAAGCAGGAGCGGGTGGTGATCATCGGCGGCGGCAATATCGGTCTTGCGGTGGCGCAAGCGCTTGAGACGCGCAGCGGCGGGCGCATTCGTGCCAAGGTGATCGAGCGCAACCGCGCCCAGGCCGAACGCGCGGCCGACGCGCTTGAGCGCACCATCGTGTTGAACGGCGACGGCTTGAACGCCGCGCTTCTGGCCGAGGCGGGGATTTCACGCGCCGATGCGGTGCTTGCGGTGACGGATGACGACAAGACCAACATGCTTGCCGCCGTGCGCGCCAAAACCGAAGGCTGCCCGTTTGCGATCGCCCTGATCAACGATCCGACGATGATCCCGATGCTGGAGCCGCTCGGCATTGACGCCTATATCAACCCGCGCGCCACCACGGTCAGTTCGATCCTGCGCCATATCCGCCATGGTCGGGTGCGCGGGGTCTATTCCATCGGTGACGCAGAAGCCGAGGTGATCGAGGCCGAAGTAATGTCGACCTCCTCCATCGCCGGCGCCGCGATCCGCGACATAAACTTTCCCGAGGGCGTGCTGGTGGGAGGCGTCAGGAAAGGTGACAAGATCGTCAAACCGACAGGCGGATTGCGCATAGAGGCGGGCGACGTGATCGTTCTGTTTGCATTGGCGGCGGATGTGGCGGCGGTCGAGCAGCTGTTGCAGGTCTCGATAGATTTCTTCTGATCAGATGATCGCCCGGCTGCTCACCTTTCCGCTTATCCTGATCCTGGCCGGCATGGCCGCGATCCTGATGCTGCTGCCGGCCATTGATGCGCTGATGCGCGATGATACCAGCGTGGCGCGGGTCTTTCTCTATTCTGGGATCCTTGGGCTTGCCGGTGTCATGATCATCGGCCTTGCCATGTCTGGCCAGGCCCGGCGCGAGGTCAGCGACAGCCAGAACCTTGTATCGCTCTTGCTGGCCTATCTGGTGCTGCCGCTCTATCTTGCGGTGCCGTTTTACGAGGGCATCGGCAATACCACCTTCCTGAATGCCTATTTCGAGATGGTTTCAAGCTTTACCACCACCGGGGCCACCCTGTTTGGCGCCTCGGGGCGGCTGGCGGATAGCCTGCATTTGTGGCGCGCCCTGGTCGGGTGGGGCGGTGGGCTTTTGATCTGGGTGTCGGCCTCGGCGGTGCTTGCGCCGCTGAATCTTGGTGGGTTCGAGGTGACGGCCCGCGCCGAGCCCGGTCAGGACGAGGCGCGCGCGGGGCGCTTTCAACGCGCAACCCCCGCTAAGCGCTTGGCACAGATCACCGCGACCCTTGCGCCGGTCTATATCGGCTTGACGGGGGCGCTTTGGGTCATCCTGATGATGGGCGGCGAGCGGGCCTTTGTGGCGATGGTCCATGCGATGTCGACACTGGCCACAAGCGGGATTTCCTCGATTGGCGGGGTTCAGAACGGCGCATCCGGATTTGGCGGAGAATTCGCGATCTTTCTGTTCCTGCTGTTTGCCCTGTCGCGCCTGACCTTTTCGTCGGACACGGTGACATCGGCCCGCTCCGGGGTGCTTCATGACCCCGAGTTTCGGCTTGGCGTGATGCTTGTGCTTGGGGTGCCGCTCGTTTTGATGCTGCGCCACTGGATTGCCGCTTTCGAGGTGGTCGAGGCGGATAATATCGCCAATGCCCTGCACGCGTTTTGGGGCGGCATGTTCACGGTGCTGTCGTTTCTGTCGACCACCGGTTTTGAAAGCGCCGACTGGAAAGCTGCGCGTGACTGGTCCGGGCTTGGCACGCCAGGGCTTGTGCTTTTGGGGCTGTCGCTTGTGGGCGGCGGCGTTGCCACGACGGCGGGCGGGGTGAAACTGTTGCGGGTCTATGCGCTCTACCTGCATGGCAAGCGCGAGGTCGAGCGGCTTGTGCATCCAAGCTCGGTCGGGCGGTCGAGCAAGACCGGGCGGCGGATCAGGCGGCATGGCGCCTATATCGCTTGGGTGTTTTTCATGTTGTTCGCCATGTCGCTGACCTTTGTGACCATGCTGCTGGCGGCCTTTGGACAGGATTTCGAATCCTCACTGATCCTTGCGATTTCGGCGCTCTCGACCACTGGCCCGCTGATCAGCGCGGCCAGTGATACGCCCATTCGCCTGCTTGACCTGAGCGCGGGTGCGAAACTTTGTTATGCGGCGGCGATGATGCTTGGACGGCTTGAAACGCTGGCGATAATCGCGCTTCTGAACCCGGCCGTCTGGCGCGACTAGGGGGTGGGCGGGGCTCTAGCGTGTCGAGTGCATTTTTAGGCTGGAAAGTCACGCGCGGGCAAGACATACTCGCCCTAGATGCAAGACCCTCAGGCGCCGGTTCGCGGTGTGTGCAAGAATAAAGGCTTTGAAGATAAATGGCTTCTGATCGACAAAATTTGCAGGACGCGTTCCTCAATCAGGTTCGCAAGACAAAAATCCCGGTCACGGTGTTCCTGATCAACGGGGTCAAATTGCAGGGGGTCATCACCTGGTTTGACAACTTCTGCATCCTGTTGCGCCGTGATGGGCAATCTCAGCTGGTTTATAAACATGCCGTGTCGACGATCATGCCGTCGCAGCCGGTCAACCTGTATGATGGTGAAGACACCAATTGACCGATAACGCGCGCCCGGTGACACGGGCATGGGTCATTCATCCTGAAATCCCCTCTGCCGGGTCAGAGCGCGATCCCGATCTTGCTCTGGAAGAGGCGGTGTCGCTGGCGCATGCCTTGCCCGATCTCGACGTTGTCGGCGCGCAGGTCGTGCGCCTGCGAAAACCGGATGCAGGCAAGCTCTTTGGCAAGGGCAAACTTGAAGAGCTGCGCCAGGCGATTGAGGCCTCAGAGACCGATCTGGTGCTGGTCGACGGCCCGGTCACGCCGGTGCAACAGCGCAATCTCGAAAAGGCCTGGGACGTCAAGGTGCTTGACCGCACCGGTTTGATCCTTGAAATCTTCAGCGACCGCGCCGCCACCCGCGAAGGCGTGCTTCAGGTCGAGATGGCAGCTCTGACCTATCAACGCACCCGGCTGGTGCGCGCCTGGACCCACCTTGAACGCCAGCGGGGCGGATTGGGCTTTGTCGGCGGGCCCGGCGAAACCCAGATCGAGGCCGACCGCCGCGCCATCGACGAACAACTGGTGCGCCTGCGCGGCCAACTCAGGAAGGTGGTGAAAACCCGCGCCCTGCACCGCGCCGCGCGCGCCAAGGTGCCGTTCCCGATTGTGGCGCTCGTGGGCTATACCAATGCCGGCAAATCCACGCTTTTCAATCGCCTGACCGGGGCCGAGGTGATGGCCAAGGACATGCTCTTTGCCACGCTTGACCCCACCATGCGGCGCATCAAACTGCCCGGCGGCGGCCCCGAAGTCATCCTGTCAGACACCGTCGGCTTCATCAGCGACCTTCCGACAGAGCTTGTCGCCTCGTTCCGCGCCACATTGGAAGAGGTGCTTGCCGCCGATCTGATCTGTCACGTCCGCGACATCTCGCACCCAGAAACCCGGGCCCAGGCCGAGGATGTCACCACCATCCTCAACAGCCTCGGCGTCAAGGACACGACCCCACAGATCGAAATCTGGAACAAGATCGACCGGCTGGATGACGACTCGCGCGCCGCCACGCTGACCAAGGCCGCGCGGCTTGATCACGTTCAGGCCCTCTCGGCCATCACCGGACAGGGCATTGACGGCCTCGTCGACGCCATCACCGAGGCTCTGGCCGATGTGACCCATGTCACCGAGCTGCATCTTGGCTTTGACGCCGGTCGTAAACGCGCCTGGCTGTTTGAAAAAGATCTTGTCGAGACCGAAACCCAGACCGAAGACGGCTTTGAGCTCACCGTGCGCTGGTCTACCCGCCAAGAGGCGCAGTTCAACGACCTCTGATCAACCCTGCTCTTCGGGCTTCTTCTTGGCAAAAATACTCAAATACCGCCCGTACCACATGGCGGTACGGCGTGGAACATTCACTTGCCACGCCAGATCCAGCCGCCGCCGAGCACCCGCGTGCCGTCCTGTTGATAAAACACACAGGCCTGCCCTGGCGACACGCCCTCTTCGGGCGTGAGCAATTCGACCTCTGCCTCGGTGTCCGAAATCGGGCGTAAGATCGCCTCGCGCACAGGTCGTGTCGAGCGCACCTTGACGGCCACGCTCCATTCCGGCCGCGACATCAGCGGCTCATCACCAAGCCAGTTGATCTCGCGCAGCGGCACCTTTCGGGTCGAGAGCATCTTCTTGGGGCCGACGATCACCTGCTTGGCATCCACATCAAGGCGCACCACATAAAGCGGATCGGCGAGCCCGCCGATGCCAAGGCCGCGACGCTGACCGATGGTATAGTGGATCACCCCCTCATGCGCCCCAAGCACCCGGCCATCGGCGTGCACAATCTCGCCAGGCTCTGCCGCGCCGGGCCGCAGTTTTTCGATCACGCTGGCGTAATTCCCGTCGGGGACGAAACAGATATCCTGGCTGTCGGGCTTGTCGGCAACCTGCAATCCGTATTTCGCCGCCAGCTCTCGGGTGGCGTCCTTGGACGGCAAATGCCCAAGCGGAAAGCGCAGGTATTCAAGCTGTTCCGCGGTGGTCGAGAATAGAAAATACGACTGATCGCGATTCGAATCAGCGGCGCAGTGCAATTGCGCGCCATTCGGACCGGTCTTGCGCTGAATATAATGGCCGGTCGCCATGCAATCGGCGTCAAGATCGCGCGCGGTTTGCAACAGGTCCTTGAACTTGACCCGCTCGTTACAGCGGATACAGGGCACAGGTGTGGCGCCCGCAAGATAGCTGTCGGCAAACTCGTCTATCACCGCATCGCGAAAAATGTTTTCATAATCCAAGACGTAATGCGGAAAGCCCACATCCTCGGCCACCCGGCGCGCGTCATGAATATCAACCCCGGCACAGCACGCCCCCTTCTTGGCCAAGGCCGCGCCATGGTCATAAAGTTGCAGGGTCACGCCTACAACATCATAGCCCTGTTCGGCCAAATAAGCCGCCACAACCGAGCTGTCGACGCCACCGGACATGGCCACAACCACGCGCGTTTCCGCCGGCGGCTTGGCAAATCCAAGTGAATTCAGTGGTTTGTCACTATCTAGCGCCATATCGGCCTCCGTTCGGGTCGTTCAGAATATAGGAAAATCCTAATTACTCTCAAGCCCCGGTTTCATCCGCCGTTAAGCCTGATGCTGTCATTTTGGTCTGTATCGAAAGAAGGGTGAGAGTGATGTATCTGAAGAAAGTCGAAGGGCCAAGGGCCGTTAACCTGCCGGATGGCACGATCTTGAGTCGCGCCGATCTGCCGCCCGCCGATACCCGGCGATGGGTGGCCTCGCGCAAGCTTGCGGTGGTGCGTGGGGTTGCCTACGGGCTGATCACGCGGAGCGAGGCAATGCAGACATATGGCCTTAGTGATGAGGAATTTGACGCCTGGGTGACGGCCGTCAGTTGCCATGGGGAAAGGGCCTTGAAGGTGACCACGCTCAAAAGTTATCGACAACCATAGGAGGTGTTGGCAGGATGTTGTGACGATGGTAACGGGTGGTTAACCATTTTTGCCGAGTGTGATCTTTAATGAACCACTTACTTTGGAGACCCCACATGCGTGTATTACTCGTCGAGGACGATCCGACCACCTCGAAAAGCATTGAACTGATGCTGACCCATGCCAACCTTAACGTCTACACGACGGACCTTGGCGAAGAGGGGATCGATCTGGCCAAGCTCTATGACTATGACCTGATCCTGCTGGATCTTGGTCTGCCGGATATGAACGGCCATGATGTTCTGCGTCAATTGCGCATGGCGCGGATTAATACGCCGATCCTGATCCTGTCCGGGGCCGATGACACGGAAAGCAAGATCAAGGGATTTGGCTTTGGGGCGGATGATTACCTGACCAAGCCGTTCCACCGCGAAGAACTCGTGGCGCGTATTCACGCCATTATCCGGCGCTCCAAGGGACATTCGCAATCGGTGATTCGCACCGGCAAGATCAACGTCAACCTGGATGCCAAGACGGTGGATGTGGGCGGCAAGACCGTGCATCTGACCGGCAAGGAATACCAGATGCTCGAATTGTTGTCGCTGCGCAAGGGCACAACGCTTACCAAAGAGATGTTCCTCAACCACCTTTATGGCGGCATGGACGAACCCGAACTCAAGATCATCGACGTGTTTATCTGCAAGCTGCGCAAGAAGGTCAGCGAGGCGACCGACGGCGCGAATTACATCGAAACCGTCTGGGGGCGTGGGTATGTGCTGCGCGATCCCGAGCCGAGCGAGATGGATGACCAAAGGCTTGCGATTGGCGCCTGAGGCGTGCGTGACATCTGGACCTCTGCGAAACAGGGCCCTATCACTTTGACCTGAACGATCGAGGGCTTGAAACGTCCTCGGCACAAAAGGACAGAGGGGCCCATGAGCGATACGCGCGCAGTTGAAAGCCTGAGCAAAGATCAGGCGCGGCAAGAGCTGGAACGGCTCGCCGCGCGTATTTCCATAGCCAATGAGGCCTATCACACCAAAGATGCCCCGGTCATGTCGGATGCGGAATTTGACGCGCTCAAGGCCCGCAATGCCGCGATCGAGGCGCAATTTCCCGATCTGAAACGCCCGGACAGCCCCAGCGAGTTGGTTGGTGCCGTGCCGTCCGAAGGGTTTGCCAAAGTCACCCATGCGGTGCGGATGCTCAGCCTTGGCAATGCCTTTGACGACGCGGATGTGACCGAATTCGACGCCCGCATTCGCCGCTATCTTGGCCTTGGGCCCGAGGCCGAGCTTGCCTATACCTCCGAGCCAAAGATTGACGGCCTTAGTCTGAGCCTGCGTTATGAGAACGGTCATCTGATACAGGCGGCCACACGCGGCGACGGGCAGGTCGGCGAAAACGTCACCGCCAATGCCCGCACGATAACGGATATTCCCCAGATCCTCTCCGGGGTGCCCGACATCCTTGAGGTGCGCGGCGAGGTTTACATGAGCCATGCCGATTTTGAGGCGCTCAATGCGCGGCAGGCCGCAAGGTCTGACAAGCCCTTCGCCAACCCGCGCAACGCCGCCGCCGGCTCTTTGCGCCAGCTCGATTCCAAAATCACCGCCGCCCGCCCGCTGAGGTTTTTCGCCTATGCCTGGGGCGAGGTCAGCGCGCCGCTGGCCGACACGCAAATGGGCGCGATTGAACGGCTTGCCGCCCTCGGGTTTCAGACCAATCCGATGACCACGCTCTGTTCAGGGCCCGATGCGATGCTGGCCGAATACGGGCGCATCGAGCAGCGCCGCGCGACCCTTGGCTATGATATTGACGGGGTGGTCTACAAGGTCAACGATCTTGCCCTTCAGGCGCGGCTTGGCTTTCGATCGACCACGCCACGATGGGCGATTGCGCATAAATTCCCGGCCGAACTTGCCTGGACCCGGCTTGAGACGATCGACATTCAGGTCGGGCGCACCGGCGCACTTAGCCCGGTCGCGCGCCTGACCCCGGTCACGGTGGGGGGCGTTGTGGTCTCCAATGCCACGCTTCACAACGAGGATTATATTCTTGGCCGCGACTCCAAAGGCGACGAGATCCGCGAGGGTAAGGATATCCGGGTCGGTGACTGGGTACAGGTTTACCGAGCCGGCGATGTGATCCCGAAGGTCGCTGACGTGGATATTACCAAGCGCCCCGCGGATGCTGTGCCCTATGCCTTCCCGCAGACCTGTCCCGAATGCGGCTCGGATGCGGTGCGCGAAGAGGGCGACGCGGCGCGCCGCTGTATCGGTGGGTTGATTTGTCCCGCGCAGGCGGTTGAAAAGCTTAAACATTTCGTCAGCCGTGCCGCCTTTGATATCGAAGGTTTGGGCGCCAAGCAGGTGGAACAGTTCTACCGCGATGGCTGGATCACGGAACCGGCCGATATCTTCACGCTTGAGGCGCGCTATGGCAGCGGCCTGCAACAGCTCAAGAACCGCGAAGGCTGGGGCGAAAAGAGCGCGAAGAACCTCTTTCAAGCAATTGAGGAAAAACGACAAATCCCCTTTGGGCGCCTGCTGTTCGCGCTTGGCATCCGCCACGTGGGCGAGGCGGCCAGCAACACGATCGCGCGGTTCTATGGCAGCTGGGACGAGTTCACGCGCGCGATGGATGCCGCCCAGGGCTTTGACGGGTCCGAATGGGAGCGTCTTTT
>JAVVFB010000479.1:0-517 GCA_032251095.1 Roseovarius sp. | reverse complement strand
CACGAATGTCGCGGGTCGAGAGCCCCGCCGCATAAAGCCCGATGATCTTGTCATCCATGCCGTCGATCCGGGTCTGGCCCTTCCTAATCAGCTCCGGCTCAAAGCTCCCGTCTCGGTCGCGTGGGACATCAATCGGCACCACCCCATCATTGCCCCTCAGCGTCTTGCGCATCGTGCCATTGCGACGGTTGCTTTGATCATTCGCAGGTTTGGTCTGCGGCTCGTAACCCAAATGCTCCGTCAGCTCCGCGCCAAGCATTCGCTCCATCAGGCGAACCTTCAGTTCCTTCATTAGGCCCTTGTCGCCCAGAAAATCGTTTGCGTTCTCAACGCCGCTCAGCAGCTCGTCTAAAAGTTCCTTGGAAATCGTCATTGTTGTCATGCTCCTTCGTTGGTGAAACATGGACCGAATTACTCATACACAGAAGATCGGACACTCTCACGAATGTCGCGGGTCGAGAGCCCCGCCGCATAAAGCCCGATGATCTTGTCATCCATGCCGTCGATCCGGGTCTGG
>JAVVFB010000478.1:0-520 GCA_032251095.1 Roseovarius sp. | reverse complement strand
GATGCCGACCGCCAGGAGCTTGTGAGCAAGGGCGCCGGCCTCGCCTTTCCCATTCGGGGCGGCATTCCGGTCATGCTCATCGACGAGGCGCGCGCGCTCGACTGAGGCGGCGGGCAGCTTTCCGGCCTGCGCCCGCTTGACGCCCGCAGCGAAAGCCAATAACACCCCGGCCACGATAGGGGTATAGCTCAGCTGGTAGAGCGACGGTCTCCAAAACCGTAGGTCGCGGGTTCGAACCCTGCTGCCCCTGCCAATTCCCAGGACCGACCAAAAGATGATTTTGCGCTTCGCGCTATGCGTGTGCGCGGCGGTCCAATACACCTGAAATTTGCCAAAAATACCGCTCAAATGTGTTGAAAATCGGAAATGCCCCGGTTTTGACGCGTGTTCGCCACTTTTGCGCCACATTTGCGCCCCAGAGAAACCATGTATCGGCAATCCTGAGGGGGCGCCGAACCGCGTGGGGGCGTGGAAAAGAGGTTGCTGCTGTCATGGGACCGAGCCGTGTTCGGGGTGAGAC
>JAVVFB010000477.1:0-520 GCA_032251095.1 Roseovarius sp. | reverse complement strand
GTCATCGGCTTGATCGTGCGCCAAACCTGTATTTTTTTATCGCGAACCGCATCGGCATCAAAGGCAATGGGCGGTTCCATGGCGATCAGCGCCAGTAATTGCATTAAATGATTAGTCACCATGTCCCGCAGGGCGCCGGCTTCTTCGTAGTAACCGCCGCGATGGCCTATGCCCAGGGTTTCTGCGGCGGTTATTTCCACATAATCGATATGATTCCGATTCCATACCGGTTCGAACAGCGCATTGCCAAAACGGAAAACCAGTATGTTTTGCACGGTTTCCTTGCCCAGATAATGGTCGATCCGGTAAATCTGCTGTTCCATAAATACCCGGGAAATCGTGTCGCTGAGCGCTTGCGCGGAAGCCAGGTCGCGCCCGAAAGGCTTTTCGATAATGATGCGCGACCAGCCCGCCGCCTCGCTGGCCAGCCCGGCTGTGCCTATGCCGGCGATAATCGCTTCGACCAGCATCGGCGGCGTGGCGCAGTAATAAAGCCGGTTACCTAAGGCGCCGCCGTTCA
>JAVVFB010000476.1:0-521 GCA_032251095.1 Roseovarius sp. | reverse complement strand
ATGTTTGGTAAATCCGAAGAGCAGTTTCAGGAAAGCCGAAAACATGACCCGAATGCCCAATGTTCACGCTGCGGATCCTATCCCCGAGGCCGCCCGCGCCGAGATCGACCGGCTGCTGTCGAGCGGCGATCTGTTTCGCTATACCGCGCCGCAGGATGCGCCCGTGGCGCTTCTGGAGCGGGAGTTTGCCGAGGCCATGGGGGTCCGCTATGCGCTGGCGGTCTCGTCGTGCTCGGCGGCGCTGTTTTTGTCGCTCAAGGCGCTTGGCCTGCCGCGCGGGGCAAAGGTCCTGATCCCCGGTTTCACCTTTGCCGCGGTGCCCTCTTCGGTCATTCATGCCGATTGTGTGCCGGTGCTGTGCGAGGTGGGCGAGGATTACCGGATCGACGTTGCCGATTTCGAGGCGCGGCTCGACGGTGTGGATGCGGTGCTTGTCAGCCACATGCGCGGGCATACCTCGGACATGGATGCGATCATGTCCCTGGCCGAGGCGCGTGGCCTGCCGGTGATCGAGGATGCCG
>JAVVFB010000475.1:0-524 GCA_032251095.1 Roseovarius sp. | reverse complement strand
GGGGTCAACAACACCGATATCAATACGCGCGAGGGCTGGTATGCGGCGGAGGTGACAGGGGCGACGGGCGACACCGGTGAGGGCGTCGAGGCCGGGGGCTGGTCCGGGGCGCTGCGGTTTCCGCTGATACAGGGCGGCGATCTTTGCGGCGAGGTGGTGGCGCGGGGCGCGGGCGTTACCACCCTCGCGCTCGGCGCGCGCGTCACCTGCCCGATCAACATTCCGCGCCCGACGGACGAAAACCCGGTGGGGTTCGTGGCGCTCGGCTCCGAGATCGACGGGGCCTTTGCCGAATACTGCCTGATGAAGACCGACGACCTTTATGACGTGTCGGACGCGCCGCTCTCGGATATCGAGATCGCCGCCATCCCCTGCGGTTTCGGCACGGCGATGGGGCTCTTGGACCGCGCGGGCGTCGCAGCGGGGCAGGAGGTGCTGATCACCGGGGCCTCGGGCAATGTCGGCCTCGCTGCGGTGCAGCTTGCTGCGCGGTTGGGCGCGCGGGTGACGGGTATCGCCGCGCC
>JAVVFB010000474.1:0-525 GCA_032251095.1 Roseovarius sp. | reverse complement strand
GCCGCCGCCGATCTGGTGCTCGACTGCGCCGACAGCTTCGCGGCGAGCTATGTGCTGTCGGACACCTGCCTTGCGGCGGGCAAGCCACTCATCAGCGCCTCTGTCGTGGGGCTGTCGGGCTATTGCGGCGGGTTTTGCGGCGGGGCACCAAGCTTGCGCGCAGTCTTCCCGGACCTGCCCGACAGGCTGGGCAGTTGCGCGACCGATGGCGTTCTGGGGCCGTCGGTGGGCATCCTTGGCGCGCTTCAGGCACAGATGGCGATGGCTGTGCTGGCGGGGTTCGCCCCCTCGCCGCTGGGGCAGCTGGTCAGCTTCGACGCCGAGGGTCACCGCTTTGGCAGCTTTCGCTTCGACGGCGCGCCGGAACCTGCGGGCGGCTTCGGCTTTATCGCGCCCGAGGAGATTGCGCCCGACGACTGGCTTGCCGATCTGCGCAGCGAGGGCGAACCCGGCCCCGCCCTGCCCCGTGCCACCCGCCATGCCGTGCCCGATTTCGACATGCTGCGCCCCGAGGCGCGGCGTGCC
>JAVVFB010000473.1:0-530 GCA_032251095.1 Roseovarius sp. | reverse complement strand
GCGCAGCGGGCTTACCGCTGATGTGGCATTTGCCATGGGATGGTCTCCTGATCAAAGGTTGGTCTCAGCAACCAAACCTTCCCATCAGGAGGCCATTCCCGCCAATAGCGACGCCCCTCCCGCGTCAGCGGGTTCGTTCAATCCCCTGATTCAGGTTTTGGGCGGGACGCTTTATGCCCTCCATAAGACGCCATGACTTCTCAAACGTGGGGCATCGCAGCATCAACCAGGAAACTTGGCAATGCACAGTCATCACACAGTGGCCAAAGCCACCCACAGAATTGCGATATAAGTAACCTGGTGGGCGCACTGGTCGAGCCCCATGAGCACCCAATAGGCCTTCTCCTGTTGTCCCCAGCCGAGTCGTTTCAAAAGTTGCTCCTTGGTCCAGTCGATATGATAATGCACGACGAATTCGGCGGTCACACCAACAAGGATCGCGCCGAAGGTCATCGGCGACCAGCCTAGCACCGCCACGCTCAGCAACGCGTGCAGCCCGGCGTGGGCGATACCGCCCGGATGCCAGTAAG
>JAVVFB010000472.1:0-535 GCA_032251095.1 Roseovarius sp. | reverse complement strand
CCGCCATCACTTTGCGTGACATTTCCGTGGTCAGCAGCCGGTCGCGGTTCTTCGAGAACACGGTCGGCACCCACACAGGATCATCTATCCCGAGGCCGACAAACCAGCGGAACATCAGGTTGTAATCCACCTGCTCCATCAGTTGCCGCTCGGACCGGACCGAAAACAGGATTTGCAACAGGCTCGCCCGGATCAGCCGCTCCGGCGGGATCGAGGGCCTGCCGAAATCGATGTAAAGCACCTCGAACTCGCCATCGAGGCTCACCAGCGCGTCATTGACCACCTGTCTGATCTTGCGCAGCGGGTGTCGCGGCGGGATGCGCTCCTCCAGATCGACATAGCTGAACAGCGACCCGCTCGTCTCATCCGTCCCGCGCATCATCACCCCCGGAGTTATCGTGCCGAGGGTGAATCATGTTCTCAAATCGTTGTCGAGGCAGGACTATTTCAGCAGCCTGCTAAGGCCTGAACGGATACAGAGCGGCGCAAAGCCCTCTACGACAAGCATAGGACAAGCGAGGACAATGAAAGATAC
>JAVVFB010000471.1:0-538 GCA_032251095.1 Roseovarius sp. | reverse complement strand
CAGCTCGCTGATCGCCACGCGCGAGCCGCCCTCGACCAGCACCTTGATGGTGCTGTCGGGAAGCTTGAGCAGCTGCAGAATATTGCCAAGGGTTCCAACGGAGTAGAGATCGTCGATGCCGGGATCGTCGTGCGTCGCATCCTTCTGCGCCACCAGCAGAATTTTCTTGCCCGACTGCATGATCTCTTCCAGCGCCGTTACGGATTTTTCACGCCCGACAAACAGCGGCACGATCATATGTGGAAAGACAACGATATCCCTGAGCGGCAATACCGGCAGCAGGCCTTCGCTCTCTTCCGGGTTGTTCGTTACTCCAGCTTCGTCGCTTATCAGTTTCGCCACTTCGTTACCTCTTCAACATAGGTTACCGGCATACATTCCGGCATCAATTTGTCTCACTGCCTCGGGCAGTTTGCGGACGCCCGGGCACACTGCCGTTGCAGGCGCGTGCTCCCGGGCCTGTTCATTTCTGCACTCTGCAACAGGAAACATGATCGCGGGATGAAAAAAACATGCGGGCGTTTCCGCAGCAACGCCG
>JAVVFB010000470.1:0-539 GCA_032251095.1 Roseovarius sp. | reverse complement strand
CTGCTGCAACGCTTCGTGATCTTCGGCATCTTTGCCATCGGGTTCAACATCCTCTTCGGCCTCACCGGCTATCTCAGCTTCGGCCACGCGGCGTTCCTCGGGGTCGGCTCCTACGCGGCGGTGTGGATATTCAAGCTGTTCAGCTACAACGTGGTGCCGGCGATCGTCTTCGCGGTCGTCATCGCGGCGATCTTCTCGGTGCTGATCGGCTTCATCTCGCTGCGCAGGTCGGGGATCTACTTCTCGATCCTGACGCTGGCCTTCGCGCAGATGTCCTTTGCGCTCGCCTATTCGGTGCTGTCCAACCCCAATTTCAACCTCACCAATGGCGAAACCGGGCTTCAGGTCTATTCCGACGATCTTCAGATGTTCCACAGCGAGGGGCTGCCGGACATGCCGCATCTCTTCGGGCTGCCGATGCGCGCCACCTACGAGATGAACCTCGGCGGCTGGGCGTTCAACTTCAACGTCGGCTATTACTTCTCTGGCCTGTTCATGCTGCTGGCCTTCTACCTCGCGATCCGCATCTTTCGCTCGCC
>JAVVFB010000046.1:0-16900 GCA_032251095.1 Roseovarius sp. | reverse complement strand
CCCTGCCGCTTTTGCTGGACCGTGAGGTGGATTTCGTGACCGCGATGTTGACCAGCCTTGAGGTGGTCGTGCAAAACCCGGTGCCGATGCTCGCCTGGGGCTGTGTGATTGCGGTGCTCACGTTTTTGGCGCTCTTGCCGGGGTTTTTGGGGCTGTTTATTGTTCTGCCGCTTTTGGGGCATGCCACATGGCATCTCTACCGGTTGATCTGTAACGCCGCAGAGACAGAAGAACAAAGCGTCACCGGCGGCTGATGAACCGAAGCGATCGGCAGGCGGGACCAAGAAAATTCGCCGAATTTTCTTGAGCGGCAGATGTCAGGCCTCGCGCCCGTGGCGTTTGAGGCGTGCGTGCAGATCGCGCGCCTGCGGTGCCCCTGCCTCGAGCGCAAACACATAGGCATGGGTCAGGAAAAAGCAGGCTGCATCAAGATCATTGGCGCTGTCGGCGGCTGCTGCATAAAGCGAGATCAAGGCCTCTTGATCCCGCGTTTCATGGGCCGCCAACATCTGATCGTGCAGATCGTTCATTCGGCCGCTTTTGCGATCCCGCGATGCGTGCCGACCTTGCTTGCCACCCAGTGGTGAAAGCAATGCGTCGGGCTATCCATCACCGGCGAAAACCGACCACCGTCAAAATAGGTGGCATGGCGCCCTTTCTGCATACCCTCGACGACAAAGATGTCTTCCTCGAACACGGTTTTCCAAAGCTGGGTGTTGCGCGCGCGCAGGCCCTCATCGCTTTTTGGAACCGAGTAATAGAGGTGGATATGTTCGACCGTGCGATCCGTCGCCTTGGGTTCAAGGATGATTGCAAAGGCATGATCGCGGTGCACCCCAAGCAACACATTCGGATAGGCGGCTATATATTCGGCCTGTTCGTTCCATTTGCTGCCGACCTCTTCAAAATCGGGAAATTTCTCGCCGTTTTCGTTTGTCAGTTGGCGATACACCATCGTGCCCTGACCGGAAAACGCGCCGGGCTTTTCGATGTGATAGTGATCCTCAAGCTTGGAATAGCTGTTCAGCCCGGGATGCACCCAGGGCAGGTGATAGCTCTCGCAGTAATTCTCGACCGCGAGCTTCCAGTTTGTCGCGACTTCAAGTTCAAACCGGCTGTCATGGCCGCCGTGATAGATCGGCAGGTCAAACTCTTTCCAGCGCTCGATGAGGTCCGACATCGCCTCTTCAAAGGCGGGCGCGTCGCCCGAAACGTTGATCCAGACCACGTCGCGCCAGATATGGCTGCGCACCTCGTTCAGGCCAAGCTCGTCGCGCTTGATCGCGTCGTGGGTGTTGTGGCCGGGACCGCCCACATGCGGCGTGCTGACAAGGTTGCCCTTGGTCGAATAGCACCACGAATGATAGGGGCAGCGAATGGCGCCTTCGACCTTGCGGGGCTCTTGCACAAGGATCATGCCGCGATGGCGGCAGATGTTCTGAAACACCCGCACATCGCCATCCTTGTCGCGGATCAGCAAAAGCGGCATGCCGAGAAATTCCACTGGCTTGGCGTCGCCGGGTTCCGGCACATCGGCACCCACCGCAAGCCCGGCCCATTGCGAGAACAGCAGCGCGTGCTTTTCTTCCTCGAAAACGGCGGGATCAATGTAATGCGCGTTGGGCAGGCCATTGGCTGTATCCACGCTGGCACTTACGTTGGACAGATCAGTCAGCTGGGTCATTTTTGATCTCCGGGTCAGTCATTGGCAAAACGATGACGCGGATGCGGCCCAAGTTGTCGCCTGTCTGCGACCCGAATTTCCTCAAGGCGACAAATTTAGGCCGGTCTAGGGGCGGAACCGCACTTTACCCATGAAAAACGGGGCCCGAAGGCCCCGCTTTAGCCGGGTTGCGATGAGTCGGCTCAGACACCGCGGGGCAGGGCCGCAACGCCGGTGCGCGCGATCTCGCTAAGGCCAAGGGGACGCATCAATTCGGCAAAGGCGTCGATCTTGTCCGGCGCGCCGGTGATTTCAAAGACAAAACTGTTGAGCGTGCTGTCGACCACATTGGCGCGGAAGATATCCGCAAGCCTGAGCGCCTCGACCCGTTTGTCGCCCTCGCCCTCGACCTTGAGAAGGGCCAACTCGCGCTCGACGGCGGGGCCCTCGACGGTGAGGTCATGCACAGCATGCACCGGCACGATGCGGCCAAGCTGGGCCTTGATCTGCTCGATCACCTGCGGCGTGCCGGTGGTGACGATGGTGATCCGGCTGGTATGGCCGGTGTGATCGACCTCGGCCACGGTCAGGCTTTCGATGTTATAGCCGCGTCCGGAAAACAACCCGATCACCCGCGCAAGAACGCCGGGCTCGTTATCGACAAGGACGGCCAGCGTGTGACGCTCGGTGGTGTCCGAAAAGTTGGGCCGCAGATTATAGGCCGAATGCTTGTTCGAGCCTTTCTTGATGTGCAGTGGTGACATATGGTTTTTCCTTTGTTCCGGTGGCCTGGTGCCGGAATTTTTAAAAATTCCGGTCCGTTTTCTTTAAAAGAAAACGGGTGTCACACCAGCACCGCGCCTGTTGATCCTATTGCGCCCTTGGTCGAGGCGTCACCCAGAAGCATCTTGTTATGCGGCTCTCCCGACGGGATCATCGGGAAACAGTTCTCGTGCTTTTCCACCAGACAATCAAAGATCACCGGCCCGTCATAGGCCAGCATCTCCATGATCGCGTCATCAAGATCGGCAGGGTCCTTGCAAATGATCCCCTTGGCACCGAACGCCTCGGCCAGCTTGACGAAATCAGGCAACGATTCAGACCAGCTTGAGGAATAGCGCTCGCCATGCAGCAATTGCTGCCACTGGCGCACCATGCCAAGGCGCTCGTTGTTAAGGATGAACTGTTTCACCGGAAGCTTGTATTGCATCGCGGTGCCCATTTCCTGCATGTTCATGAGCCACGACGCCTCGCCCGCAACGTTGATCACAAGCGCGTCGCGATGCGCCATCTGCACGCCGATCGAGGCCGGAAAGCCATAGCCCATAGTGCCAAGCCCACCGGATGTCATCCAGCGGTTGGGATCGTTGAAGCCAAGGTATTGCGCCGCCCACATCTGGTGCTGACCAACCTCGGTACAGATATAGCGGTCGTGATCCTTGGTCAGTGCCTCAAGCCGGGAAAGGGCGTATTGCGGCTTGATCGTTGGGCCTTTCTGCTCAAAGCGCAGGCAATCGACCTTTTTCCACTCGGCGATCTTGGCACTCCATTTCTGGATGCCTTCCCGGTTCACCTTGCGGCCACGCGATTTCCAGACCTTGAGAAGGTCTTCAAGCACATGGGCAATATCGCCGACAATCGGGAAATCAGTCTTGATCACCTTGTTGATCGAGCTGGGGTCGATGTCGATATGCGCCTTGATCGAATCCGGGCTGAACGCATCCAGACGCCCGGTGATCCGGTCGTCGAACCGCGCGCCGATATTGATCATCAGATCACAGCCATGCATCGCCATATTGGCCTCGTAGAGACCATGCATGCCAAGCATGCCAAGCCAATGTTCGCCATTCGCCGGATAGGCGCCAAGGCCCATCAGGGTGCTGGTGATCGGAATGCCGGTCGCTTCGACCAACTCGCGCAAAAGCTGGCTTGCGGCGGGGCCGGAATTGATCACGCCGCCGCCGGTGTAAAACAGCGGCCGCTTGGCGGTTTCCATTGCCGCCACCAGATCGGTGATCGTCTGCATGTCGCCCTTGACCTGTGGCTGATAGTGGCTTGTGCGGGCCTTTTGCGGCGGGGTGTATTCGGCGCTGGCGAATTGTACGTCCTTGGGAATATCCACCAGAACCGGGCCGGGGCGACCGCTTGTCGCCACGTGAAACGCCTGATGCAGCACATTCGAGAGGTCCTTGGTGTCATTCACCAGCCAGTTGTGCTTGGTACAGGGGCGGGTGATGCCAACGGTATCGGCCTCCTGAAAGGCATCGGTGCCGATCATGAAGGTCGGCACCTGGCCGGTCAGGACGATGATCGGAATACTGTCCATCAACGCATCCGTCAGGCCGGTCACCGCATTGGTGGCACCGGGCCCCGAGGTCACAAGCACGACGCCCGGCTTGCCGCTTGAGCGGGCATAGCCCTCGGCGGCATGCACCGCGCCCTGTTCGTGGCGCACAAGGATATGCTGTATATCGTTTTGCTGGAACACCTCGTCATAAATCGGTAGCACAGCCCCTCCGGGATAGCCAAAGACGACGTCCACGCCCTGATCCTTGAGGGCCTGAACCACCATTTTCGCTCCGGTCATCTGACGTGTCATGTGCTTTGCTCCGTATATGACATCAACTCAATTCGCATAAAAAAGCCCCCGGTTTGATCCGGGGGCGCATGGGGTTCCATTATGGGTGCCTTACCGACCCATGCGCCTTTTACCTGACGGTACGACTAGGTTTGCCATGCGGCGACTCCTTTGCTGCGTGTGCGAGACATTATGGCCGGTGGCGGGGGGCGTCAACCCGATTTGGCCGATAAAATGTCGCAAAACGGGGTGAAATCTTTGCATTTGTTGCGCTGGGTGGCCTGATTTCGTGTTTTTACGTATATTTTTGCACAGGTGAGCCGCAATTTTCCCGTCAGACCCGCAATTTGCGCAGGGTCACGGCACGGCGTCCGGATCGGGATCGGCCCCTGGTACAATGCCAATGGCGAATTGATTGCCAGCGACCTTGACGATCTGCATGTCATGCCCAACCTCAGGAAACGCACCGCCGTCGATGAGAACGGCAATCAGATCAACGGTTATGGCGATAGCCCGAACCTGCATGACATCCTGACCGGATCAATGGCCGATGGCATGGCCTATTTCCCGCGCGACACCGATGATCACACCTGTGGCAACTGGACAAGCAATGGCGAAGGCCGCGCTCAGGTTGGCCATAGCGACCGGCATGGCGGCGGCAATGTGTCGTGGAATTCCGCGCATGGTTCGCGCGGCTGCTCGCAGGTGAACCTTGCAAGCACCGGCGGGGCGGGCTTGCTCTATTGTTTCGCCTCTGACTGAGGTCAAGAAAACCAATGGCGCGCAAGCAGGTCCGGCGCGCGGCGAATGGTGAAAAGAGCCCTTTGCGGTATTTCCCTTGCGCGGGTTCAAGGCCACAGGCCGCCGCGTATCGCCGGGCCGTCCCCTGGCACGGCGATTTGGCAACTGATCGCGCAGTGCTTTGATGTTTTATGGATTTGGCAGACATAAAGCGCTACCTGACAAACGCTGGATCGCCGCACCACGGCCCTGCGATGCGCGGCTTTGCAAGCGTCCGCTTTGGCCCGCACTGCCACTCGTTGTCAGGTTTCACAAAATCCACTGCGCCGCGCCAAAGATGCACGACGGCCCAGACCTATAAGGATACGCCCGTTCCCTGCAAAACCCCGTGTTCCAGCGCATAGCGCGTGAGCCCGGCGGTCGATGAAATCCCAAGTTTGCGCTTGATGTTCTTGCGATGCGTCTCGACCGTGCGCACCGAGATATCAAGCGAAAGCCCGACCTCCTTGTTCGACTTGCCCTGCGCAAGTTGCAACAGGATGGTCTGTTCGCGGTTGGTCAGCTGTTCGCGCGCGCTGCTGTCATAGGGCGCGAGCGAGCCTTGCGCGCCGGTACACAGATAGCGTTGCCCGGCCATCACCGCATCAATCGCGCGCTTGATCTCTTCCGTGGGCACATCCTTGAGCACATAGCCCGCCGCGCCATGGCTGAGCGCGCTGGTGATATATTCGGGGCTGTCATGCATCGACAGGATAAGAATGCGGGTTTCGGGGCGGCGTTCAAGGATGATCTCTGTGGTGCTCAGCCCGCCAATCCCCGGCATGTTGAGGTCAAGCAAAATCACATCGGGGTCAAGCGCGCCGACCTGTTCGATGATCGCGTGACCGCTTGCAAGGGTGGCAATCACCTCGACGTCGTCATAGCTTTCAAGGATCGACTGAATGCCTTCGGCGACCATCGGGTGATCATCGACGATTGCGATACGAATGCGGGGTGTTGTCATGCGTGTGCCTGTGTCCTGGGATCGGGAAGGGCGGGGCTTTCGGGGGCGGCGTCAGAGCGGCCTTGGGGTTGCAAAAGATGGGTCAGCGGCACATTGGCCTCGATCACCGTGCCGGATCTCGACGAGATCACCCGCAGCACGCCGTCAAGCTGTTCAATGCGTTCCTGCATGTTGCGCAGGCCCAGCCCGCCATTCGGGGGCTGATCGGCCTTGGCGTGGTCAAGCCCACAGCCATTGTCGGCAATCCGCAAGGTGGCGCCATCGGCATGGCCGCGCACGTCGATCTTGACCTCGCTCGCGCCGGAATGGCGCTCGATATTGGTCAGGGCCTCTTGCGCGACCCGGTAAAGCGCGATCTTGGCCTCGTCATCAAGGCGGTTGCGAAACACCACGGTGCTGAACTCTGTCCTGATGCCGGTGCGCGCGCTGAACCCCTCGGACAGCGCCTTGATCGCCGGGCCAAGGCCAAGGTCGTCAAGCACGCCGGGGCGCAAATCGCGGCTGATGCGGCGGACCTCTTGAATGGCACCCGACAGATGCGTGATGCCCCGGTCAAGCGTGTCGCCGGCGCGGGTGTCGCCCGCCGCCAGCCGCCGCTTGGCCGTATCAAGCGCATAGCGTACGCCGACAAGGATCTGGCTGATGCCGTCATGCAATTCGCGCGCCACGCGGCCGCGCTCTTCTTCTTGGGCGTCAAACACCCGCTGGGTCAGCTTCTTGAGCTTGGCATCAGCAAGGCGGCGTTCGCGGATGTTGATGAACAGGCCCGACACGAAGACCAGCAACAGCGCCGCCAACATCGCCGCGCCGATATAGAGAAAGGTCTTTTGCACCCGGTCCTCGACCTTTTCGCGCGAGGCCGAGACCGCCGCGACCACATCGTCGATGAACACGCCGGTGCCGACCGCCCACCGCCAATCCTGAAGCCCGATCACATAGGTCACCATGCGGGCGCGCTCTCCGGTGCTTGGTTTGCGCCACTCATAGCTGTGATAGCCCCCGCCGGAACGTGCCAGCTTGATAAGTTTGTCGGTGATCGGCGCGCCGCTCGGGTCTTCAAGCCCGGTCCAGTTGCGCCCGATCAGATCGGTGTTGCGCGGGCTGACAAGGTTGTTGCCGTCATAATCGAACACGAAGAAATAGCCGTCCTGCCCATAGAGCATGCCCGACAGGATCTGGCTGACCTGAAGCATTGCCGCCTCGTCATCGGGCGCGGCACGGCCATAGATGTTGACGAAAGCGGTGCGCGCGATCGACAGGTAATTGCGCAACTCGGCGCGCTTGGCCTCGATCAACTGGGTCTCAAGGGTTTCGATCTCGTGCTCGGCCAACTGGCGCGATTGCAGCGTCACCACCACCGAAATCGCCACCGCCGTCAGGATCAGCGGCAGCGTTGCCACCAGAAAAAGCTTTTGGCCGTAATTGAGCCGAAAAGAGGTGAATATGCGGGTCATGGCAAAGCGATACGTCGAAACCGCCGCGATATCCAGCGTTTCGGCGGCATCAGGCGTCTGGCGGGGTCCAGGTGGCCTCGGGGGCGTGGCGCCTGCGCAGTCGCAGCGCAAGCCCAAGCGCCACCCCGACGCCAATCGCCACCGTCAGATCGGCCAGTACCGTCAGCACCAGCGTCAGAACAAGCAACACCTTGTCCGATATCGGTTCCGCCATGTAGCCGCGCCATTTCTGCGGCTCGCTCATGTTCCAGGCGGTCAACAGCAACAGCCCCGCCAGGGCCGGCATCGCGAAATACCCCGCCAGCGGCGCCACCAGAAGCATCACCAACAGGATGGTCAGCGCGTGGATCATCCCCGCCACCGGGGTCCGGCCGCCGGCGCGCACATTGGTGGCGGTGCGCGCAATCGCCCCGGTCGCGGGCATGCCGCCAAACAGTGCCGAGCCGATATTGGCCACGCCATTGGCCAGCACCTCGGCATTGGGGCGATAGCGCCCGCCGGTCATCCGGTCGGCCACGGCGGCGGACAAAAGTGATTCCACCCCGGCGAGAAAGGCAATCACCAGAGCCGAGGGCAAGAGCATGACCACCCGATCAAAGCTTACCTCCGGCAGCCCCGGCACCGGCAAGGTCGAGGGCAGCGCGCCAAAGCGCGAATAAAGCGTATCGACCGGCAGCACCCAGACCGCCACCGCCGCCGAGGTTACCCCGACCGCCACGATCAACCCCGGATAGCGCGGTGCCACACGCCGCAGCCCCACGATCAGCACCATCGTCACCGCCCCGATCAGGAACGCCATGCTGTTGAAGCTCTCGCGGGCCTCCCAGAGGGCGGCAATCTTTTCAAGGAATTCGCCGGGCAGGGCGCCGGTCTCAAGCCCAAAGAGATCGCGCAACTGGCTGGTGGCGATGATGATGGCAATGCCGATGGTAAAGCCGTTGATCACCGCCTCGGGAATATGGCGCACAAGGCTTCCGGCGCGCAGATACCCGGCAATGACAAGGATCACCCCCGCCATCAGGGTCGCCAGCACAAGCCCGTCATAGCCGAATTCGGCAATCACGCCGTAGACCACCACGATAAAGGCCCCGGTCGGCCCGCCGATCTGAACCCGGCTTCCGCCGAGGGCGGAAATCAGGAAGCCCCCGATGATCGCCGTGATCAGCCCCGCGCCCGGTTCGGCCCCCGAGGCGATGGCAATGGCAATGCTCAGCGGCAGCGCCACCATGGCGACGCTGATGCCGGCAAACAGGTCGGCCTGAAACAACCGGGCGCTATAGCCGGGCAGGGTGGTCAGAATTTTGGGTTTCATGGCGCAACTCAACACCCGCCGCCCGGTGGCTTGCAAGCGGAATTTGCGCCGCCCGGCGCGCAAATCGACCACAAGGCGGCGCCTTGGATAGAGAATTTCCTGCTCTAAATGCGTTATATACGCAGTACTCGGTATTTTCCGATTGAATATGCGGCTCTAAGGTCGGCACACTTCAAGTGATCCGCTCAGGGGCGCAAAAGCCCCGAGCATCGAATTAATGGGGAGGAAAACCATATGGATCGTCGTTCTTTTCTGAAAAATACCGCTCTTGGTGGCGGTGCCGCCGTTGCCACATCCGCACTGGCCGCACCGGCCTATGCGCAAGGCAAGCGCACGCTGACCATGGTCACCACATGGGGCCGTGGCCTCGCAGGCGTGTTTGACGCCGCACAGCGCGTTGCCGACAACATCAACGGCATGGCCGATGGCGATCTGACCATCGAGGTCAAAGGTGCCGGCGAGTTGGTTGGCGCATTCGAGGTGTTTGACGCCGTGACCGCCGGTCAGGCCGACATGTACCACGGCGCCGACTATTATTTCGTGGGCCAGCACCCGTCCTATGCCTTCTTCACCTCGGTGCCCTTCGGCATGACCGCGCAAGAGCTGGTGAACTGGTATTACCACGGCGATGGCGCCACCTTCCACGACGAGCTTGGCCAGATCTTTGGTCTGAAATCCTTTCTTGCGGGCAACACCGGCGCGCAGGCGGGGGGCTGGTTCTCGAAGGAAATCAACGGCCCCGAAGATTTCAACGGTCTCAAGTTCCGCATGCCCGGTCTTGGCGGCAAGGCGCTTGGCAAACTGGGCGCCAGCGTTCAGAACATCCCCGGCGCCGAGGTTTATCAAGCACTTGCCAGCGGCGCGATTGACGGCACCGAGTGGATCGGCCCCTGGGCCGATGAAAAGGCCGGTTTCCAGGAAATCACCAAGTTCTACTATACCGCCGGCTTCCACGAGCCGGGCGCGGGCCTGTCGGTCGGCATGAACCGCGAAGTCTTTGAAAGCCTGAGCCCCGCCCAGCAGAAAATGGTCGAAATCGGCTGTGCCGAAGCGCATCAGTGGAACCTGGCGCAATTCCTGTCCAACAACGGTGCGGCGCTTCAGCGTCTGCAATCCAATGGCGTGAAAACCCTGGAGTTCCCCGATAGCGTCTGGGATGCCTTCGGTCAGGCCTCTGACGCGGTGCATCAGGAAAACATGGGTGACGACCTCTATAAGCGCACCTATGACAGCTATACCGCCTCGCTGAAATCCTCGTCGGGTTGGATCAAGAAATCCGATGGCGTCTATACCGCACAGCGCGACCGGGTTCTGGGCTAAGCCCCCATTTACGACCTTGAAGATGGCGGGCCCCGGTTGTTTCCGGGGCCTGTCTTGACATAAAACAGGCGACCCGGACCTGAACAACCGGGCAAAGGGGGGAAGAGATGCTGGACGCAATCCTCTGGGTATTCCAGAATATCGCCATGGCCTTTTACAATCTGGGCTATGCGGTAAGCCATCCGCAGCTATGGCTTGATTGGTCGAACAAAGAGGCCATCATGCGGGTGGTCTATTACGGCGGCTCGGTCGAGCTTTTCTTTGTGGCCTTCACCACATTCCTGGTCCTGACCGGGATCGGTATCTGGAAAAACAGCTTTATGTGGGGCCTTGTGCGCGGGCTTGAGGGTTTTGCCAATACGGTGGGGCGCTTTGCCGCCTGGGCCGGGCTTATCATGGTGATCCAGCAGATCATCATCGTCTTCATCCAACGCATCTTTGCACGCCCCGATCTTGTGATCGGGTTCGGTATCCCGCTTCAGTTCGACGTGAGCTGGTATTCAGAAGAACTCAAGCTTTACAATGCGCTGATTGTCACTCTTTGCGCGACCTATACCTTTGTTCAGGGCGGGCATGTGCGGGTTGATCTGATCTATTCCGCCGTCGGCCACCGGGCCAAGCGGGTGATCGACATGTTTGGCTCGCTGATCTTCATGATGCCGATGGCGGTGCTGACCTGGATGTATGGCTGGTATTTCATGTGGCGCCATTTGATCGTGCCGAACCCCTCGGCAAGCGACACGCTTGACCGGCTGTTGATGAAATCGCGCGCCCTGCGCTGGAACGTGGAAACCATCGGCTTCAGCCCGAATGGCTTTAACGGCTATTTCCTGTTCAAGGTGCTGTTGATTTGCTTTGCCGGCATGGTTTTCCTGCATGCCATGGCGTTTTTCTGGCGCTCTTATCTGGAGTTCAGGGAAGGCCCCGAGAGCGCGAACAAATACCTCGACAAGGACACGCTTGGCGCAGGTGAAGAAGCCTATGAAGGCACACATTAAAGGGGCAGGGCACAATGCTATTCGGACTTGACGGCGTCGAGATCGGCCTGATCATCGTATTTCTTTGCCTCTTCGGGGGTATTCTATCCGGCTTTCCTGTGGCCTTTGCCATCGGCGGGGCCGGGATCATATCCTTCGGGATCATTGCCGCGCTCGACAGTGCCGGCATTCTGATCCACCAAGCCATCGACACCGGCAGTGAGGCCTATAACGCCCTGATTGCCAGCGGCGTGCGGGGCGATGCCATATCGGTGTTCCGCTATCCCGATTTGCCGCGCATCGCACAGCCGGTGTTTGATCGCGGCTGGGAAGTGGCGCTTGATCGCAACGTGTCGTTCATCGTGAACCGGATCAACGAACGGGTTCTTGCGGGCGCCTCGATCGAGACGCTTCTGGCGGTTCTGATGTTTGTCATGATGGGCATCACGCTGGAACGCTCAAAGATCGCCAATGACCTTTTGACCACGATGGCGCGGGTGTTTGGCCCGCTTCCGGGCGGTTTGGCGGTCTCGGTTGTGGTTGTGGGCGCGTTTCTGGCCGCCTCGACCGGGATCGTGGGCGCCACGGTGGTGACCATGGGCCTCTTGAGCCTGCCGACGATGCTGCGCGCAGGATACAGCCCGCAGATCGCCACCGGCGTGATTGCGGCGGCCGGCACCCTGGGGCAGATCATTCCGCCCTCGATCGTTATCGTGCTTTTGGGCACGCTGGCGGGGGATCTTTATTCGGTTGCACAGGAAAACCGCGCGATTGCGGTCGGTTGTAGCGATGCGCTGACCTATCTTGGCAAACCGGCGGTTGTCTCGGTCGGCACGCTGTTTCAGGCGGCACTGTTGCCGGGGATATTGCTGGCGTTGCTCTATGCGCTTTATGCCTTTGGCTATGCCCTCGTGAACCCGTCCAAGGCCCCTGCGGTGCAGATGGCGACCGCCGCGCGCGGCGAGGTGATCACCCGCAGCGAAAGCTTTACCTGGTTCCTTGGCGTGCCGATCGCGCTGATTGCCGGGGTCATGCTGTTGTCCTCGCTCGGGATTGTAGGCTCGCAAAACCTTGTCGTCGACAGCTTTAGCGATCAGGGCAAGAACGCCTCACTGCGCACCACTGTCGGGCCTGACTGTCAGGCGGCGATGATCGAGCTGCACGGTCAGGAGGCCTGGGATATCGCAGTTGCCGAAACCGCCGTCATCGACGCCGCTGGCGGGGTCGCGCAAAGCGTGCGCCTGAGCCCTGAAGAGATCACCGCGCTCATTGCCGAGAAAGAGGCCGACGCGGCCCCGATTGGCACCGGCGTGGCGACGATCTTTGTCATCCTCGGTCTGGTTTTGGCGGTGGCGCGGGGCGTTCGACCCTCGGCCAGTGCAAGGCCGCTCGTCATCGGTGCGGTCGGGATCATCCTGGGTCTGTTGGTGGATATCTTGCTGATTGCGCCGTCAAACAGCGCCGGCGCGACGGTCCTTATGCTGGCGATCCCTCTGGCACTGGCGCTTTACGGCTGTGCCCATGGCGCCGTCCGCATGGCCCAGAACGAGATCATCCGCGTGGTCTTTCCGCCGCTTGTGCTTATCGTGGCGGTGCTGGGTTCGATCCTTGGCGGGATCACCAACCCGACCCCGGCGGCCGGCCTTGGCGCGGGCGGGGCGATCATGCTTGCGGCCTATCGCAAGCTGCGCGATCAGGATCGCTCGCCCAAGATCATCATCCTGGCCACGCTGGCCGTGGTGGTGGCGATCCTGATGGGTATCAACTTTGACCTGCGCATCAATCAGGGCGGCGTCAGCTTTGAATCCTGGGTGGCGTTCTTTGTCGCCTATGCGGCCTATCTCTATGCCGCCTTCGGTCTCTTGTTTGGCTGTTGGGTGCTTTATACCGGCGGGGTTCTGACGCCGATCGTGCGCGAGACGGCCAAGGTCACAAGCATGGTGTTCACCATCCTCATCGGCTCGCAGCTGTTGAACCTTGTGGTGATAAGCTTTGGCGGCGAGCATTACATTCAGGAATTCCTCAAGAGCTTTGACAACGAGTTCAAGGTCTTCCTGATCGTGATGCTGGTGCTTTTCGTGCTGGGCTTCGTGCTCGATTTCCTCGAGATCATCTATATCGTGATCCCCATCGTCGGCCCGGTGATCTATGGCGGTACCTTTGATCCCAAATGGGTGACGATCATGATCGCGGTGAACCTGCAAACCTCGTTTCTCACGCCGCCCTTCGGCTTTGCCCTGTTCTATCTGCGCGGGGTTGCACCCAAAGAGGTCACGACCGGGCATATCTATCGCGGTGTGTTTCCCTTTGTTCTGATCCAGTTGGCGGGGCTGGCGATCTTGTGGTTCTTCCCCTCTATCGTCACCATCGTGCCGGCTCTCATGCCGAACTAGGCCGCGCAGGGATAAAACAGCTTGAAACGCCGGGGTCAGCGCCCCGGCGTTTTCCGTTGGCCCACCGGACGCGCAGCCTCAATCGGCAAGCCGTACTATGATGTGGATCAACGCCCGTAACAGCGCGTTGGTATAAAGTGAGTCTGGGGCGCTCTTTTCTACCAGGGCGGGGCCTCGGTAACGGAGGAGGATTATGATGACCATTCAAATGACCAAACCTTTGGTAGGCACGGCGCTTTTTGCCGGGGCGCTGGCCCTGTTGAGCGGCTCGTTTGCCTATGCGGCCGATCAGGGTTCGGTGGCGCGCGGCGGGCGGCTCTATGACAAATGGTACGCCGAAACCGGCCAGGAGGCCCCCAAGGAGTCGCACAAGCTTTATCCCGCAGAGGGCAAATACGCTGACAAGGCCGGGTCAAACTGGCGCTGCAAGGAATGTCACGGCTGGGATGGCAATGGCGCCGATGGGGCCTATAGCGCGGGCAAACATTTCACCGGCATCAAGGGCATCAACGGCATGCAGAACGGCGATCCTGCTGCGGTGATCGCGGTGCTCACCGGGGCAGGGCATGGCTTTGGCGACTATCTGTCCGAGGCCGACCTTGGCGATCTGGCGAATTTCGTGGTGCATGGCGAATATGGCTATTCTGCCTATGTCAGCGACGGCAAGATCACCGGCGATGCAGAGCGCGGTGGGCAGGTCTATCGCACGATCTGTGCCAATTGCCATGGCGCCGAGGGCAAGTTGCCCAAAGAGATGCCGCCGCTGGCCTCGCTGGTCGGCAACCCCTGGGAGGTGATGCACAAGGTGCTGAACGGTCAGCCACATGAGGTCATGCCGGGGCTGCGCGCCCTTGATCACCAGATTTCGGCCGATGTGATTGCTTATATCGCCGCCGAATTGCCGCCGGAATAGGGCGCAAGTCACCATCACGTGGCGCGCGGCAAGAGAGTTGCCGCGCGCCTTTTTTACCCTGTGAAGGAGTGGCGCGAATGCTGCGATTTGTAAAAGCCCTCTGGGGCTGGTTCACCCGACCGAGTGTGTTGATCGGTCAGGGTATTCTGCTCGGCATCGGCGGTATCGGCGGGATCATCTTCTGGGGCGGGTTTCACACCGCGATGGAGGCGACCAACACGCTGGAGTTTTGCGTGTCCTGTCACGAGATGCGCGATACGGTTTATGAGGAATACAAGACCTCGGTGCATTACAAGAATGCCTCGGGTGTGCGGGCGGTCTGTTCTGATTGTCACGTTCCGCATGCCTGGGGGCCCAAGGTCGTGCGCAAGATTCAGGCCACGAACGAGGTCTGGCATACCCTGCGCGGCACCATCAACACGCCTGAAAAGTTCGAGGCCAAGCGCGCCGAGCTGGCCGCGCACGTCTGGCAGGTGATGAAGGAAACGGATTCACGGGAATGCCGCAATTGTCATAGCTTTGAGGCGATGGATTTCACCAAGCAATCGCGCCGCGCCGTCGAGAAAATGGAAGTGGTCGCCCAGACCGGCCATTCGCCCGAGGGCAGCACCTGCATTGATTGCCACAAGGGCATCGCCCACAAACTTCCCAAGGTGGAGCGCGACGACTAGCGCCTGTCGCGTGAATTAGCATTCACGCGACGCGCTCTAACCTATTGATGTCGCATGTTCGGATCGCTCAAAACCGGTTCCCACTTTTGAGCAACATGCGCTAAACCATCATTTCCTTGGTCGAGGTCAGGGTCACGTCCGGATAGTCACGCTCGATCCGGTCGATATCCCACTGCATCCGCGTGAGGTACACAACGTCGCCGTCATTGTCGCGCGCGATGTGTTGCTTGTTGGCCTCGGTGAATTTATCGACCGCCGCCTTGGGGCCATTGACCCATCGTGCCGAGGTGAACTGCGAATTCTCGAAGCGCACCGGCAGGCCGTATTCCTGTTCAATCCGGCTGGCCAGCACCTCGAATTGCAAGGCCCCCACGACGCCGACGATAAAGCCAGAGCCAAAGGCCGGTTTGAACACCTTGGCGGCGCCCTCTTCTGCGAATTGCATCAGCGCCTTTTCCAGGTGCTTGGCCTTCATCGGATCGCCCGCGCGGGCCTGTTGCAACAACTCGGGCGCAAACGACGGGATGCCGGTGACGCGCAGGTCTTCGCCCTCGGTCAGGGTGTCACCGATGCGCAATTGGCCGTGGTTGGGAATGCCGATGATATCGCCGGCCCAGGCCTCTTCGGCAAGCTCGCGGTCAGAGGCCAGAAACAGCACCGGCGCGGTCACCGTCATCGGTTTTTTACTGCGCACATGGGTGAGCTTCATGCCGCGAATGAAATGCCCCGAGGCAAGGCGCACAAAGGCAACACGGTCGCGGTGGCGCGGGTCCATATTGGCCTGAACCTTGAAGACAAAGCCGGTGACCTTGGTTTCCTCGGGCGCAATCGCGCGCGGCGTGGCCTTTTGAATCTGTGGCTCGGGGCCGAATTCACCGATCCCGGTCATCAATTCCTTGACCCCGAACGAATTGATCGCAGAGCCGAACCAGATCGGCGTCATATGCCCCTCAAGCACCGATTGCGGGTTGAGAGCGGGCAAAAGCTCTCGTGCCATGGCCACCTCTTCGCGCAGCTGCGCCACAAGGTTGGCGGGCACGTGCTCGTCAAGGCGCGGATCATCCAGCCCGTTGATCTCGATGGATTGCGCCACCTTGTTGCGGTCAGCGCGATCCATCAGTTCGAGCCGATCATGCAGCATGTCATAACAGCCCATGAAATCGCGCCCGACCCCGATCGGCCAGCTTGCCGGGGTCACGTCAATCGCAAGGTTTTCCTGAAGTTCGTCTATGATATCAAAGGTATCGCGGCTTTCGCGGTCCATCTTGTTACAAAAGGTCAGGATCGGCAGGTCGCGCAAACGGCAGACCTCGAACAGCTTTTGGGTCTGGCTTTCGACACCTTTGGCGCCGTCAATCACCATCACCGCCGCATCGACCGCCGTCAGCGTGCGATAAGTATCTTCCGAGAAATCCGAGTGGCCGGGCGTGTCGACAAGGTTGAAGCGATAGTGCCCGAAATCAAACGACATCGCCGAGGCCGAGACCGAAATGCCGCGATCCTTTTCCATCTGCATGAAGTCCGAGCGCGTGCGCCGGGCCTCGCCTTTGGCGCGCACCTGTCCGGCCATCTGAATGGCGCCCCCATAAAGAAGAAACTTCTCCGTCAGGGTGGTTTTTCCGGCATCCGGGTGCGAAATGATCGCAAAGGTGCGGCGCCGGGCAATTTCTGCCGGCAGATCGGGGCGGTTTGAGGCGGTGTCTAACATGACCGCGCATATAGAGCGCCGAAGGGAAGGGCGCAATAACGCTGTGGCAGGGAGGCATTTTCTTCGGGAAGAAAATGGTCCAGAAAATTCGGCGAATTTTCTGGGGCGGTTACCGTGTCGAAGCGCGTTTCAGGATTTCGGCCGCATCGGGGTGGTCAAGCAGGGCT
>JAVVFB010000469.1:0-541 GCA_032251095.1 Roseovarius sp. | reverse complement strand
GCATCAGGATCATCACCAGCACCAGCGCCAGCCACGCAGCACGGCGGCGCAGATAGATGCGCCAGAACCAGAGCAGGTTGTCGCGGTCGGTTGCGGTCAGCAGGCTTGATTTGCCGTCCGGGGCGGGGGTGTTCATCGGGGGTGCCGTGCCGTTTGCCATGTCCTGCCCGCCTCTTAGAGCGTTCCGGCGCGCAGGTCATCCCCTCACGGGTATGAGGGCGGCAGGCCGAGCAATTCGTCGAGTTGCCGCGCGATCCAGCCGCGCGGGATGAAATGGCCGCGCGCATGAACGTCAAGCGCGATGCGGCCCTCGTCACAGGCCCAGGTGGTGCGCGCAAAGCGGTCGTAATCGGTCACCGACCACGCGCCCGCGCGCGTGCCCGGCCCGTCGCATCCCATCCGCGCGCGCCAGAGCCGGACCGGCCATGTCGTCTCGCCATCGGGGCCAAAGGGGAAATCCATCACCGTGTCGGATGTGCCGTGGACATGGCGCACCTCTGCCGGGGCCTCCGGGCAGGTCTCGGATTGCGGCAAGGTGCCC
>JAVVFB010000468.1:0-544 GCA_032251095.1 Roseovarius sp. | reverse complement strand
CGTCGATCTCGGCAAGCCGCGCCTCGATCTGATCGCGAAAGCGCGCGATGTCGCTGTCATTCATTTTCGTGATCCCTTGCAGACCGCCCTTTGCGTTTTACCCGCCCTGCCTATCTGTTATAGTGGGCGCTATCCAGAGGAGCACGAGCCGTGGCGCATACCAAAACCAAACTGGCCGAATTGGATCCCGTCTGGGCGCGCATCGCCCGCGAGGCCGAGGCCGCCATCGCCGACGAGCCGCTGATGGGCGGCCTCATTCATTCCAGCGTGCTGCATCACGGCGGGTTCGAGCAGGCGCTGGCCTATCGTATCTCGCTCAAGCTTGCCTCTGCCGAGATGCCCGAGCAGATCCTGCGCGAGATCTGCGACAAGGCGCTTGGCACCGATGATTCTATCGGGCTTGCGGCGCGCGCCGATATCGTGGCGGTCTGCGACCGCGATCCCGCCTGCGACAGGTTCCTGCTGCCGCTGCTGTTCTTCAAGGGATATCAGGCGATTCAGGCCTACCGGATCGCGCATTGGCTCTGGACCGAGGGGCGGCGCG
>JAVVFB010000467.1:0-545 GCA_032251095.1 Roseovarius sp. | reverse complement strand
CTACGGGGTGCTGGAGGAGAAGGGACAAATGCCGGTGGCACGGCCCTTGGCCTCGCTGAACACCGCCTACGCCACGGATGGCGTGCTCATCCATGTGACGGGCCGCCCGAGCAAGCCGATCAACCTGATCTATACCCATGAGGACACCGATTCGGATGTGTTCCTGCATCATGTGGTGCGGGTCGAGCCGGGGGCAGAGGCGACGATCCTTGAAAACGGACCGGCGGCGGCGCGGTTCAACAATTGCATGGAGATCGACATCGCCGATACCGGCAGGCTGCACCTGGTGCGCGCGCAGGGCCGCGATCACGAGCGGCGCGCGGTCACCAATCTCTTTGCCCGGCTGGGGCGCGAAAGCGTGTTCAAATGCTTTACGCTGACGGCCAACGGGATATTGACGCGCAATGAATGCGTGGTGACGCTGACCGGCGATGATGCCACCGTGCATGTCGCGGGGGCGGCGGTGGGCGATGGCGAGTATCACCAGGACGATACCGTTTTCATCACCCATGACGCAGAGCGCTGCGAAAGCCGGCAGGTGTTCA
>JAVVFB010000466.1:318-551 GCA_032251095.1 Roseovarius sp. | reverse complement strand
CTCGCTGGCCGCGCGCCTGTCTCGGCTGGACAACAAGCTGGGGCGCGATGATCAGGACAAGATCCGGGCGCAGGCCGGCACCTCGCTGACCGCCATCGTGCGCGACCTGTTCGACGCCATCGACCCCGACAAGGTCGAGGCCGACGCCAAGGCCGCCGGCCACGTCGAGCCCGACGACGACGCCATGAAGGTTGCCCGCGAAGAACGCATCAAGCAGGCTGCCAACGTCTTCA
>JAVVFB010000466.1:0-308 GCA_032251095.1 Roseovarius sp. | reverse complement strand
CCGGCCCGCTGATCAACTTGATGGACACGATCCGCCGCGATAACGAGCAGACCATCGATCATGACAACCTCGACACACTCACGCGCGCCGAATGGGCCGGTGACGTGGCCGAGAACGCAAAAACGATTGCACAGGAATTCGAGCAGTATCTGGCCGAGAACCGCGACCGGATCGAGGCGCTGACCATCTACTTCCGCACCCCCGCCCGCCGCTCGCAAGTGAGCTACGCGATGATCAAGGACGTGCTGAAAAAGCTGACCGAGGATCGCCCGCGCCTTGCCCCGCTCACCGTCTGGCGCGCCTATGCG
>JAVVFB010000465.1:0-555 GCA_032251095.1 Roseovarius sp. | reverse complement strand
GCCAGAAACGCTTCCACCTCGGATAGAGTCGGGATGGCTGTCCGGCCGCCGAGGGCCCTGGTCTTGAGGGCGGCGCAGGCGGCGACGTGCTGGACGGCGGCTTGGGCGATGATGTCCTGATCGGCGGACCGGGCAGTGACACCGTGTCGGGTGGCGATGGCGATGATTTCATCGACACGAGCGCCCCGGTGACGGATACGCCCGCCCCTCTGCCCGATCGCGCGTTTCCCGGCCTCTTCCCGGCCGACAGCGACCCGGAAAACGACCGTGATCTCGTCTCTGGCGGCGATGGCAATGACACGATCCTGACCGGCGACGACCGCGACACGATATCCGGCGGCGCAGGCGACGATTCGATCAACGGCGGCATCGACGATGACGAGATCGACGGCGGCGCCGGGAACGATACGATCATCGGCGGCGAAGGCTCGGACACGATCACCGGCGGGGACGGGGACGATCTGATCTTCGGTGGCCTCGACCCGTCCTTCCCGGACGAGCTCAACATTCCCGACGACACCGATCTGGTCCTGGACAATGGCGATGACCTGATCT
>JAVVFB010000464.1:0-557 GCA_032251095.1 Roseovarius sp. | reverse complement strand
CATGGCCCGCAGCGCCTGGTTCAGCAGGTCCGTTCCCGCGTAATATAGAAGCAGGATCAGAATGAGTTCGGGCACCGCGCGCACCACGACCGTATAGATCGCCAGAAGATCGCGCGTGACCGGGCCGCCATGCAGCTTGCCCAATGCGCCGAAGGTGCCGATCACCAGCCCGAGGGCAAAGGCCCCCGCCGCGATCTGAAGGCTGGCCACAGCCCCCCGCAGAAGGTTGCCGCCCCAGCCCGGAGGCTCGAGCGCCAAGAGCCCGGCCGAGGTCTCAAGCCCCGGCCAAAGCGCGAAAAGCCAGTCGATCACCCGCCCCGGCCAGGCTCAGTTGCCATAGATCGAGGTGGCGAAATAGCGCGCCGTGATCTCGTCATAGGTGCCGTCGGCAAGGATCGCGGCAATCCCGCGATTGAGCGCCTCGCGCAGCGCGTCATCGCCCTTGCGCACGCCCGCCCCCACGCCCGAGCCGAGGATGCCCTCGTCATGGGCCACCGCGCCCTTGACCTCGCAGCACGCGCCGACATCGGTCAGCAGAAAATCGTCCATCGCCAGAC
>JAVVFB010000463.1:0-558 GCA_032251095.1 Roseovarius sp. | reverse complement strand
GACACTCAAAGCGCCCTTGGAGCGCTTGATGTGCTACACTCAAGCCACCCCAAAGACGATGAAAACGAACAGGAGCCGCGCCCCTGATGTGAGACATGGCGGCAGACTGGAGATGTGATGAAAGATGAATACAACCAAAGGACTGAAGCGGCAGCGGCACTGATTTACTGCCGTGTTTCCTCTACCAAGCAACGCTTGGAGGGGAGCGGCCTCGAAAGTCAGGAACAACGCTGTCGTGCCTATGCCGATGACAAGGGCTACGCCGTTGAAGCCGTCTTCCCTGACGATGTCAGCGGCGGCGGTGATTTCATGCGTCGCCCAGGCATGGTGGCGCTTCTGAGCTACCTCGATGCTCAGCAAGGCAAGCCCTATGTTGTCATCTTCGATGATCTCAAGCGCTTTGCCCGCGATACGGAATTCCACCTGAAGCTTCGCCGCGAATTCGCTCGTCGCGGGGCCACGATTGAATGCTTGAACTTCCGCATAGAAGATACACCAGAGGGCAAGTTCATCGAGACGGTGATCGCCGCTCAAGGCGAACTTGAGCGCGAACAGAAC
>JAVVFB010000462.1:0-562 GCA_032251095.1 Roseovarius sp. | reverse complement strand
TAAGCCGGTTTGCCCGCGTTGAAAAGCGAAAACCGCCGCGCTCACTCGGCGGCGCAGGGCCAGGCCGCCACCGCCTGATCGACCGCCGGGTGGCGCATTTCCCAGCCCTCGGAAATGCCGATTCGCCGCGCCAGGCCGCCGTTGATCTCGAGCACGGTCTGAATGCCGTCGCCGCCCATCACCGGGCGCTCGTCATGTGGCTGCGCCTCGTGGCCGATCCGGCGCACGGTGCCGGTCGCGTCCATGAAGATCATGTCGAGCGGGATAAGCGTGTTCTTCATCCAGAACCCGACCGATTTCGGTTCGGGATAGACGAACAGCATCCCGGCAGAGGCGGCAAGGCTCTCGCGATGCATCAGCCCCTGTGCGCGCTCGGCATCTGTATCGGCGAGCTCGACGCGGAACGCCGCTTCGCCGCCCGGCCCGCGCAGATGCACCATGTCGTCGCGGCACGCGCCCGCCGCAACCGCGCTGCCCGCGACCACAAGGGCAACCGCCCCGATCAGTCGCTTGAACGAATCGCCGATTCCCATCCGCATACCTCGGTTGCCATGCGGCCTCT
>JAVVFB010000461.1:0-565 GCA_032251095.1 Roseovarius sp. | reverse complement strand
ATGGTCCGGTTTTTGGGGGGCAGGTCAGTAGCACCGGCGTAGCACCGCGCGGGGCGGGGTGGATGCGAGGAGCGCCCTATTGGGCGCTACTGTATTGATTTTGTGTGTTTTTTTGGTTGCGGGAGTAGGATTTGAACCTACGACCTTCAGGTTATGAGTCACTTCTAGGCCATTCCCACGGGCTGCGCCGGATTGCGCCCATCTACCCTATCTTATTGGAATCGTGTTATTTTCGTTGACGGGCGTTACGCCGGAGTCCTACGCCTTACCCCGTGATTTGCTTCCAGATGCTTCCACTGTGCTTCCACAGACCGGGGCAGGATCGAGGGGATAGGACATGCCAAAGCTGACCAAGCGCCGCGTTGACGGCTTCGATATTCGCGCCAAAGCCTACTTTGAATGGGACAGCGAGATCATGGGGTTTGGCGTGCGCGTCCTGCCTTCGGGCACCAAGACCTATCAAGTGCAGTACCGTAAAGGCGGGCGCACGCGGCGGGCCTCTATCGGGCGGCATGGCAACATCACCGCAGACCAAGCCCGCAACCGCGCCAAGGAAATCATGGGC
>JAVVFB010000460.1:0-572 GCA_032251095.1 Roseovarius sp. | reverse complement strand
CCACGATCAGCTCCAGCCCCTCGGCCCAGTCGTGAAACCCCTTCATGTCCATCGGAAAGGTCTGGCCGACCTTGTAGGTGGTGATCCCCAGCCGCGCGCATTCCGCCTCGTCGATGCCCAGCAGCGACAGCGCATGAACCAGATCGAGCCAGTTCTTGCCCGCGGCCACCAACCCGATCTTCGCCCCCGGCTTGCCATGCACACGGCGATCCATGCCGTTGGCGTGGGAAAACGCCTCGGCGGCAAAGCGCTTGTGGTCGATCATCCGCGCCTCTTGCGCGATCCAGTGATCGTTCAGCCGGATATTGAGGCCACCCTCGGGCAGGACGATCTCGGGCGTGACGAATTGCAGCCGGTCGGGGCGGGCATCGACGACGCTCGTCACCTCCACGGTGTCCTTCATCGTCTTGAGCCCCGCCCAGACCCCCGCGAAGCGCGACAGCGCAAAGCCGTAAAGCCCGAAATCGAGGATTTCCTGCACGCCTGCGGGCGACAGCACCGGCATATAGGCATCGACCAACGCCCAGTCCGATTGGTGGCACACGGTCGAGGATTCGCCGGTGTGGTCGTCG
>JAVVFB010000045.1:0-16916 GCA_032251095.1 Roseovarius sp. | reverse complement strand
CGAAGATGCGCTAGAGCGCCTGACCGCGCCGCGCGCCGCGATGGCCGGGATCGGGTTTGATGCGCCGCGGATCGTGGGTATTCTCAACGTTACCCCGGATAGCTTTACCGACGGCGGCAAGCATTTTGACCCCGCCATCGCCATCGCCCACGCCCGCGCCATGGCCGATCAAAGCGCGGCGATGATCGACGTGGGCGGTGAATCGACCCGCCCCGGCGCGCCGCCGGTCGAGATCGAGGATGAGATCGCGCGCACCGCGCCGGTGATTGCCGCGATCCGGTCCGAGATCGCCATACCGATCTCGATCGACACCCGCAAGGCCACGGTCGCGCGTGCCGCCCATGAGGCTGGCGCCAACCTGATCAACGATGTTGCCGGGCTTACCTTTGACCCCGATCTTGCGCCCTACGCGGTGGAAAGCGGCCTGCCGGTCTGTATCATGCACGCGCAGGGCACGCCCGAAACAATGCAGCGTGATCCGCGCTATGACAACGTGGTGCTCGACGTCTATGATTGGCTTGCCGCGCGGATCGACGCGCTTGAGGGGCTCGGGATTGCGCGCGCGGCGATCATGACCGATCCCGGCATCGGCTTTGGCAAGACGCAGGCGCATAACCTTGCGCTTTTGCAAAACCTGTCACTGTTTCACGGGCTTGGGTGCCCGATCCTGCTCGGTGCCTCGCGCAAGCGCTTTATCGGCGATCTGAGCCAGACCCCGGTTGCCGCCGACCGCGTGCCCGGCTCTTTGGCGGTGGCACTTTGCGGCGTGACGCAGGGCGTGCAGATGCTGCGCGTGCATGACGTGGCCGAAACCCGCGCCGCTTTGCAGCTCTGGCAAGCGGCGACCTTTGGCGTCTAGCCGCGCCCGAAGAGCCGCCTGAGCGCGCCATATTGGCTAAGTGCGACCCCGCAGAGGATCAGCGAGAGCGCCAGCAAAAGGCTTGTCGGCAGCGGCTCTGATAGGATCAGCGCACCAAGAACCACCGACCAGACCGGCACCTGATAATTCACCAATGACATGAACACCGGCCCCGCCGAGCGGATCACCAACACCCGCAGAAGACTTGCGCCAGCCGTGGGCACCATGCCGAGAAAGATCAGGATATAAAGGGTGTTACGGTCGGTTGCGGGCGGCGCGCCCTCCGCCCAAAAGGCCGCGATGATCACGATCACCGCCCCGATCAGCAAGGTCACCGCATTCAGGCCGATCGGGTCAACCTTTGGCAGGCCGCGCATCTGAACCGAGCTGAGCGCATAGCAGGCCGCCGCCCCAAGACAGGCAAGACGGCCGAGCGGCTCCATCGCGTTGCCGGTGGTCTCGAACGCCTGCCCGCCGATCAGCAGGACCACGCCGACAAAGCCGATCACAAAGCCGGCGCTCTTGCGCAGGTTCAGGCGCTCGCCCGGCACCATGAAATGCGCCAGCGGCAAGACCATAAGCGTGACCGCCGCCATCGACACCCCGGCAAAGCCGGAGGTGACCGATTGCAACCCCCAACTGAGCAGCATGAAAGGCACCGCGCTACTCAGGGCGCCGATCACCAAGAGGTTGAAAATGTTGCGCTTTCCAAGCGGCTCCTCGAACAACCTGAAGCCACGCAAACCCCAGATTGCAATCATCAGCACGGTCGCAAAACCGATCCGCGCCGCCGCAAGCCAGAACGGCGTGATGCCCTCAAGCGCGACCGACATAACAAGGAACGTCGCGCCCCAGACAAGCCCGAGCGCGCCCACCATGGCCCAGCTTTTTCCGGTGATCTCAGGCATTTGCAGCGCTTTCCTCAGGGGTAAAATGAAAAGACCCCGGCACCGCGCCGGGGTCGATCCAATTCATGTCACGACAGGTCGACCCTGCGTAGGGTGGGTGAAACCCACGCCCGCTTAGTTCTTTTCCTGATCGACCAGTTTGCCGGCCGAAATCCACGGCATCATGCCGCGCAGTTTCGCGCCGGTGGCTTCGATCTGATGCTCGTCGTTGATGCGACGGGTTGCCTTGAACGACGGTTGGCCAACGGCGTTTTCAAGCATGAAGTCACGCACGAATTTGCCGTTTTGAATATCGGTCAGAACCGCCTTCATCTTGGCCTTGGTCTCGTCATAAGGCAGGATGCGCGGGCCAGAGACGTATTCGCCATATTCCGCAGTGTTCGAGATCGAGTAGTTCATGTTGGCGATGCCGCCTTCATAGATCAGGTCGACGATCAGCTTCACTTCGTGCAGGCATTCGAAATAGGCCATTTCCGGCGCGTAACCGGCCTCGACCAGGGTCTCAAAGCCCATGCGGATCAGCTCGACAAGACCGCCACACAGAACCGCCTGTTCGCCGAAAAGATCGGTTTCGCATTCTTCGCGGAAGTTGGTCTCGATGATACCCGAGCGCCCGCCACCAATCGCCGAGCAATAGCTCAGGCCGATTTCAAGCGCCTTGCCAGAGGCGTCCTTGTCCACGGCAACAAGGCAGGGCACGCCGCCGCCTTTGACATATTCGCCGCGCACGGTATGGCCGGGGCCCTTGGGGGCCATCATGATGACATCGACGCCGTCTTTCGGCTCGATCAGGCCGAAATGCACGTTCAGGCCGTGGGCGAAGGCAATCGCCGCGCCGGGCTTGATGTTGTCATGCACGTATTTCTTGTAGGTCTCGGCCTGAAGTTCGTCGGGCATGGTGAACATGATCACGTCACACCAGGCCGCCGCTTCGGCGATGCCCATAACCTTAAGGCCTTCGCCTTCGGCCTTCTTGGCGCTTTTCGAGCCTTCACGCAGGGCGACGACAAGGTTCTTCGCGCCCGAATCCCGCAGGTTCAGCGCATGGGCGTGGCCCTGGCTGCCATAGCCGAGAATGGCGACTTTCTTGTCCTTGATCAGATTGATATCGCAGTCACGATCATAATAGACGCGCATGGCGTTCTCCTTTTTGATTGGTCTGGGCGCAGGATAGAGGTTACGCGCCGAAACTTCGGCCAAAAACCATTAGATTTACGCAAATTTCATGGTATTCATTCGCTTTAATTCGATTTTGGTAAAATTTCATGCTTGATGACACCGATCGCCGTATCCTGCGCCACTATCAACATGACCCCACGCTTGGCGCGGCCGATCTGGCCGGGTTGGCCGGAGTCACGCCGGCCACCTGTGCGCGCCGTCTGGATAAGATGCAGACCTTGGGCGTGATCCGCGCCAACCGCGCGGTGATTGACTGGCGCGCGCTTGGCTACGAGGTTGAGGTATCCTTGCGCATCACGCTGGACAAGACCCAGCCACGCGCCTTTGACGAATTCATGCAAGACGCGAGGAAAGTGCCGGATGTGGTCGAAATTCAAACCTTTCTTGGCCGTGTCGACCTGCGGCTTTCGGTGATTGCCCGCGACATGGCACATTATCAACAGATCTATCGCAGCGCCATCCTGACCCTGCCCCATATCGCCGATATCGAGGCGCTCATGCATGTGGCGCGGATCAAATCGGATGAGGGCTTGCCGCTATGATCGAGCTTGATACCACCGACCGCCTTATCCTGCGTGCCCTCACGCAGGATGCCAGGATCAGCGCAAGCGCCCTTGGGCGCAAGCTTGGCCTGTCGCAGCCCGCCGCATGGCGACGCATCCGGCGGCTTTACGACAGCGGGGTGATCAAGGGCCAACGGCTGGATCTGGATCACGAAAAGCTGGGCTTTGGCGTGAGCGTCTTTCTTGGGGTCAAGCTTGCCACCAAGGGCCGGGTCAGCCTTGAAGATTTCGAGCGCGCGGTTTCGGCCATCCCCGAGGTGCAGACGGTCGAGCATATCCTTGGGCTTTACGATTACCGCCTGCGGGTGGTCGCCCGCGATATTTCCGATTTTGAACGGGTTTTGCGGCGCAGGATCATGATGTTGCCGGGCGTCGGGGATGTCGAGGCCAATGTCTTGCTCAGCGAAGAACGCCGCCCCGGCCCAATCGGCTAGAGCATGTTGCTCGAAAGATGGAACCGGGCTTGAGCTTCTCGAACACGTGAAATCAATACGTTAGCGGGTGTCGCGTGACCTCTGATGAACGCGGCATTCTCTAGGCCATACGCCGCAGCGCCTCTGCCTCGAACCGTTTGAGGGTATAGCGCGACATGTCATAGTCGCAGTCCTGCGCGCCAAGATCGGGAAACAGCGCAATGATTTCATCGCGCTCAACCGGGGTCACCGCCTTGAGCGATTGCTGACCGGGATAGAGGCTCTCGACCGGGGTTGCCTCGGCAAAGACGATCTGATGGCTGTCGCACAGAAAATGCCAGTAAGACACCGTGTCGCAAGGCACGATGCGGATCGTGTGGTCGTTGACCAGATGTTTCGCCGCCACCAGAACCTGTGACTCACCGAACAAAAGCTCTGCCGCGGCGCCGGTGACCAGAATGCGATGGTTCTGCGATACAAAAAGATCACGCAGGTTGCCAATCGCCCCGCGCCGGATAAGAACCGGCGCATTCGCGCCAACGCCCGAGACCGTTGTGCCCCCGATCCAGCGGATCGGCTGTGGCCCGTCATCAAGCGTATTGACCATGTCACCGCAGCGCAGCGTCTCGACGGCCTGCGGCCCCGTGGCCGTTTCGATCAGGGTGCCCGCCGCGAAACATACGATAAGATTCTCGGCCAGGATATTGAGATCTTTTGAAAAACGACCATCCGAGATTTCACCGCCCGAGATGATACCGTCGCCATCAAGATCAATATTTTCTATGGTCGGAACAACAAAGGGGCCGCTTGTCGTGTTCAACGTGCCGAGAATATCAATGCCGGACACAACGGCCAATTGGCCAAGGACTGGCGCATCCGGGTCTGTCGAGGTCAGGCTTGAGGCGTCAAATTCAAGATACCTGTCGCCCATGGTATTGCGGCCCACGTCGATATCGGCCCCGCCACCGGGCAAGGCTGTGTACTCGTATTTCGGGATGTCGTTGAAATAGTCAAAGGCCCTGTCATATACCGTTACCCCGACGATGACCGAATCATCGGTCAAAACACCGTCCACCGTCGCGCCCTCGACGTGAAAGACGATGATGTCATCCCCGTCGAACACGGCCGTGCCATTATGGATCATCAACTGTCCGCCATTGCTGGCGTTCGAGTTGGTTTGGGGGTCGCCAATGATGCTGAAACCGTTCAACAACAGCGTTGTATCGGCCATTTCTACCCTTATCTGCCTCGGTCTTTTGGGTCTTATGCCCAAATTTATTCAAATTTCACAATCTGCCGTTTCAGACTAAGGCAGAAATGTGGCGCAAATAAGGCCCGGTGCGCGACAGGACAGAGTAGACTTGCCCAAACCAAGGAGGCAGGTTAGCCCTTAGCGTAACGAACAGGAGATAGATTGATGACCGCCCTTCTCGACACTATCGACCCCGATGGCCTTTTGGAATACTCAGTTGTCTTCACCGACCGCTCGTTGAACCATATGTCCGCGTCATTTCAGCATGTTATGCGTGATATCTCATCCATGCTCAAAGAGGTGTACAACGCCGATGCGGTGGCGCTTGTGCCCGGTGGCGGCTCTTACGGGATGGAAGCCGTGGCCCGTCAGTTTGGCCGCGACGCGCATGCGTTGATCGTGCGCAACGGCTGGTTCTCCTTCCGCTGGACCCAGATTTTCGACGCGGGCGGTTTTGCCGCAGAGACCACCGTCTGCATGGCGCGCCAGACCGGCAATGGCGCCGTCGCCCCCTTTGCCCCGGCCCCGATTGACGAGGTCACCGCGAAAATCCGCGAGGCCAGGCCCGATGTGGTCTTTGCGCCGCATGTGGAAACCTCGGCCGGGGTGATCCTGCCGGAGGATTATATCACCGCGCTGGCCAGTGCCGCGCATGAGGTCGGCGCGCTTTTGGTGCTCGATTGCATCGCCAGCGGGTGCGCATGGGTCGACATGACGGCGACCGGCGTTGATGTGCTGATTTCAGCGCCGCAAAAGGGCTGGTCGGCCTCGCCTTCGGCTGGTCTCGTGATGATGTCTGCGCGCGCGCTCGAGCGGATGGCAGACACGACATCGGACAGTTTTGCGCTTGATCTCAAGAAATGGCACTCGATCATGCTGGCCTATGAAAACGGCGGTCATGCCTATCATGCCACCATGCCCACGGATGCGCTGCGCGGGTTCCGCGACACGATGCTGGAAACCCGCGAGTACGGCTTTGAAAAACTGCGCGCCGCGCAATGGCAGCTTGGCAACGGCGTGCGCGCAATGCTGGCTGAAAAGGGCGTGAAATCGGTCGCCGCCGATGGCTTTGGCGCGCCCGGCGTGGTGGTGAGCTATACAAGCGACCCCGATATCCAGAACGGCAAGAAATTCGCCGCAGAAGGCATGCAGATCGCGGCCGGCGTTCCGCTTCAATGCAACGAACCCAAGGGGTTCAGGACCTTCCGCCTTGGACTGTTTGGTCTGGACAAGCTTTACGATGTGCCCGCAGCGCTTGGGCGGTTGCAAAGCGTGATGGACAAGGTGCTCTAACGGCGGCTCATCCGCCCTTTCAGGCGGCCTCGCGCGGCGGGCTGTCAGGCCCGACAAGCCCTGCCCTAGCCCCGCGCGCCAAGGCCAAGTTGCATCAGCGTCTTGCGCACCGGGGCCAGCGAATAGATCGCGTTCAATCCCATGGCGCGCGCATCCCGCAAGGGGCGCGCGCGCATCATCGAGGCACGATTGAGCAGGTCGATCCCTGTCACACGCGCCTTGATTTCCATGTGACGGCGACGGTGATAGGTCTCCAGCATTGCGCGATCCCCAAGCCGTTCTGGCGCCGCCTCGGCCAGTTCAAGCAGCACCCGCATATCGCCCAAGGACATGTTCAAGCCCTGCGCGCCGATCGGCGGCACCACATGCGCGGCCTCGGCCACGAGCGCAACCCGCTCACCATAAAGGCGCTCGGCGATCTGGCTTATGATCGGCCAGACCGTGCGCCGCGACGCAAGGGTCAAAGGCCCGAACAGATGGCAGGATCGGGTGGTCATCTCGGCCTCGAATTCGGCCTCGGGCAAGGCTGCAAGGCGTGCCACCTCGGGCCCCTCTTCCATCCACACAACGGCCGAGGACGGTCGCCCCTCGTGATCGGGCAGCGGCACAAGGGTGAACGGCCCGCCAGAGCGGTGGATTTCGGTCGAGACATTGTCATGCGGGATTGGGTGCGTCACGGCAAATGCAAGCGCCTTTTGCCCATAACGTGTTGTTTTCACGTCAATCCCCGAGGCCGCACGAATGGGCGAGTTGCGCCCGTCGGCGGCGATCACAAGCCGGGCACGCACGCGGGTACCATCGCTTAGCCCGACCCGCGCCTCACCCTCGCGGGTGAAAAGCGTCGTCGTGCCGGTGCCGGGGCGAAAGGTGACATTTGCGAGGCTGGCAAGATGCGCCACCATTTCGCGCCGCAAAAGCCAGTTGGGCAGGTTCCAGCCAAACGGCTGATCCGAGATGTCAGAGGCGTCGAATTCCTTGGTGATGCGCGGTTCCGGTGTCACGCCACCCGCATCAACGAAGCGCATGACCTGAAGATCGGCGGCAAAAGGCGCAAGCCGCGCCCAGAGACCTGCGCGATCCAAAAGCGCCTGTGCCGGTTGCAAAAACGCCGTCGTGCGCAGATCAGAGCCGGGCGCCTCACGCGCGGTGATTGGCGGGCTCGGATCAACGCAAAGCACCGAAAACCCGGCCGTGCCGAACACCGCCGCCGCCGTAAGCCCGGCCACGCCCCCGCCTGAAACGACGATATCAAAGTCCTGCATCTGCGCGCCCTTTCCTTGGTGGCCGCCGGTCCTAGCCGCGTGAAATCAGCAACAACCCCACCCAGATCACCGGCACCATGATAACCGCCGGGATATAAAGACCCGGAACGCCCCAAAGCGCAATGCTGCCGCCCCAAAGCGCGAGAAAAATCACCACGGCCAGAAGGATCGGCACCACCAGGGCGGCATCGGGATCACGCGGGGTTTCATCGGCGGTCGGTTTTGAACTTTGGCTCATATCAGTCCTTTGCGCATCATGTTCCGTACGCTGGCAGATATGGCGCGGCCCGCGGATGGCAAAGGCGCATTTCGCCGCAGCAATGCGCCTAGATCAGGCGCGCAAGAAAGCCGCCAAGGTCGTCGGTATGGTGGTGAATATGCGCCGCCTCGTGGGGGTCGGGGGCCACAAGAACGGTGCGCATCCCCATGGCATGCGGCGCGGCAAGATTACGCGGATCATCCTCGAACATGGCGGCGGTTTCGGGGCGCACCCCGTCAAGCGCGAAAATGGCGGCAAAGGCCTCGGCCTCGGGTTTGGGGCGAAATCCGGCATGTTCGACGCCGTAAACCGCATCGAACGCCGCGCTGAGCCCGAGCCGCTCAATCACCCGCTCGGCATAAGGCCCACAGCCGTTGGTATAGACGATCTTGCGCCCCGGAAGGGCCTGAATGCGCGCCGCAAGATCGGCGTCGGGTTCCAGATGATCAAGCGAGATGTCATGCACATGATCAAGGTATGGCCCCGGATCAATGTCATGCAGCCGCATCAGCCCGGCCAATGTGGTGCCATGATCACGCCAATACTGATGGCGCAGGTGATCGGCCTCGGCGCGGGGCACGCGCAGGGTCTCCATCACATATTGGGTCATGCGCGCCTCGATCTGATCGAACAGACGCGCGGCGGGCGGATAAAGCGTGTTGTCGAGATCAAACACCCAAGCGGTGACATGGCTGAAAAGCGGCTTTGACATGGGCGCAGCATAGGGCGGCGCGACAAAGGGCGCAATCCGCCAAGGCTTGATCCTGCTGGCAAAGCGCGCGTAAGGTTTTACACCGCACAACAGACCGAAACGGACATGCCGATGAAACCCCAGCCGACCGACGCCTATTCGCTTATCCTAGAGGCGATTGATGTGGGTATTTTCAAACCCGGTGACCGGCTTGTCGAAAGCGATCTTGCCGACCGTTTCGGGGTGTCGCGCACCCCGATCCGCGAGGCGCTGCAACGGTTGGAAACGCAATCCATGCTGACGCGCGACGGGCGCAGCCTTATCGTGGCATCATTGGATTACAATCAACTTGCAGAGCTTTACGTGGTGCGCGCCGAGCTTGAGGGGCTCGCGGCCGGCCTTGCGGCGCGTCATGCCAGTGCCGAAGAGCTGCGCGTTCTGCGCGACATGGTCGAGGATGACCGCGCCCTTCTGGGCAAGCCGTCAGAGCTGGCCCGCGCCAACCGGCGGTTTCACAAACAGATCCACCTGTCATCGCACAACCGCTTTCTTGTGCAACAACTGGATCTTGTGCATCGCTCCATGGCGCTTTTGGCCACCACCTCGCTTGCCGCCGAGGGGCGCGACGAGGATGCGTTGAAAGAGCATGACGCAATCGTCAGCGCGATCGAGGCGCGCGACAGCGAGGCCGCTAGCGAGGCCCTGCGCGCGCATATTTCAAAGGCCTTCGTGACCCGGCTCAAGCTTGATTCCGGCGAGGTCAAATCCACCGTCTGAGGTGCGTTTGCCGCCAGCAGTGATCGACAGGCCATGGGTCGTCTTGTCCCAAAAGAACGGTTTGAACACCAATTCATAAAGCGCCTTATAGGCCGCGATCGCCCCAAGCGGCGCATAGAAATGCATGCTTGGCGCCCAGGCCATCAGATGCCTGTGCTTGCGCCCCGACACCGCGATCGCGTGCACCGTGACATTCAGCGCCTCGACCATCAGAAAAAGGGTTCCGATCGCGGTCAACGTGGCACGTGACAGAACCGGATCAAGCGGATGCGGCAGCCCCAAAAGCACGAGCCAGAACGACCAAAGGAACGGCGCCAGCAGGAATTGCGACAGGGCCGAAACGAAATGCGCCTGAAAGCCCCAGAATTTCCAGGGGCCAAGTTGATGATAAAGCTGCCTCGGTTGCCGCATATGGACAAGATAGGTCGTCATATACCCCTTGAGCCATCGCGAGCGCTGTTTGATCCAGGACCAGGGGCGACAGTTGGCCTCTTCCTCGGTGACGGTGTTGATCATCTCGGTGCGATAGCCATGCCGCGCAAGGCGAAAGCCAAGGTCAGCATCCTCGGTCACGTTATGGGCATCCCAACCGCCCAGCTCTTCAAGGATATTTCGTCGGAAATAAAGCGTCGTTCCGCCAAGCGGGATCGACAGGCCAAGCCGCGCCATGCCCGGCAACATGACCCGGAACCAGGTGGCGTATTCGATGGTAAAACAGCGCGCCAGCCAGTTTTGCCGCGGGTTATAATAATCAAGGATGCCCTGAAGACAGACCACCTCGGGCGGGGCCTTTTGAAAGCGGCGCGCCACAAGCGTGAGTTGATCCGGGTCGGGGGCGTCTTCGGCATCAAAGATCCCGATGATATCACCTTCGCAGAAATCCAGCGCATAGTTCATCGCGCGTGGTTTGGTGCGCGGTTTGCCATCCGGAACGATCACCGGGCGCACCCAGGACGGAAGGTCAATCTCTGCCAGGGTCTGGCGGGTCAACTCGTCTTCTTCCTCAAGCACCAGGATCACATCCAGAAGGCATTTGGGGTATGTAAGGCGGCTGAGGCGCGCAATCAGGGCATGGGCGATCTCGGTTTCGCGAAACAGCGGCACAAGGATTGATATCTTGGGCAACGGGGCCTTTGGGGTCTGCGCCACATCCTCGCGCTCGGTATGATGCGCCATATGGGCCACGAAAGCGGCTGTTTTCATACCCGCCGAGACCAGAAGCGTGAAACAGGCCCAAAGCGCGAAAACGCCGAACACCACCGCCGGAAAGGCAACGCTCAGCGCCGCGACGGTCACAACCATCGCCAACGTAAAAAGCAGGCGCCGACCAAAGGTGCCGCCCCATGTGCGACAGCTTTCGATCTCTGGAACGCGGGTTTGCGCCATATCGCGCAGCGCGGCGCGGTGATCAAGCGCGACCCGATCCTGCACCGCGCGACGCGGCGCCACAACCGAGGTGGCCCGGCTCAGCGGATACGGCAATTCCTGACGCAGCAACTCAAGCTGATCCGGTGATCCGCTCGCGATCACCGGCTTGCCCTTGTGCCCGTCCAGAACAATCCCCCCATGCTTGAGCAAGAGGCGCGGATCAAGCCCGGTCTCGACCGGATTGGCCGCGCTCAGATCTTCAATCGAGAGGCGCTTGACCGCCAGGCGGCGCGCATGAGCGCGCAGCAGATCGTCTTCTCCGGCAAGCCCCTCGGCCTGAAGGATACGATCCATTGTGGTATCGCAATGCCGGCTGACCATTTCGGCCAGCGCCGCATCTGACTTTGTGATCTTGCCCGTGCGCACCAGCTCCTGTGCAAGCGGGTTTTTTCGCGCGGGGTTTGCCCACCCCTGCGCATTGACCTGCCGTAGCTCGGAAATCCCCATGCCGCTGTCCTTCCCCGTCTTCTGGGGATGAAACTAGCGGACGGATGGTTAATGATGTTTTAACAGCAGGTTAACAACGGGTTAAAATGAACTGTTTTTAAACGGTTATTAAGCAGACATTGACGCCGCGAAGCGCTCGAACAGGTAAAAACTGTCCTGCGGTCCGGGGCTCGCTTCGGGGTGATGCTGGACCGAGAACACCGGACGGCCCTGCATGCGGATACCGCAGTTGGAGCCATCAAACAGCGATACATGGGTCTCAAGCACCCCTTCGGGCAAGGTCTGGCTATCGACAGCAAAGCCGTGGTTCATCGAGGTGATCTCGACCTTGCCGGTTTCAAGATCCTTGACCGGGTGGTTGGCGCCGTGATGGCCGTGGTTCATCTTGACGGTCTGCGCCCCAAGCGCGAGCGCAAGCATCTGATGCCCAAGACAAATCCCAAACAGCGGCAGACCCTTGTCCAGAACGCCGCGGATCATCGGCACCGCATAGGCCCCCGTGGCCGCCGGATCGCCGGGACCATTCGACAGGAAAACCCCATCGGGGCCATGCGCCAGAACCTCTTCGGCGGTCGCTGTTGCCGGCAGAACCGTAACCTCGCATCCCGCACTGGCCAGACAGCGCAGGATATTGCGCTTGGCGCCGTAATCAATCGCCACCACCTTGTGGCGGGCCTCGGTCTGACGCTTGTACCCTTCGGGCCAGGCCCACCGCATTTCATCCCAGCGGTAAGACTGTGCACAGGTGACCGTCTTGGCTAGGTCCATCCCCTCCAGCCCGGCAAAGGCCCGCGCCTTGGCCACAAGGGCGGCGGTGTCGAAATTGCCCTCGGGATCGTGGCACAGGGCGGCATGCGGCGCGCCTTGTTGACGGATCGCCCGTGTCAGGCGCCGCGTGTCGATCCCGCCAATGGCGATGCGCCCGCGCCGCGCCAGCCACTCGGCCAGATGCTCTTGCGCGCGCCAGTTGCTGGGCTGGGTCGGGTCCCATTTCACCACCATGCCCTCGGCCACCGGATCGGCGGTTTCATCATCCTCGGAATTGACGCCGGTATTGCCGATATGCGGAAAGGTAAAGGTCACGATCTGCCCGGCATAAGACGGGTCGGTCATGATCTCCTGATAGCCGGTCATCGCGGTATTGAAACACAGCTCTGCCGTGGTGTCGCCCGTGGCGCCAAACCCATGGCCATAAAACAGCGTCCCATCCGCAAGGGCCAGGCAGGCGGTCGGGCGGGTCTGGCGCGCGTGGGCCATGGCAGGGATTCTCCGGGTCTGTGCAAATTGGCGCGAACCTAAGGGGGGGGCCGGGCCGGGTCAAGGCACTAGATGGCCCAGTTTGAGGGCGAATACCAGCCCCGCGCGTCCGTCGCTCAACAGTTGCCACCCGCGCGCGTTTTCGATAGTCTCAGGCACTTGTGACAAACCATTGGGATGGAACGAAATGGAATTGCGGGACCGCATCACTCAGGCCCTTAAACAGGCGATGAAAGACAAGGACGCGGCGCGCCTTGCAACGCTGCGGCTGATCAGCGCGGCAATCAAGGATCAGGAAATCGCCGGGCGCGGCGTCGATGGGGCGCCTTGCGTAGGCGACCCCGAAATCATGGCGATTCTGGCCAAGATGACCAAGCAGCGCAATGAAAGCGCGCGCGCCTATGAAGAAGGCGGTCGGCTTGACCTGGCTGAGCGCGAGCTAAGCGAGATCACCGTGATCGAGGAGTTCCTGCCGCGCCAGCTTGACGACGACGAAGTCGCCGCCGCCATCGACAAGGCCATCAGCGATGTCGGGGCCACCACGATCCGCGACATGGGCAAGATCATGGGCAAGCTCAAGGAACGCCATGCCGGTCAGATGGATTTCGGCACGGTCGGCCCGCAGGTCAAGGACCGCCTCGCCTCTTAACCCGCCTTTGGCGTCGGCGGGCGCAGGGCATCGGTCAATTCGCCGTAAAGCACCTTGCGCTCGCCCTCGGACAAAAACGCCCCGATTTCAACCTCGCGGCCTCTGCCCTTGAGCGTGATATAATGCGCGACCGGCCCGCCGGTGGGGTGCATACTGGCCTTGGCCCAATAGCGGTTACACTCCCAATCCTGCACATCGCCGCGCGGATTGCTGCGCAGCAGATGGATCATCTCTGGCCCGATGTCGAGCACCTCGGTGATATTGGCACTGCGATACGAATGCTCAAGCCCCCACCAGACCCCGGCCAGGGCCAGCATCAGAAAGGGCAAAAGCCCCCAGAGCACCACCGTGCCAAGCAGCGGATACAGCGGCACGGTGATCAGGGTGAAAGTCGCCAGCACAAAGGCCGCAAAACCACGCCTCGGCAAGGACCGGTGCGGCCAGAGCGTCAGCCGGACCAGCGGGTCCTGTTCGGGCGGGGATGTCCATTCATAAGGCATGCCCTGCTTCTAGCCCATGATCACGGATTGAAAAGAGGGTGCGTGCAATGACCAATGAAAATCGGACCATTCCTATAATACCAAGCCAAGGCCCATTTTCTTCTGGCCGAAAATATCCTGGGGAGTTTGAGGGGCAAAGCCCCTCATCCATAACACGAAATGCGCGCCGCAGGCGCTCAATTCCTAAAGGCCACAATTTGCGCGGAGAGCCTGTAAGCCGGATTTTGTCCAGGGGGTTGCCCCCCTTGGATGACCATTCATCTTGAGACGCTGTTGCCAACGCCCCTCTAGCTGCCAACCCGGACCACTGGGCCAAGACGTGCCTGCAGGCGGTATCGGTTGCCCGACCGGCCCCGCGCGCGGTCCCTATTTGGCATTGCTCCCGGTGGGGCTTGCCGTGCCGGTTCGGTTGCCCGTCCCGCGGTGGGCTCTTACCCCACCGTTTCACCCTTACCCGTACACAGTCTCCCTTGGCGAGCCGCAGGTGCGACGGGCGGTTTCATTTCTGTGGCGCTTTCCCTTGGGTTACCCCAGCCGGGCGTTACCCGGCACCGTTGTCTTGTGGAGTCCGGACTTTCCTCGACACCCTTGCAGGTCCCGCGGCCATCCGGCCCTCCGCGCGAGAGTGACTTAGGCGCTCGGGCCCGCGCGGTCAACGGGGAAGCGCGTGGCAAGATCCTGAATCGCCGCGCAATCCACCGCCTCAAGCGGCCCCACGGCATTGGGGCGAAAGCGCAGGCGAAAGGCGGCCAGGATCGTTTCAAGATCCTCCGCGCCGCTTGAGGCATACCCAAACCGCTCGGCCGCCACAAGAAACGCCCCTGCCCCGGTTTCAGGTCCGGTCTCCGCCCTGCCCGGCTCGGGCCAGACCGAAAGGCCACCCCGCGCCAAGCGGCGCCAGTCAAACCGCGCGCCGGGGTCAGACTTGCGCGCCGGGGCCATGTCGGAATGAGCAATCACCCGCTCGGGCAGAATGCGCCAGCGGGTCATGATCGCCCGCATTAGCCCCTCAAGCGCGCGCATCTGCGGTTCGGGGAAAGGGTGCGCTCCGGTATTGGCAAGCTCGATCCCGATCGAGCGCGAATTGACGTCCTTCACAGCGCCCCATTGGCCCGTGCCGGCATGCCAGGCGCGTTGATCTTCCTCGACCATCTGCCAGATTTCGCCGCGCTCCGAGATCAGGTAATGCGCCGAAACCTCCGCGCCCGGATCACACAACCGCGCAAGCGCGGCCTCGGCGGTTTGCATCGCAGTGTAGTGCAACACGATCATATCAGGCCGCGCGCCCAAACGCCGCGCGCCGAAATTGGGCGAGGCCTGTCTGTTGCACGTAGGGTGGGTGAAACCCACGCCCCGCCCCTTTACCCGCCAACCGCCTTGCGGAAGGGGGTCGGGTTCCAGCCGCAGGCATAGCCATCGCCATCCGGATCAAGCCCAAGGCGGTCGCGCTCTGGCCCGCCGCGCTTGAGAAATTCGACCTGCGCCAGATCAGGCGAGGCATATTCGGCGCAATTGCGCTCGAACTTGCCGCTCTTGTTGATCCCGACACGGCGATAGACCGGCGTGCCAACCGGGTGTTTCGTCCCAAGCGCATAGGCCACGATATTGGGGCCAACATCGCCAGGGCGATTGCCGACGGCCTCGGGCGCGATCACCTGATACTGGGCGCGGTTCTGCGCAATCCGCGAGGCGTCATCTTCAATCGAGCGTTGCTCGCCGACGGCCTCGAAACTGTTTTCGCGCGAAATCCCGGCGGAATTCATCACGCCTTCCGGCGCCGGGTTGGACGGGCTCGCCTGAAGGATCGACCGACCGGAATTGGCGGCGGTGGCGTCAAGCGCGGCGCGTGCATCGGCAGCGATATCCGCACCGGGCTGTGTGCTCTGGACGGCCGTGCTGCGCGTCGCGCTCAGCGGCTCTGACGACACGGCATTGGGCGCTGGCAGGGCATTGCCCGCAAGCGCGGCGTCCCGCGCGGCTTTTTCACGCTGGTATTGGCTATAGTCCTGAAAACCGACACCCGCGCCGCTATCGGGCACCGCGGGCGCACAGGCCGTGAGGGCCGCAAGGGCAACCGAGCCAAGGATCAAACGCATCTGCTATTTCCTGCCATGAGCTGTTTTGCGTGCGGGTTTACCACCATTTTGCGGGTTTGGCCACAAATCCCGCCGCTGTTTCCAACGCATAGGCGGTGTTGAGCAGATCGCCCTCTTCCCACGGCCGCCCGATCAGTTGCAGCCCAAGCGGCAGCCCTTGCTTGTCGATCCCGGCAGGCACCGAAATGCCCGGCAGACCGGCAAGGTTGACGGTAACGGTAAAGACATCGTTGAGATACATCTGCACCGGATCGGCGTCTTTCATCTCGCCAAGGCCAAAAGCCGCGCTTGGCGTCGCCGGGGTCAGGATCGCATCGACACCGGCCTCAAAGGCCTGATCAAAGTCGCGCTTGATCAACGCGCGCACCCTGCGGGCACGGTTGTAATAGGCGTCATAAAAGCCCGCCGACAGAACATAGGTGCCCACCATCACGCGGCGCTGCACCTCGTGGCCAAAGCCTTCGGCTCGGGTTTTCTCGTACATCTCGGTGATGCCATCGCCCTGCGCAAGCTTGGCGCGGTGGCCATAGCGCACCCCATCATAGCGCGCGAGGTTGCTTGAGGCCTCGGCAGGCGCAATCACGTAATAGGCCGGCAGGGCGTATTTGGTATGCGGCAGGCTTATGTCGCGGATTTCGGCGCCTGCGGCCTTGAGCATCGCAGTGCCATCGGCCCAAAGCTGTTCGATCTCGACGGGCATGCCCTCCATCCGGTATTCTTTCGGAATGCCGATGACCTTGCCTTTGATATCACCGGTCAGGGCGGCCTCGAAATCGGGCACCGGGAAATCAACGCTGGTCGAATCCTTGGGGTCATGGCTGCACATGGCGCTCAGCATGATCGCCGAGTCGCGCACGGATTTGGTCATCGGCCCGGCCTGATCAAGCGAAGAGGCAAAGGCCACCACGCCCCAACGCGAACAGCGCCCATAGGTCGGCTTGATCCCGGTGATGCCGGTAAAGGCGGCCGGCTGGCGGATCGAGCCGCCGGTATCGGTGCCGGTCGCGGCAAGGCAGAGGTCCGCCGCCACCGCCGAGGCCGAACCGCCCGAAGAGCCGCCCGGCGTCAACGCCGTGTCGTCAT
>JAVVFB010000459.1:0-574 GCA_032251095.1 Roseovarius sp. | reverse complement strand
CCTGCGCGCGGATCATGGAGCGCGCCATGGAAGCGGTCAGACCCGGTGCGCCGCGCTGTCTCCGCGGCGTCCAGAAGGCGCACGGGTGCCCCGCGCGCCGCAAGTTGCGCCGCCCTGTTTTCCAGATCTTTCAGACCCTTGCGCGCATGTGCAAGATGCAATGTCCCGGCGCGCACCGGCTCGCACTCCATGGCGTGACGCTCGATCAATCCGAACACCATATCGGGTGCTGCGGCTAGAGCCGCGTTGAGGCGCTCGCCTGCCGCCGACCCGAGCCGGGCGTTCACCGCCTCGGGCGGCAGCCAGAGCCCGGCATTGACCAGCCCGACATTGCGCCCCGAGCCGCCATGCCCCACGGTCTCGGCCTCCAGAAGCGTGACCTCGACCCCCTGCTCCGCCGCTGCCAGCGACGCAGAGAGCCCGGTATATCCCCCGCCGATTATCGCCAGATCGACGCTTCGCTCACCCTGAAAGCTGGCCGCGTCAAGGGCGTTTACCGCAGTCTTGCCCCAAAGATTGCTCGTCACCGACCCATGAGTTTTTGTCAGGATAAAACCCCCCGCCTGCGCATCAG
>JAVVFB010000458.1:0-579 GCA_032251095.1 Roseovarius sp. | reverse complement strand
CCGATGGTACTGTGTCTTAAGGCACGGAAGAGTAGGTCGTCGCCAGGCATTGAAGCCAGTGGGAGCGGGTATAACCCATTCACGAGTCATAGGGCTGTCCCGTAAGGGCGGCCCTTTTGGCGTCTCTAGTGCCGTGTGCGCCAGATGCGCCAACCCCCTCACCGGCAGCAGCCTCCGAGGGGCAGGTCTTCGGCTCCGTAGGAACCGCAAGGCCGACTGGCCGCCCGCAGCGGATGCGACCTTCAGGTCGCATGAGCGAGGAACGCCAGGCAAACGGTTTATCGCGGGATGGAGCAGCCCGGTAGCTCGTCAGGCTCATAACCTGAAGGTCGTTGGTTCAAATCCAACTCCCGCAACCAACAAAATCAAGGCCTTAGCAGAAATGCTAGGGCCTTATTTTTATTTTTGGACCAAATTTGGACCAGTAAGAAATAAGAGCTCACGATAATTCACAGCTACTCACAGCACAAAACTGCCTATTCGATCGCCTCAAATCCAACCCCTCTAAGTGCTGCCAGATCATCATTCTCCCCTTCCGCGCACAAGTTAACAGCCCAAGATGTCAGCCGTTCTGCGGCC
>JAVVFB010000457.1:0-582 GCA_032251095.1 Roseovarius sp. | reverse complement strand
TTGGGCTCGAAGCGCGCCCCCTCGCCCAGACCGACAAGCGCATTGGGTTCTTCGGCCCCGCTGGCCACGATGCCGCGCGGGCGGTGATACTTGAACGAGCGGCCCACCAGCATCTGGTCATTGGCCAGAAGCGCCGAGGCCAGCGTGTCGCCGGGGTGGCCCTTGAGGCGCTTGCCGTTGAAGGTGAATTCCTGCGTGCGGCTGCGATCGACGAGGCGACCGGTCTTGGCCAGACGTGTGCTCATGACATGACCCCTCTGGCCCTTGGGGCGGGCGTTGCGGTTTGGATATTTTTGGCAAGATGAAGCAGGGGGGTGTTCATCATTGATTAAGAATAATGCGCTTTTATGGGTTTGCGTTACAGGCTGGGAAGCCGATGGACGCGCAAGGTGAAGCCCTGTCGTCGCGCCTGATGCCAATTGGCCCGCGCGCGCGGCAGGGTGCGCTTTCACCCTTTCACCTTGCCCCAAATATCCCCGCCGGAGGCATCCACCATGTGCCATATGCGCCACCGCCCCACCCCTCACAACGCCCTCGCGATCAGTTCTTTCATGATCTCGTTGGTGCCGCCATAGATGCGCT
>JAVVFB010000456.1:0-585 GCA_032251095.1 Roseovarius sp. | reverse complement strand
TGGCCAGCGTGATCGCCACGCGCGAGGTGTCGCAGGTGATCCAGCGCCGCCCCCATTTCTCGGCGACGAAGGCCGTGGTGTGGAGCCGCAGGTGGGATCGAGCACCAGATCGCCGGGATCGGTGGTCATTAGCAGGCAGCGTTCCAACGCGGCAGGAAGGGTTTGAACAACATAGAAGCGATCCCCAGCGAGCTATGGTCGGAAGTTGGTGGTGCCCTGAGGGGCGGCATATCATGGCGGTGTCGAGTCGCCGTCAATTCTCAGCCGAGAAAGGGATATGCCACATGTCAGACGATACCATCACCAAGCTGCCCGATCCATCGGGATTTGGTTCCGACCCGTTTACGGCCGTCCTTCGTGACGGCGCGCGCAAGCTGATCGAACAGGCGATTCACGCGGAACTGGCCGCGCTGATGACGGCGTTTGCCGCGGAGAAGCTCGAAGATGGCCGCGCGCGGCTGGTGCGTCATGGCTACCTGCCTGAGCGTGAAGTGATGACCGGGATCGGCCCGGTTCCCGTGACAGTGCCGCGCATCCGTGATCGCAAGCCTGGCGCTGACAAGATCACGTTCACGCCCAGCATCC
>JAVVFB010000455.1:0-592 GCA_032251095.1 Roseovarius sp. | reverse complement strand
CACGTCGAAGCGCGGGATCGGCGAGGGGTCGATAATGTAATGCCCGTTGATCCGCGTCGGGTAGCGGTGGGAAATGGTGATCTCGTCGAACGCCACCATATCCTCGTAAAGCTTGACCCACAGCCGCGCGTAATCGGCGCGCCCGTGCATCCGGCGGCGCTTGGCGGCATTGGGTTCCACAACCACAAGCGGATCGGGGTAGGGCACCTGAAACACCAATATCTGATCGGCGCGCAGCGGCAGTTCAGGGATGCGGTGGCGGGTCTGGATCACGCTTGCCTCTTCGGTGCGCAGCGTGCCAGTCACACCGGGACAGGTAAGCGCGAAAAAGTTGCGGATGTTGGCCGCGTTCACGCTGTCATCTGCGCCTTGGTCGATCACCTTGCAGGCGTCATCGGGGCCAAGCAGCGCCAGCGTCAACTGCATCCCGCCAGTGCCGAAGCCGCGCGCGATCGGCATCTCGCGGCTGGCATAGGGCACCTGATGGCCCGGAATACAGACCGCCTTGAAGATCGAGCGGCGCAATTCGCGCTTGGCGTCCTCATCAAGAAAGGCAAAGCCGTATTCCGCGCCCTCGCGGTTCTGGCCCATG
>JAVVFB010000454.1:0-594 GCA_032251095.1 Roseovarius sp. | reverse complement strand
CGAGCAATATGGCGGGTCGCGGCTTGCCCGCGACATGCTGCCCGTGCATGACAGCCTCAAGCGCGCACTCGAAACCATCACCGACGAGCAGCGCGCCGCCTCTGCCGCGCTTGTCGAGGGGATCGAATTGACACTGCGCGAGCTCGGGAACGTGTTTTCCAAGCACGGCATCACCGTGATCGACCCACAGCCGGGCGACCGCTTCGATCCGCGCCATCATGAGGCGATGTTCGAGGCCCCTGCTCCGGGCACCTCTGCGGGAGAGATCATCCAGGTTTCGGCGCAAGGCTTCATGCTGCATGACCGTATTCTGCGCCCGGCGCAGGTCGGTGTGTCGTCCAATCGCGGATAATGCGAGGAAGCGGGGCTACTTCGCCCCGTCCAGCATCGCCTTCAATTCATAGATGAGGTCGAGCGCGGCGCGCGGGCTGAGCGTGTCGGGCATCACCTCCGCCAGCCGCTGTTCAATCCCCGATTCGGGGCGCGTCACGGGCGGTGGGGCTGCCGCGGCAAAGAGGGGCAGGTCGTCGATCAGCGCCTTGCGCGCGGCGCCCCCTTCACGTTCGCCCTTCTCGAGCGCGTCGAGCACCACGC
>JAVVFB010000453.1:0-595 GCA_032251095.1 Roseovarius sp. | reverse complement strand
CGCGATGATCGTGGGGCGGCTCTTCCAGGCGCTTTTCGCCGCCGGGGTGGTGGTTGTGACCACTTCGAACCGGGTGCCGGATGACCTCTACAAAGATGGCCTCAATCGGCAGCTTTTCCTGCCCTTCATCGACCTTGTGAAGGAACGGATGGTGGTGCACGAGATGGCAGGCCCCACCGATTACCGCCAGAATCGGCTGGCCGGGGCGCAGACATGGTTCACACCCCTCAATGCCGCGAACCGGGCCGTGATCGAGACCATCTGGCAGGACATGACCGGCGGTCAGGCTGCGCCCCACGAGATCATCGTCAACAAGCGCGCAGTGGAGATCCCCGCCTTTCACAACGGTGTTGCGCGCGCCACGTTCTATGATCTGTGCGGCCGCCCGCTCGGCCCTGCCGACTATCTCGCGCTCGCACAGTCGGTGCGCCTGCTGGTGCTGGAGAGCATTCCCCAACTGGGCCGGACGAACTTCAACGAGGCGAAACGATTCGTCACCCTCATCGACGCACTCTACGAGGCGCGCGTTCGGCTCATCTGCTCGGCGGCGGCGGACCCGGAATATCTCTATGTCGAGGGCGAAGGCTCTTTCGAG
>JAVVFB010000452.1:0-597 GCA_032251095.1 Roseovarius sp. | reverse complement strand
ATCTCAAGCAGATCAAGGGGATCGGGCCGAAGCTTGAAAAACTTTGCAATTCCATGGGCTTTTACCATTTCGACCAGATCGCCGCATGGACGGAGGAAGAGGTCAGTTGGGTGGACCGGAACCTTGAAGGGTTCAAGGGACGGGTCAGCCGTGACAACTGGGTTGAGCAGGCAAAACTGCTGGCCGAGGGCAAGGAGACGGAGTTTTCCGCCCGGGTCAAGAAAGGCGATGTTTACTGACACGCCAATCTGAGAACCAACGGGAGAGAGTGACATGTCCACGACGTCGAAACTGAGCACTTGCCAGATTGTTTGCTGGGGTCTTGCGTCCCTGGCTGGCCTGGCCGTTCTGGTGTCTGCGGCCGGCTCGGTCGGATTTCTTGCCGCGTTGCTGCTGGCGGTGGCCTTCGCGGCCTTCCTCGGGCTGGTCTTCGGTCGGCTCATTTGCACCGGTTATGGTGCCGAGGATCGCGGGATCGAGGCGAGAGACGTAGAGGCAAGCCTGCGTCAGGCGACCGGCATCACGGGCTACAAGGCCCCGTTCGACGAGGACGACGACGCGCCCGCGCCCAAACCCGCCGCCGCGCCTGCCCCTGCC
>JAVVFB010000451.1:0-599 GCA_032251095.1 Roseovarius sp. | reverse complement strand
CTGCGCTTTCGCGGGCGCGAGATGGCGCATCAGCATCTGGGGCGCGAATTACTCGAACGCATCGCCGACGATGTCGAGGGCATCGGGCGAATCGAGAACATGCCCAAGATGGAGGGCCGCCAGATGATCATGATCATCGGCCCCGGCGCGAAGTGATCCGGCCCGCCGCCCGCGCGCCCGCAGGGGATAAGGGATAAACCCAACGGGGCGCGGCGCAACGAGCGGCAGCGGGGCCGGGTCCGCGTGATCGACACGGCCCCAAGCGGGCAGAATCGACAAGGCAGAATCGTTTTGAGTCAATAGCCTGCGATGAAATCGCGGGCCTCTCGCTTGCGTTCTTTCATGATGTCTTCACGCGGTTTTTTGACCTACCCCCCTTCTATTCCGCGCGTTTTGCCATACACTCTGCGCCCTGACTCGGAAAGGTTTGCCAATGTCCAAGACTGATCCTTTCGGTTTCGATATGTCGGTGTCGTCGGCCAAGCGCAAGAATCCGCGCGGGCGGCGGGGCATGTCGGGGGCGTCCGAGACCTCGACCCGCGTGTGCGAGCATCCGGGCTGCGAAGAGGCGGGGCTCTACCGCGCGCCGAAGTCGCCGG
>JAVVFB010000450.1:0-602 GCA_032251095.1 Roseovarius sp. | reverse complement strand
GTGCAACCCTGCGGAGCAGCGTCGAGGTCGGTTTTGCCGATGCTTCCGGTTGGTCAGGGGCCGCGCGTCTCGGTGGTCGTGCAAGCAGCGATCGCTCCGAATTCGAGATCGGCCTTCGGGTCAGCCGCCGGTTCTGAGCCCGCGCGCCCAGATCCGGCCCTGCCACGATCTTGTCGGCCCGGTTGCGGAACGCCGCACCGGGCCGATTGCGTCACGGCCCGGTCCGGCGTCTTGACCCGCCCGCCGGGCTGGCCTAATTGGAATGTGTCGCGGGCGTTGTGTAATGGTAAGACCTCAGCCTTCCAAGCTGATGATACGGGTTCGATTCCCGTCGCCCGCTCCAAATATATTTATAAAGCGTTGAATATAAACGGAAATTAGAGACGCGGGAAATTGAACACGCCCTTTAATCCGCCCTTAAAACTTTGCGGTTTAAGCCTCTGACAATATCCTTTTGTGCATCGCCCGCCGCTTGCCAGCACTCGGAAGGCAGGGCGTGGATTGCGGAGAGGTGCTGGGTCTTTTCTTGCAAAACCTACAAGTTGACTTGTGAGTTTATCCGCGACGCTGGCGGCGGAAACAAGCTGGCTTATATACTGCTG
>JAVVFB010000044.1:0-17057 GCA_032251095.1 Roseovarius sp. | reverse complement strand
CAACCAGATACGCTGCCAACCTTCAAACAACCCAAACACCAGATTCAGTCATAGCTCCTTTGGGATGGAAGCCCGCAAAAGCGCCTCAAGCGCGGAGTGGAATCCGCGGCGATTGCGACGCTTGATTGCACGGTCTTTGCCGCCGCCGAGCGTTTGGGCCTTGGCGACGTTTTCGGGCGCAACGTGACAGCAACCCGGCTTCAACTTGACCGGCGGCGCGCGACCTTGTCCGCCGCCACGCCGATCAGCGGCTATGAGGCAAGCTTTACCGGATTGGACGCCACGCATTTGCTGGTGCCGGGGGCCATGCCTGCGCATGAGCCCCTGCTTGCGCAAATCGCGGGCGAAGCGGGTTGGTCTGTGCTTGAACAGACAAGCTTTCTTGATATGGCGCGCTATTTGCCCGATGACATCCTGGTCAAGGTCGATCGCGCCGCGATGGCCGTCAGCCTTGAGACCCGTATTCCGATGCTCGACCCCGAGATCATGCGCTTTGCCTATTCCCTGCCGGACGAGATCAAGCTTATGGGCGGCGAAAGCAAGGGCGTCTTGCGCGGCGTGCTTGAACGCTATGTGCCGCGCGCCCTTTGGGATCGCCCCAAGAAGGGTTTCGGCATCCCGACCGCGACCTGGCTGCGCGGCCCGCTGTTCGAGCTGGCCTCGGACCTCTTTAGCCGTGACACCCTGCGCAGCACCGGCATTCTTGACGAGGAGCGCGTCATCGCGATCTGGGAAGAGTTCCAGAAGAACCCCAATCTCAGGCCCAAGATCGTCTGGACCTTGTTCGTAACACAGCTTTTCCTTGTCAGCGCAAACGCAGGCTAGCAACATGCTCAAAATCGACGTGCCTTGACCGTGTCAGATGATTTCAAGGTGCAAATTCAAGGCGATCGCGATCAGGACCAAGCCGCCGATCCAGGCAAGCACCTCGCGAAACATCTGCTGGCGGTTGATCGCCCGGGTCATGCTGCCGCCCATATAGGCGATCAGCATATCGGACGGGATTGCCGTGAGCGGCACCAAAACCCCAAGGGTCAAAAGCTGTAACTGTACGCTGTCTTGCGCGCCCTCTGCACGCCCAGCATCGACAAAAGGCGGCAGGAACAGCGCAAAGAACAGCACCGTTTTGGGATTAAGAAGCTCGACCAGAACCCCCTGCCAGACAATCGACGAAAATGACCGTGCGATGACCTCTTGCACCTTGAATGTGACACGCGAACTGGCGCGTGCATCGCGGATCATGCCCACCCCGAGCCACACCAGATAGGCAGACCCGAGATAGCGCAAAGACAGGACCAACCAGTCAAATTGCGCGAACAGCGCCGACAGGCCCAGTGCCGTGGCCACCGCCAAAAGCACACCGCCAAGCCCCAGGCCAAGCGCCGAGGCAAGCCCCGCCGCCCGGCTTTGACCGACGCTGCGCGACAGCACATAAAGCATCGACGGCCCTGGCGTGGCGCTCAGGATAAACCCCGCGAAAATCACGGCGATAATGGCATCTGGATCAGGCATGACTTACGTTCCACTCGTATGAAGGCGTTGCTCGAAAGGATTGAGATGCGACGCCGCCAAGCCGCCGTCCGAGCGCGCGCGCTCCCCCGGCTTGAGGTCACGCAAATAGGGAAAATCACGCACCAGCATGCGCTCAAGATGTGCGCCCGCCGTAAAAGGCTCGTATTTGGCGGGGTGCTCTGCGCTGACCAGCTGCGCAAAGGGTTTGATCACCGTATCGTGATTGACGGCCACGAAATAGGGCAAGGAAAACCGCTCGGCGCTGAGGTTGAGAACCCGGTGCGGGGTCGAGCGCAGAACGCCATTGCTCCAGGCTTCGAGCATGTCACCGACATTGACCACGAACACTGTCGGATCCACCGGCACATCGACCCAGAGGTCATCACGGGTCATCACCTGAAGACCCTCATTGCGCGTATGAAGCAGGGTCAGGCATTCGTAATCGGTATGCGCGCCCATATTGACCGACGTATGATCCCTGGTCACACGTTGACGCACGTAATGCAGCAATCGGAGCTGTGAAATCGGCTTGCTCATGTGATCGGTCATCGCCCCTGCGGGCAGGCGCAGATGCGTTTCCAGCGCCGAACAGACCAGCCGACCGAGAGCCGCGATTTCCCGATAATATCGCCCGACCGTTTTCTTGAACCCGGCAAGCTCGGGCCAGACATTTGGCCCCAGGACCCGGTTGCCCGCAAGGTAATCGGGATCGTCATCCGGCAGATCAAGGCCAAGATCGAACGCCTCGTAGCTGCGGTTCACCTCATCGGGATAATCGCCTTTTTCGGTGAAGGGCACATAGCCACGATGGTTGGAACTATGGCCGATGTAATAGAGCCGCTTGGTGGCCTCCGGCAAAGAAAAGAACCGCGCGCTGGCCCGATAGGTGGCCTCGACAAGCTCTGGCGCGATGCCATGATCCGCTATGCGAAAGAACCCGATCTGACGCGCCGCCTGGCCAATGGCCTCGGCGACATCCCGAATTTTCCCCCGATCGCCAGAGCGCAAGTCACGCACACTGATAAGCGGCAGGCAATCTGTGTTTCGATGCCTGTTTTGCAGTAATGTAGCCATCTAATCCCCCAAGGTTGACGTAACGACTTGTTAAGGATTGATGGTTAACAAATCGTTTGCGTCCTTGGGGGCGGCGGGAAAGTACAGCTCGAACAATGACCCCTTGCCGGGAACGGATTGCACCGCAACGGTGCCGCCTGATTGCTGCATGAAGCCGAGGATCATCGACAGGCCAAGCCCGGTGCCCGCGCCGACCGGCTTGGTTGTAAAGAACGGGTCGAAAATCTGTTGCATGCACTGCTCGGACATGCCCATCCCGTGATCGCGCACGCTGACGCGGACATACTCACCTGCGGCAAGCTCGATCGCCAGCCCGTCTCTATCTGACCAGCTGTGACTGACATTCTGCGTTGTTATCTCTATGCGCCCGCCTTCGGGCATCGCGTCGCGCGCATTTCCGATCAGATTGAAAAGGGCGTTTTTCGCGGCCTTGGCGTCAATCGTGACCGGCCAAAGCCCCTCTGCCAGGGTCAGATCAAGCGTGATCGCCTCGCCGAGCTCCGGCGTGCTGCGCTCGCAGATGGTGGTGACGAACCTGTTGAGGTCGATGACCGTCGGAACAAGCCGCGTCCGCCGGGAAAAGGCAAGCATGTCCCGGATAAGTCGCGCCCCCCGCCGGGCGGCGGTTTGGGCATGGGTCAGGTACCCCCTGGCCTCCGGGCCCTTGATTTCAGTGTCGAGAAACTCCAGATTGCCAGAAATCACGGTCAGCAAATTGTTGAACTCATGGGCAAACTGCCCGGTCAAACGCCCGATCGCCTCAAGCTTGCGCGCCTCGAAAAGCTTGGCCTCAAGGGCCTTGCGATTGCTCGCCTCGCGGGCCAGTTGCACATGGGAGTCCACCAGATCCTGATAGCGTTGGTTTGAGCGTTCCGCCTCTGCGAGAAGTTCGAGTTTGGCGCTTGTCATCGCGGCCACGGTGGTCAGGATGTCACGCGCGGCATCACCAAATGCGCCGGGGTCCGGGTGTTCGCTGTCGATCACCCCCACGACGCGATTTCGAAACACCAGAGGAACACAGATTTCGGACCGCGCGGGGCGGGTATCCGGGATATAGTTTTGATCCTTGAGAAGGTCGTCAACAATGATGGTCTCGCGGTTTTGCGCGGCCTGTCCGGTGATCCCCTGGCCAAACGGAATGCGCAGCGGATTGATAATACTGCGTCCAAAAGGGTTTTTCTCGCCCAAGGCAGCCACCTGAACAAGCTCGGTCTGGTCTTTATTCGCCTGATAAATCACGCAATCGACAAAATTCAGCCGCCCCACCACATTGCGCGCCACATACCAGAACAAATCCTCGACACTGGGAATGGCAATCAAATCCACCGCAAAAGCATTGAGCGTGCGAAGCGTTTCCGCCTCGTCTGGCCGCGCTTTGGCATCTCTGCCCAAAAGCACTGATTTTGAACTTTCAGCCATGCCGCTCTCCCACTTTCAGTTTAGTGATCTAGCTGATGCGCCCGCAGGGACATAGCTTTAAATGGTAACACAACCGCAAGAACGTTACGACAAAATCGAGGTTTCCCAAAATGTCATCGCGTGGGCAAACGCTGCGCAGCAGGACTTGACGGCAAGCCCGTCAAAGGAAACAAACGGATTTCAGATCGAGCCCGCGCGCCCCTGCGCGATGCCTCGGCCACACAGTGCTGTGCCTCCCCTCTCTGCTGGCCTCCTGAAAGGAGCGTTTTATGAAGTTCCACTTTCCCATCGTGATAATAGACGAAGATTTTCGCTCGGAAAACTCGTCGGGTCTGGGCATTCGTGCCATGGCAGAGGCGATTGAAAGCGAGGGCTTCGAAGTGCTTGGGGTGACAAGTTACGGCGACCTGTCGCAATTTGCCCAACAACAATCGCGCGCAAGCGCCTTTGTCCTGTCCATCGACGACGAAGAATTCAGCCCCGGCCCGGATATCGACCCGGTCGTCACCAACCTGCGCAACTTTGTCGAAGAGGTCCGCCGCCGCAACGCCGAAGTGCCGATTTACGTCTATGGCGAGACCAAGACCAGCCGCCATTTGCCCAATGACATCCTGCGCGAATTGCACGGCTTTATCCACATGTTCGAGGACACGCCCGAATTCGTCGCCCGGCATATCATCCGCGAGGCCAAGATCTATCTCGAAGGCATCCAGCCGCCGTTTTTCAAGGCGCTGCTCGATTATGCCGAAGACGGGTCGTATTCCTGGCATTGTCCGGGGCATTCCGGCGGCGTTGCCTTTCTCAAAAGCCCGATCGGCCAGATGTATCACCAGTTTTACGGCGAAAACATGCTGCGCGCGGATGTCTGCAACTCGGTCGAGGAGTTGGGGCAGCTGCTTGACCATGACGGCGCGATTGGCGCGTCAGAGCGCAATGCCGCACGCATTTTCAACGCCGATCACTGTTTTTTCGTCACCAATGGCACCAGCACCAGCAACAAGATGGTCTGGCATCACACGGTTGCGCCCGGCGATGTGGTGGTGGTGGATCGCAACTGTCACAAATCAATCCTGCACAGTATCATCATGACCGGCGCGATCCCGGTGTTTCTGCGCCCGACGCGCAACCATTACGGCATCATCGGCCCGATCCCGCGCAGCGAGTTCGAGATCGACGCGATCAAGGCCAAGATCCGCGCCAACCCACTTTTGGCGGGCGTCGATGCCGATACCGTGCAGCCGCGCATCATGACGCTCACACAATCCACCTATGACGGCGTGCTTTACAACACCGAGACCATCAAGGGCGTTCTGGATGGCTATATCGACAACCTGCATTTCGACGAGGCCTGGTTGCCGCATGCCAGTTTTCACCCCTTCTATAGCAACTTTCACGCCATGGGCCACAACCGCGAGCGTCCGGTGCATTCGGTCACCTATGTGACCCAGTCGATCCACAAGCTTTTGGCCGGGATAAGTCAGGCAAGCCATGTTCTTGTACAGGACAGCCAGACCACCCCGCTGGACCGGCACCTCTTCAACGAGGCCTACCTGATGCACGCCAGCACAAGCCCGCAATACAGCATCATCGCAAGCTGTGACGTGGCCGCCGCGATGATGGAACCCCCGGCCGGCACCGCGCTTGTCGAGGAAAGCATCGCCGAGGCGCTTGATTTCCGGCGCGCCATGCAAAAGGTCGATGCGGAATTCGGCGAGGGCGATTGGTGGTTTCAGGTCTGGGGGCCGGATGTGCTTGACGACGAGGGCATCGGCAAGGCCGAAGACTGGGTTCTCAAAAAGACCGATGCCGATGGCGTGCAACCCTCTGACGGCGAAGAGTCGTGGCATGATTTCGGCGAAATGGCGCCCGGCTTCAACATGCTGGACCCGATCAAGGCGACGATCATCACGCCGGGCCTCAACATTGACGGGCGCTTTGAAGAGAACGGCATTCCGGCCTCTATCGTCACCAAATTCCTGGCCGAACACGGCGTCGTGGTCGAGAAAACCGGGCTTTACAGCTTTTTCGTGATGTTCACCATCGGCATCACCAAGGGGCGCTGGAACACGCTTTTGACCGCCTTGCAGCAGTTCAAGGACGATTATGACAAGAACCAGCCGATGTGGCGCGCAATGCCGGAATTCTGCGCCAAACAGCCGCGCTATGAACGCATGGGCCTCAAGGATCTGTGCCAGCATGTGCACAGGCTATATGCCAAATACGATGTGGCGATCCTGTCCACCGAAATGTACCTGAGCGATCTTACACCGGCCATGACCCCAACCGACGCCTTCGCGCATATCGCGCGGCGCACAACAGAGCGTGTGGCGATCGACGATCTGGAAGGGCGCATCACCACCAGCCTTGTCACCCCCTATCCGCCGGGCATTCCGCTGTTGATTCCCGGCGAGGTGTTCAACAAGAAGATCGTGACCTACCTGAAATTCAACCGCGAATTCGCGCGCGAATGTCCGGGGTTCGAAACCGATATTCACGGGCTGGTGCAAGAGGTAAGCGATGATGGTGTCGTGCGCTACTTTGCCGATTGCGTGGCCGGTTGATCGCGCGGGTGCCATGTGTCGTGGCGCCCGTTCTGTGGCGCTGTGCCGCCTGTCCCAGAGCATGTTGCTCAAAAGTGGGAACCGGTTTTGAGCAATCCGAACATGCGAGATCAGTAGGTAAGGGCATGTCGCGTGAATTCGTATGAACGCGACATGCCCTGGTTGTGGCGCAGCGCGTCAATCGGCTTGAGCGGGTGACCAACCGGGCCGGACCGGTCAAGGTGGGGCGCTCTTGCCGATAGTTGCAAACCGCTGGTTACTGGGTCTCGACGCGCGCACCCTCAGCTTTCATAACGTGTCGAGCCGCGCCGGTTTGCATCAATCGTCAGGTTCACATGCATCGGCTCGTGGGCGCGCTGTGAACAGGCCTGACGCGGGCAGATATGACAATTGAGCCCGATCCTGGCGATATTAGCCTCATCGGTCACCCGAAGCGCCGAGGCATAGCCGATCTGTTCGGCATGGGCGCGCTCACAGCCAAGCGTCACCACAAGACGGCGATCCTGGGTGTGACGGCTTATGACCGGGCGGTCGGTGGTGCGGCTGATGGTAAAGAACTGGCCTGCATCGGGAAGCTCGACAACTTGCGGGATGATTGTGCCGGGGGCGGCAAAGGCGCTATGAATGTTCCAGACCGGACAAGCCCCGCCCTTTTCGGCAAGCGTGAACGGGGTGGCGTTGAACCGCTTGGTCACATTGCCCGCCCGGTCAATCCGCAGGAAAAAGAACGGCACCCCCTGCGCGCCCTTGCGTTGCAGGGTTGTGAGGCGATGACAGACCATTTCAAACGACACCCCGAAGGTGGTCGCCACCCGGTCGATATCATAGCCGGTCTGCTTCACCTGCGCCAGAAACGGCGCATAGGGCATCAGGAAAGCCGCCGCGAAATAATTCGCCAATTCCACCCGACAGCGCGCGCGCGCCGTATCGGAAAGCGTGCCCGCATCCGAGACCAGGCTGTCAAGCAGGCTGCCGCAGCTGACCATCGCCAGAACATGCGCCAGCTGAAAGTTGCGGTTGATCTGATCAAACGCCTCGGAGAGCAGAACCTGGCCGCTTTCTTCCTTGAAATCACGAAGCGTGTCCGGCATCCGCTCGATACTGACAAGATCAACCCTGACGCCATAGGCATTGTCCAGATGACGCTTGAGGTTGGCGTAAATATCGTCCTGCCGACCGCCGACCGCATCGCGCGCCTGATCGGCGGCCTCTTCAAGCTCGGCAAAATGATTTGCATGCTGGCGAAAGAAATCATAAATCGCCGCCTCTGGCGAGGTCGCCAGCATATCCGGCACCGCGCCATGATCATCAAGATGTTTCAGATTGCCGAGCATGATCCGGTAATTCTGATGCAGTTGCAAAAACTGCGTCACCAGTTGCGGCGCATGATCAAGGGCCGCGCGCAACTCCTGAAGATCGGGCCTTTGGCCGGTGAAAATCGGATCACGCACCGTGGCGCGCAAATCGGCAAGCTTGCTGACCTCGTCGTCATTGATCAGCTCCTGCCATGCCACACCGTACGCATCCGACAGCGCCAGCAAAACCTTGACCGACAGGCTGCGCTGATTGTTTTCCAGAAGGTTCACATAGGACGCGCTCACCCCCAGCCGCGCCGCCATATCCGCCTGGGTTTGATTATGGGCGCGGCGCAACTGCCGCAATTGGGGTCCGACAAGGGTCTTGCTCATGTTTACAACATTACACAATAACGATTTGTAAGCGCAACAACTAACACGGATACGCGTATTAAGATGAAATAATATTTCGTATTGATAGTTTGCCCTCATCGGGATGAGACAAATGCCAACTCAGGTTGCGCATTTCGGGAGGGTCTCACCAAAATATGCCAGGGAGGGCATTACATGACTTACACTTTCGCGCGCCGCCTCATCTCTGCGGCTGCTCTTGCCGTTTTGTCCGCATCACCCTTGATGGCCGAGGACTGGAAACCACAAAAGCCCGTGGAAATGGTCATCATGGCCGGCCAGGGTGGCGGCGCTGACCGTCTGGCCCGGCTGTTCCAGGCGATCATCCAAAAAGAAAACCTCTCAAACATGCCGGTGCTTCCGGTCAACAAGGGCGGCGGGTCCGGGGCCGAGGCGCTGCGCTATCTCAAGGACAAGACGGGCGATAATCATGTGATCATGGCAACCCTCAACAGCTATTACACCACGCCGCTGCGCACCGATATCGGGGTCAATATCGAAGAGTTCACGCCGATTGCCCGCATGGCGCTTGATACCTTCGTTCTCTGGGTCAATGCCGACAGCGACATCCAGACGCTTGATGACTATGTTGCCGCCGTCAAGGCGTCGGGTGGCGCATGGAAAATGGGCGGCACCGGCACCGGTCAGGAAGACAGCCTTGTGACCGCGATGCTTGAAAAGGAATTCGGCATCAAGGTGACCTATGTGCCGTTCTCGGGCGGTGGCGATGTAGCGCGCAACCTGGTCGGCGGACATGTCGATTCATCCGTCAACAACCCCTCCGAGGCGCTTGGGTTTTATCAGGCGAACAAGCTGCGCCCGATCGCGGCCTTGACGCCGGAGCGGATCGCCTCTTTCCCCGACACGCCCACGATGAAAGAGCTGGGGCATGATCTGGTCTATTGGATGCAGCGCTCTTTCGTGGCGCCCAAGGATATGGACCCCGCAGCGGTCGCCTTTTACACGAACATGTTCGAAAAGCTGAACACGTCGGAAGAATGGCAGACCTACACCGCCGAAAAGGCGCTTTTGGCCGAGTTTCTGACCGGCGACGCGCTTCAGGCCTATTTCCTTGAAGAGCGTGAAAAGCACGCCGACCTTCTCAAGAGCATGGGCGAAGGCTCCTGATCGCACCCACAAGTCCTTGATGTCAGGCGGGGCGTGAAAGCGCCCCGTTTGCCTGACCCTACTCGGAAAGAGATGCCTCATGCTTATAGCTGATCGGTTGATTGCGGCCGCCATCATGGCGATGTCTGCCTATTTCATGTGGCATGCCACGGTGCTTCCAATCGGTTGGAACGGCATGACCGGCGGGCCGGGGGGCGGCGCGTTTCCGTTCTGGTTGTCGGCGATCATGTTCGTGGCAGCGGGGGCAATCCTGCTACGCTCGCTGCGCGGAAAATCCGATTATGCGGGCGATTTCTTTGATCCCGAGACGTTACGCTCGGTTGTGATGGTGATGATCGCACTTGTGGTCACGATTGCGCTCATGCCCTGGCTCGGCAGCTATATCGCCCTGCCGCTTTTTTTGTTCTGGTATCTCAAGATATTCGGCAAGCACGGCTGGCTTCTGACCCTGTGCCTCGGGCTTGGCACACCTCTGTTTCTGTTTTTCTTCTTCGAGGTCACGTTGAAAATCCTGCTGCCCAAGGGGCTTACGGAACCTTTCTTCGTCCCACTTTATTCAATGTTTTTCTAAAGGGCCCCGGTGATGGAATTAATCGGACTGATGATGGACGGCTTTGCGACCTCGCTGTCGCCGCTCAACCTGATGATTGTCATTCTGGGGGTGACGGCGGGGCTGTTCATCGGGGCGATGCCGGGGCTTGGGTCGGTGAATGGCGTGGCGATCGTCCTGCCGCTCACCTTCATCGTGCCGCCCTCTTCGGCGATCATCCTTTTGGCGGCGATCTATTACGGGGCGATGTATGGCGGCGCGATAAGCTCGATCCTGCTGGGCATTCCCGGTGCCTCGACCGCCGTCGCGACCACCTTTGATGGCCGCCCGATGGCCCAACAGGGCAAGGCCGGGCTTGCGCTTATCGCCGCTGCCGTCGCGTCTTTCGTGGGGGGCACGATCTCGGTTGTCCTGTTCACCCTGTTTGCCGCGCCGCTGGCGGATATCGCGCTTGCGTTTGGCCCGCCCGAAGAATTCGCGCTTGTGCTGATGGCGTTTACAACCTTTGTCGGCCTTGGCGGCGATGACGTGCTCAAGACGATCATCATGATCTGTCTTGGTCTGGTGCTCTCGACCGTCGGGCTTGACCTGATTTCGGGGCAACCGCGGCTGATCTTTTTTGACCAGCCCGGATTTTATTCTGGCATCAGCTTTCTGGTGCTGGCGATTGGTGCCTATGGCGTCGGTGAGATCCTCTATACGATCGAAACCTCGAAATCCGCGCCAAGCGTGACCCCCGCACGGCTTACCTTTCGCGAGCTGGGGGCCGGTTTGCGTGAAATGAACAAGCTTTGGCGCACCATGAGTTTTGGCTCTTTCATCGGGTTTTTCGTCGGCATGCTGCCGGCCGCCGGAGCCACGCCTGCGGCGCTCATGGCCTATGGTCTGGCAAAGGTGACATCGAAAAATCCCGACAGCTTTGGCAAGGGTAATATCGAAGGCGTCGCCGCGCCCGAAACCGCCAATAACGCCGCCTCGACCGGATCGCTTTTGCCGATGCTGACGCTTGGCATTCCGGGCTCGCCGACCACGGCGCTTTTGCTGGGCGGCATGGTGATGTGGGGCCTTGTGCCGGGGCCGATGCTTTTCATTGAACAGCCCGAGTTTGTCTGGGGGCTGATTTCATCGCTCTATACTGCCAATTTTGCCGCCGTCGTGGTGAACCTCGCCCTGATCCCGGTGTTTGTCTGGGCGCTTCGGATGCCCTTTACCGTGCTCTGCGCGCTTGTGCTTATCCTGTGCATCGTCGGCGGCTATGCCCCAAGCCAGAAGATGCACGATGTCTGGCTTATTGCGGGTTTTGGGGTCGGCGGCTATCTGTTGCGCAAGGCCGATTATCCGATGGCCCCGCTTGTTCTGGCGCTGGTGCTTGGCCCCTTGATGGAGAAAAGCTTTCGTCAGACGTTGATCGCGGAACAGGGCAATGTATTTGCATTTCTCGAACGCCCGCTGTCTGCTAGCTTCATCGCCATAAGCGCAGTTCTCTTCCTGCTGCCGCTTTTGAAATACACGCGCCTGTTTTCCCGCGCCAAGGCCAGCTGAGGGCCTGCGTATTAACACTGAACGCTCAATAACACTGAACGAAGGACTATCACCATGCATACAACGATGAGCGCACTCTTGAGTGGTCATGACGGCTCGGCCCCGGCCATAGGCGCGCCGGATCGCGATTGGCTAAGCTATGATGGGCTTCGCTCCCTTTCAACCGAGGTCAAGACCGCGCTCAACAACATGGGGATCGGCAAGGGCGACCGCGTGGCGATCGTGCTGCCCAATGGGCCGGAAATGGCGACCGCCTTTGTCACCATCGCACAGGTGGCCACCACCGCCCCGCTGAACCCGGCCTATCGCGAAGAGGAATACGATTTTTACCTCTCGGATTTGAGCGCCAAGGCGCTTGTTGTGATGGCCGAGTATGACGGCCCGGCGCTTGCCGCGGCGACCAAGGCGGGCATGGCCATTGTGCGCCTCTCGGTGCCCGATGGCGCGCCCGCCGGTCATTTCACCCTCTCGTCAGAGAGCTCTGGCGCGGCGGATACCGATGCACCCGCAGCCGATGACGTGGCCTTGATCCTGCACACCTCGGGCACCACGTCGCGCCCGAAAATCGTGCCGCTTTTGCACGCCAACGTCGCCGCCTCGGCCGAGCATATCAAGGTTTCGCTTGAATTGACCTCGGCGGATCGCTGCATGAACGTGATGCCGCTGTTTCACATTCACGGGCTGATCGCGGCGGTGACCGCATCGCTGGCCGCCGGGGCCTCGGTTTGGTGCGCGCCGGGCTTTGACGCGCTGCGCTTTTTCGGCTGGATGAAAGAGGCGCAACCGACCTGGTACACCGCCGTGCCGACCATGCATCAGGCCATCCTGAGCCGCGCCGGGCGCAACGCCGATGTCATCGCCGAAACGCCGCTGCGCTTCTTGCGCTCGTCCTCGGCCTCGCTTCCCGCGCAGGTCATGGTCGCCCTCAACGAGACCTTCAACGCCCCCGTGGTCGAGGCCTACGGCATGACCGAGGCCGCCCATCAGATGGCGTGCAATCCGCTTGCGTCGGGCACCCAGAAACCCGGCGCCGTGGGCATCCCTGCGGGTCCGCAAATGCGCATCGCCCATGAGACCGAAAACCGGCTTATCGACGGCACCGGCGAGGTGGTGATTTCCGGCCCCAACGTGACGCCCGGCTATGAGGGCAACCCCGAGGCCAACGAGAAGAACTTCTTTGAAGCCGAGGGCGCGCGCTGGTTCCGCACCGGCGATCAGGGCGCCTTTGACAGCGATGGCTATCTGCATCTGACCGGTCGCCTCAAGGAGATCATCAACCGGGGCGGCGAAAAGATCAGCCCGCTTGAGGTCGATGGCGTGCTTCTGGATCACCCGGATGTGGCGCAGGTGGTGACCTTTGCGATGCCCCATCCCAAGCTTGGCGAAGAGGTCGCGGCGGCGCTTGTTCTCAAGGAAGGCGCAAGCGCCACCGAAAAGGATATCCGCGCCTTTGCCGCCGAGCGGATGGCCGATTTCAAGGTGCCGCGCAAGGTGATCATTCTTGATGAAATCCCCAAAGGGGCAACCGGCAAGATGCAGCGGATCGGCCTGGCCGAAAAGCTGGGTCTGGCAGAAAAGGCCTGAACTCATGAAAATCTGTATTTTCGGGGCCGGCGCGATTGGCGGCTATATGGGCGTAAAGCTGGCGCAGGCGGGGGCGGATGTAAGCCTTGTGGCGCGCGGCCCGCATCTTGCGGCGATGAACACCAAGGGCCTGACCCTGATCGAGGAAGGCAAAGACCCGGTGACGGTTCCGGTCACCGCAAGCGACAACCCCGCCGACCTTGGCCCGCAGGATTACGTGATTGTCACCCTCAAGGCGCATTCCGTGCCCCCCATCGTGCCCAAGATGCAGCCGCTGATCGGCGATCACACCACAATCGTCAGCGGCGTAAACGGTGTGCCCTGGTGGTATTTCCACAAGATCGGCACCGCGCTTGAAGGCACCCGTCTGGCCAGTGTCGACCCCGGCAATGCGCAATGGGACGGGTTTGGCCCCGACCGGGTTCTGGGCTGTGTGGTCTATCCCGCCGCCGAGGTGTCAGAGCCGGGCACGATCCACCATATCGAGGGCAACCGGTTTTCTCTGGGCGAGCCTGACGGCTCCAAATCAGAGCGCGCGATTGCCCTCTCGCAAGCCCTCTCAGCGGCAGGCCTCAAGGCCCCCGTGCGCCCCCGCCTGCGCGATGAAATCTGGGTCAAGCTTTGGGGTAACCTGTCGTTCAACCCGATTTCGGCGCTGACCCATGCAACACTTGACGTGCTCTGCACCGATCCGGGCACGCGCGCCGTGGCGCGTGGGATGATGCTTGAGGCACAGGAAATCGCCGAGAAACTTGGCGTGAAATTCCCGATTGATGTGGACCGCCGGATTGACGGCGGCGCGGCCGTGGGCGCGCATCGCACCTCGATGCTTCAGGATCTTGATGCCGGGCGACCGATGGAAATCGACGCGCTTGTCGGCTCGGTTCAGGAATTGGGCCGCGTGACCGGCACGCCGACACCGACAATTGATACGGTTCTGGCGCTGGTGCAATTGCGCGGTCGCTCGGCCGGGCTTTACGGATAAGGGGGCCTCGGCCATGTCGATCAAGAACATCCTCGTCGCCTATAACGGCTTGCCCGGCTCGAACACCGCCCTGCGCGGCGCAGTGTTGATGCAGCAATATTACGGCGCGCATCTGACCGGGCTTTTCGCCCATGGCAACCCGTTCCTGTCACGCCAGATAAAACCCTGGATGCCAAGGAAAGTGCAAAAGGCCCTGATCGAAGTGGCCGACAGCCCCAATCAGGAGGTGCAGGACAAATTTCGCAGCGTCTGTGCCAAGGTCCCCGAGGACAAGCTGCACTGGATCGACAGCGGCGGCTCGGTTCAGCGCACCGTGGCGCGCTATGCCCGCCTGTTCGACATCACGGTTCTGGGCATGCATGAAAGCAGCCTTGATCGCAACCTCAGCCATATCGAGATTTACCCCGACCGCGTGACCTTTGACAGCGGTCGCCCGGTGATCATCTTCCCGACGAATTTCGAGGGAACGGTCTTTGGCAAACGTGCGGTCGTCGCCTGGGACGGGGGCCGCGCCGCCGCGCGCGCGCTTGCCGATGCGATGCAGATTCTTGAAACCGAGGATGAGGTTGAAATCGTCTCGGTCGGGCGCTCGCCGCTTGAGGGATCGTTGCCCGGCATTGACGTGGGAACGATCCTTGAGCGCCATGACGTCAAGGTCATCCTGACAGAATTGCCACGCAGCAAACGCGCGATCGCCGACACGCTTGTCGATCACTGTGATGCGGTCGGGGCAAGCCTTTTGGTGATGGGCGCCTATGAACATTCGCCCCTGCGCGAAGGACTGATTGGCGGCGTCACCCATGACATCGCCCTGCGCGCGCGCATTCCGGTACTGATGAGCCATTGATCCTGTGATCGAAGGCCCGGCGCGCGCGCCAGGCAAACCGCCCCGGCGCGCACGTTTCACATTCAGGCGTCAGACCACGGGCGATCGCCATTCTGATCCTTGACGCGGGTCGGCAGGCCGATCCGGTCCAACAGGGAAAACAGCGGCTTGGGGTCAAGGTCTTCGACATTCACCATGGTCGCGGTGTCATAGGTGCCATCCGCAATCAGCATCGCCATCGCAACCGGCGGCACGCCGGCCGTATAGGAAATACCCTGGCTGCCGACCTCATTATAGGCGTCCTTGTGATCGGCGACGTTATAGACGAACACCTCGACCTCCTTGCCGTCCCTGGTGCCCTTGACCAGATCGCCGATACAGGTCTTGCCGGTATAATTTGGCGCAAGGCTTGAGGGATCAGGCAAAACCGCCTTGACCAGTTTGAGCGGCACAACCTCAAGCCCCTCGGCGGTCACGACGGGTTGTTCGGACAACAGGCCAAGGTTCTGCAAAACGGTGAAGACGTTGATGTAGTGATCGCCAAAGCCCATCCAGAACCGGATATCGGCCTGCGGGTAATTGACCGCCAGCGAATGCACCTCGTCATGGCCCGACATATAGGCCTTTTGCTTGCCGACCACCGGCAGGTCCCATTCGCGCCCGACCTCGAACATCTTGTTGGTCTGCCATGCGCCTTTCTGCCAGCTATAAACCGTGCCGGTGAATTCGCGAAAGTTGATCTCGGGGTCGAAATTGGTCGAAAAATACTTGCCGTGATTGCCGGCGTTGATGTCGACGATGTCGATAGATGTGACCTCATCCATGAACGTGTCCACGGCAAAGCGCGCGAAGGCGTTGACCATGCCGGGATCAAAGCCAGCCCCAAGGATCGCCGTCACCCCGGCCTTTGCGCAATCCTCGCGCCGCTTCCATTCGTAATTGGCATACCACGGCGGCGTTTCACAAATCTTGGCAGGGTCTTCGTGGATCGCCGTGTCGATATAGGCGGCCCCGGTCTGAATACAGGCCTCAAGCACGGTCATGTTCACGAAGGGCGAGCCGACGTTGATCACAATCTGCGCGCCGGTCGCCTTGATAAGCGCGGCCACGGCGCCGCTGTCCATCGCGTCCACCGCATGCGCCTTGAACACGCCGTCCTGCTTCATTGCCGATTTCTCGCGCACGCTCTCAAGGATCGCCTCACATTTCGAAAGGGTCCGGCTGGCGATATGGAGATCCCCCAGCACATCGTTATTTTGCGCGCATTTATGCGCCACAACCTGAGCGACGCCACCGGCACCGATGATGAGAACATTGCGTTTCATGTATCCAAAAGACCTCTTGTGTTTGTTCAGGAAAGGGCTGCCGCAAAGTCGGCATAGTCAAAGTCGCGCACCAGGCGGATCGTTCCATCCAGTTCACGTATGGCGATGGCGGGCATTTTCACCCCATTGAACCAGTTTTTCTTGACCATCGTATAGCCCGCCGCGTCCTGAAACGAGATCCGGTCCCCCGCCTTGAGAGGCGCGTCAAACCGGAATTCGCCAAAGATATCACCGGCCAGACAGGATTTGCCGCAGATCATCCAGTCATGCGCGCCCGTGTTCGGGCTCACTTTCGCAGATTCCCGGTAAATCAGCAAATCGAGCATATGCGCCTCGATCGAGCTATCGACGATGGCAAGGTTCTTGCCGTTGTAAAACGTGTCCAGAACACTCACTTCAAGCGTCGCCGCCCCGGTGATCGCCGCCTCGCCGGGTTCAAGGTAAACCTGAACCGCATTATCCAGCGCAAACCGTTCAAGCCGCTCTGCCAGGGCTTCGAGCGGATAGCCCTCGCCGGTGAAATGGATACCGCCGCCAAGGCTGATCCAGTCCATGCTGCGGATGATCGCGCCGAACCGATCCTCGATCAGTTTCAGCATCTCGTCAAACCGCGCGAAATCGTCGTTCTCACAGTTGTTGTGAAACATCAGCCCACTGATCTTGTCGGCGACCCGCGCAATCGCGTCGGGGTCGCTTTCGCCAAGGCGGCTGAAGGGGCGCGCGGGATCGGCCAGGTCGAACCCGGAGGTCGACACGCCCGGATTGGCCCGCAAGCCCCGTACATGGCCCTGTGAGGCGGCATCGAATTTTTCAAGCTGACCGATGGAATTGAAAATGATCTTGTC
>JAVVFB010000449.1:0-604 GCA_032251095.1 Roseovarius sp. | reverse complement strand
CCTCTTCGGCCTCGATGTGGCCCAACTGCCCGCCGATTTTCTGCCCAAGATTGCCGCCCTGTGGGAGGCGCGCGCCACGCTCAGCCCGCAGGCGCTGGCCATCGGCGTCGCGACCGTCGTGGCAATCGTGGCGCTGCGTTGGCTGATGCCGCGGTTTCCGGGGTTGATCGTGGTAATGGCGGTCTGTTCGGCGGCGGTGGCGGTGCTGAACCTGCCGGTCGATACGCTTTATTCGCGCTTCGGCGCGCTGCCTGCCACGCTGCCCATGCCCCATATCCCGGCGCTCAGTATCGAGCGGATGCTCGATCTGCTGCCCTCGGCGCTCATCATCGCGTTTCTGGCCGGGGCCGAGGCGATGGACCGGCATTTCCGCGACGCGCCGCTTGCCGCCAACATGCCCGTGATGCTGGCGCTTGTCGGCCTCTGGCACCGGCAGGCGCTCGGGTTCGCCACCCGCGCGGTGCTGCCCTATGACCAGCGCCTTGCCCGCCTGCCCGCCTATCTCCAGCAGCTTGAGATGGAGAGCAACGGCAAGCGCGTGACGCGGGCGGGCGAGGCGGTCACGATGCCCACCGGCCCCGTGGTCTGGGGCGAGCCGGGCACC
>JAVVFB010000448.1:0-606 GCA_032251095.1 Roseovarius sp. | reverse complement strand
CGACACGGTCGTGGTGCCCTCGCCCGAAACCTCGATCATGTTCGCCCCGGTGAATTTGCCGGTGCCGCGCACCACCTCGACCTTGCGTGCCTTGGCCAGCCCGTCCAGCCCGCCGGTCAACTGCCCCACCACGCTGTCTTTCCAGCCGCGCAATGCGTCTAGGTCAACCTTCGGCTTGCCAAAGCTGATGCCGTGATGCGCCATTTCCTCGGCCTCGGTGATGACCTTGGCCGCGTGCAACAGCGCCTTGGAGGGGATGCAGCCGACGTTGAGGCAGACACCGCCAAGCGTGGGGTTGCGCTCGATCAGGATCACCTTCTTGCCCAGATCAGCAGCGCGGAACGCCGCCGAATAGCCGCCGGGACCGGAGCCCAGAACAACCACCTCGGCGTGTTTGTCGCCCTTGCCCGTGGCCGAGCCGGTCGCCGCTTGCGGGGCAGGGGCGGCTTTCGGGGCCTCAACCTTGGGGGCCTCTGCCGCGCCTGCCGCTTCGATTACCATGATCGGCGTGCCCTCGGAAACCTTGTCGCCCTCGGCAACCTTGATTTCGGTGATCTTGCCCGCAGCGGGCGAGGGCACTTCCATCGTCGCCTTGTCGCTTTCCAG
>JAVVFB010000447.1:316-608 GCA_032251095.1 Roseovarius sp. | reverse complement strand
CTTCTCATCCAGATTGTCGCGCCACATCAGCCGCCACTTGCGCAGAAACGCCTTTCGCTTTTGCTCGACCTCGGCGGCGGTCTCGGCGTAGATCATGTCACGATAATCTTCGGTGAGTTCGTCATGCATATGGCCGGGCGCGTGGCCAAGCAGGTTGCGATGCTTGTGAACGGTGCAGCGCTGGATCGGCAGGTCGTTGCCCCAGAGCGCCTCAAGCGCGGCTTCCAGCCCTGGCGCGCCATCCACGATCGCGAATTCGGGCCGATGGAGGCCGCGGGCGTCGAGATCGCCG
>JAVVFB010000447.1:0-306 GCA_032251095.1 Roseovarius sp. | reverse complement strand
CTGTGCCCACGCCGCCTTGCTCTCACCGCCCATATTCATGATGGAAAGCAACACCTTCTGCCCGTCACGGCGAACGCCGATGGCCGCCAGAACCGAGATGTTCGTGGCCCGTCTGTCGATCCGCGTCTTGACGACCGTGCCGTCGAGGATGACCCGGATGATGTCCTCATCTTCGAGGCTGCGCGCGCACCACGCGTCCCAGTCCGTCTTGACCTTGCGCCAGGCGCGGCTGACCACGTCCTTGCTCACAGCCCCCTTGAACAACGCAAACAGCGCCCGCTTCACCCGCCGCGTGTTGGTGCCCGA
>JAVVFB010000446.1:0-613 GCA_032251095.1 Roseovarius sp. | reverse complement strand
TTTCATTCATAAGATTAACTTAGCAGAAAACGAGTTGTTCAAGGAAACTGTTGGCATTCAGGCTTTTTTTGCTGTCGCATATCAAGCAAGTCGGCTTGTTAAGACATTCGGTGAGGATGCGAAGCCCCTAGCCGATGCAATAGAAACCGCGCGCACAAAAACAGAAAGGCACGTTGAGGGCTACAAGCAGATCGCGGCAGATAAGAAACCGAAACAATTGCCGAAGCCTGGTGTCGATGGCGATGGGCCAACTTTACCGGAGCAATCCTAATCTCCGTGCGAATAGCACCGAAGGTGCCGCGCGGATCGCCGGGCCGCCCGTCGCACCTTTGGTGCGCCTACTATAATCGGCACGCCTTTGGCATCGCGGCCCTGCGATCCGCGTCTGCCCGTCAGCATGACCTCCCAGGTCATGGCGGGACCGAACCAATGGCGCTTCACCGGCTTACTATAGGCCGGCCGGTTCCCGGTCTTGTCGGCGGGGGGCTGCGCATGAGGCTCAGCTACTATACTGGAGTCAGGAGATGACTCCCTCACGGATTCGTGCATCAGAGCCCTTTGAGGTGCCAGAGGCCGCCCCTTGCGCGGGGCGGGGTCGCTTTCCGGCCATTGG
>JAVVFB010000445.1:0-613 GCA_032251095.1 Roseovarius sp. | reverse complement strand
GATCCGCCCAGCCCGGACACCACGCCCGAAACCGCACCTTCCGATAGCCCAGCCGAGATCGACCCGATGCCCCGCAACACCAAACCCCACCGCAATGCCGAGGTCGATTTCAAGGGCGAGAAGCGCTCGAACGCCACACATGCGTCCACGACTGATCCTGATGCCCGGCTCTACAAGAAATCCCCCGGAACTGGGGCCATGCTGTGTTTCATCGGGCATGCCTTGATGGAGAACCGCAACGTGTAGCGCGACAATCTGGATGAGAAGAGCGCGTCAATCAGGATGAGAATCCTTGGTCGCGACGTTGGAGAAGATGCCGCCCTTTTCTGTCGTGATCAAGGTTTTTGTGATTTTGATTGTCGCGGCGCGTCAATCAGTTTTGACGTTGGCCGGTGTTGCTCTTTGGGCTGGGCGTCCAGGGCCTTTTGCCTGTTCGGCGGCGCGCCGCCGGTAGCTTTCGACATTCATCTCGAAGATTGTCGCGTGGTGAACGAGCCGGTCGACGGCGGCCAGCGTCATGGCCGGGTCGGGAAAGATTGAGAACGGCGGTGCAAAATTAGACCACGGTAGCGCCGTCGTATTGGCGGTGCGGGCGGCGTAAAAGTCGTCCACT
>JAVVFB010000444.1:0-615 GCA_032251095.1 Roseovarius sp. | reverse complement strand
GCGGGAGAGCGCGAGACGCGCACGGCGCTTTCCATCGTCTATTTCCACGGGTTTTCCGCCTCGTCGCAGGAAATCCGGCCGGTGCCGGACCTGCTGGCGCAGGCCTTCGGTGCAAATCTCGTCTATACCCGGTTTCGCGGCCATGGCCGCGACAGTGACGCCATGGGAGAGGCGAGCGCCTCGGACTGGCTTGCCGATGCGGCCGAGGCGCTGGCGGTGGCGCGCGCGACGGGCGAGCGGGTGGTGATCCTTGCCACCTCGACCGGGGCAACGGTAGCCGCCGTCGCGTTGCAGGATCCGGCCCTGCGCGAACGGGTGGCGGGCGTCATTTTCGTGTCGCCCAATTTCGGGATCAACAACCGGCTTGCGCCGCTATTGACATGGCCCGGCGCGCGTCACTGGCTGCCGCTGGTCGCGGGCGAGCGGCGCAGCTTCGAGCCACGCAACCCCGAACAGGCCGCCGAATGGACGACCGAATACCCAAGCATCGCGGTCTTTCCCATGGCGGCGCTTGTGGCCCATGCCCGCAGCCTCGATTACAGCAAGATGACCCTGCCCGCGCTGTTCTATTATTCCGACGATGACAGGGTCGTGCGCCCCGACTTGACCGGCAAG
>JAVVFB010000443.1:0-619 GCA_032251095.1 Roseovarius sp. | reverse complement strand
CTCGCTCAAGGAACTCCTGGAAACCGTCGACGGCCTCAAAGCCAGAGAGATCAATCTGATCAGCCTCGAGGAGCGGATCGATACGACATCCGCCGCCGGAGAGCTCGTGTTCCATGTCTTCGGGGCCATTGCGCATTTCGAGCGCCGCCTGATCTCTGAGCGCACCAAAGACGGCCTGATCAACGCTCGAAAGCATGGCCGCACCCCTGGGCGCCCGCCATTGCAACCCGAGACAATCTCAGCCCTCCAAGATCTCGTCGGCGCAGGTAAATCCGTCGCTCAAGCCGCAAAACACCTCGGCATAGGCAGATCAACAGCTTACAAGGCGATCAGAAATGGCACGCTGTAAGCCATGTTCGGGCTTCGTTCTTCCTTAGCGTGGTTCTACGAAGAAACCTTCCGATGGGGCCTTACTCGGTCCCCGTGGCCTATGGCCATCAGGATGTCTGGGTGCGGGCCTATGTCGATCAGGTGGTGATTGGCTGCCGTGGGGACGTGATCGCACGCCATCCGCGGTGCTACGCGCGCGAGGACATGGTGTTGAGATATGGGCAAAAGTTGGTGACGCCTGATCAGGCGGCGGTTTGAATCTGGCGGAGCCCGTCGCGGAACTCAACCC
>JAVVFB010000442.1:364-628 GCA_032251095.1 Roseovarius sp. | reverse complement strand
GGACCGCGAGACACCCGCCGATGATCCCGAGAGCCGTTGCCGCGCTGCGCATGATGCCTGCCTCCTGATCCTTGTGCCGATATAAGCGGTCTCGCGCTCTATCCAAGGAGCGCGGCCTGAACCTCCGGCCCCCAGCCGAGATAGAGCGTGCCGCCCGCGTCGATGAGCGGGCGTTTCATCACCGTGGGATGCGCGGCGATCAGCGCCAGCGGCGGGGCCGCGCGCTCGGCCTCGCTCAGCCCGCGCCAAGTGGCCGATTTGCGG
>JAVVFB010000442.1:0-354 GCA_032251095.1 Roseovarius sp. | reverse complement strand
CGCGCCGAACCGCGCCTCTGCCGCCTGTGCCACATCTTCGGGCAGCGGCTCTGCCCGCAGGTCGTGGAACCGCGCTGCTGCCAAGGATTTCAACGCCTTGCGGCAGGTATCGCAGGTCTTTATCCCGTAGACGATCATCATCTTATCCCCCGTCCGGTGCCGGTATCCGCGCCGTCTTAGCGCGGCGCGGCGCGGCCGTCACCGGGTTTCGCTTGATTTTTACATTGACGGTGCAATCATCATTGCGTGCCGCGCGGCGGCGCATGGCCCGGCATTCTCCGGGGATACAAAGACCGAAGACGAAGGAGAACGGAATGCCGACGGGCACCGTGAAATGGTTCAACACCACAAAAG
>JAVVFB010000441.1:0-630 GCA_032251095.1 Roseovarius sp. | reverse complement strand
GCTTGACATCGCCCACCACGAGGTTGTGGATATTGGTCTCGCCCTGCGCGTTGTTCTTGAGAAAGAATTCCGACGCCTCGCGGTTGAAAAGCCGGTAGCCCCAGGAAATCTCTTCTCCCGCGGCAAAGAAGAAGGCGAGCGCGTAGAGAGCCGTCAGCGCCACCAAAACCACCCCGCGCCGGCGCAACGCCACCGCGTTGCGCAACAATACCAGCGACGACAAGAGCAGGCACACCGCCGTGCCCCATTCCACCGGCCCGTCCTCGATGGCAAAGCCCGCGCGAAACGCCTCGTGCAGGCCGGTGACGTAGTAGATCACGGTAAAGATCAGCGTGGCATAGCCAAGGCCAAAGAGCACGACATCGGCATGGCTCAGATGCGAGCGGTCAGTGAGGCGCGCCATGTCCGGGGCCTTCCATCAGGTCTGCGATGGCAGGCGGGTATCCCAAACCGCGCCGCGCATCAAGAGCCGTGCGAACGTTACCCGGAACCCTCGGGCTGCAAGTTGCCCTTGCAAGCGAGGCAGCACTGGCAGAAGATCAAATCGAAGGTGTTCAAGAAACGGGTATACCACCTGCAACGATGTTACACCTTTAAGAAATATGAGCGGACTTGAGGAATTCGAATGCC
>JAVVFB010000440.1:0-633 GCA_032251095.1 Roseovarius sp. | reverse complement strand
CCAGCGGCTCGTCGAGCAACAGCACATCGGGCTCCAGCACCATGCAGCGCGCGATGGCCACGCGCTGTTTCTGCCCCCCCGACAACTCGTCCACCTTGCGGGTGTTGATGCCCGGTAGGCCGATCCGGTCGAGCACCTCGTCCACCTTGCGGGTGATCTCGGCGCGGCCCATGCCCTTGCGCCGCAACCCATAGCCGATATTCTGCTCGATATTCATCATCGGGAACAGGGCGAGGTGCTGAAACACCATGTTCACCGCCCGCTTGTTGGGCGGCACGTCGATGACCGATTTGCCCTTGATGCGGATATCGCCGGATGTCGGCGCGAGGAAGCCCGCGATCATCCGCATGATCGTGGTCTTGCCGCAGCCCGACGGCCCGAGGATCGAAAAGAACGACCCGGCGGGAACGGCAAAGGACACGTCATCGACGGCGCGCATATCGCCAAACCGCTTGGTCAGCGCGCTGCATTCAAGATCGGGGATCATAGGGGTATTCCACAAGGCAACAGGGCGGCACCCCGCGCACGGGATGCCGCCGAATGGGATTATATCCGGCTCAGTTGGCGGCCTTGACCCGGTCAAGCACGCCGCCCTCGATCACCTCGAGCCCGGCGGGCACCGGCGGATACCAC
>JAVVFB010000043.1:0-17219 GCA_032251095.1 Roseovarius sp. | reverse complement strand
CAAGCTGCCGCTGAAAGAGCGGCTTTTGGTGGCTTTCACCGGCCCGCGCGGCGTGGTTCTTGTGGCGGTGGCCGGGCTGTTTGGTGAACGCCTTGTGGCGCTTGGCTTTGAAGATGCGGCGCGGCTGACACCGCTGGCCTTTGCTCTGGTGGCGGCCACGGTGGTGTTGCACGGGTTTTCGCTGCGCCCGATGGGACAGCTTTTGGGCCTGGCCAGACAGGGCACGCCGGGGGTGATCATCACCGGCGGCTCGCAATTCGCCACCTCGCTTGGCAAGGCGCTCAAGGCGCTTGAGGTGCCGGTGCTGATCAGTGACCCCAACCGAAGCCACCTGCGCTCTGCGCGCGAGGCAGGTGTGCCGACATTCTTTGGCGATATCCTCTCTGAGGCGGCCGAACATGGCGTCGAGATCATGAATTTCGGCCGTATCCTCGCCGTGAGCGATAATGACGCCTACAATACCCTTGTCGCCACCGACCTTGCCCCTGAATTTGGCCGCGAAAACGTGTTTCAGCTCAAGCGCGCCAAACAGGAACACGCCCGCCATGCCCTTCCGGCAAGTCTTGGCGGGCGCATTATTCTTGGCGATCTCGGCTATTATGAGCTTGCCAAGCGCATGAGCGACGGCTGGAACGTGCGCAGCACAACGCTGAGCGACAGCTATGGCTTTGAGAATTGGAAAGGCGATAACCCGGACGCGATCATCGTGGCCGAACTTGGCAGCGGCGGCTCGCTTAGCTTTATCACCAGCGAAACCAAACCCAAAGGCGCCGCCGACAGCCGCCTTTTGGCGTTCGCCCCGCCGCGCAAGGAAAAGACGGCTTAACCAAAAGCCAAAGTTGAACGGATGCGGTCAGAGTGTTAACGGTTGCTCGGTTAGTGAATTTGATGTGGTAATTTAAGAGTGCAAGGTAACGCTTCCGGCAAAACCGTTCTGATTGCATCAGCGGGCTGTGCGGCAGGCCTTACATTGGCGGGCGGGTTTGCCCGTGCCGGTGCAGGGGTCATCGCGATTGACCATGATGAAGACAGAAATACTGCTCTGGCCCGGATGAACCCGAGCCGGATAGAAACCCTGCGCCTTGATGTTTTGCGCCCGCGCCAATGCCGCGATCTTGGCGATATCTGGCAGGACACGCCGATTGATCTGTTGATCCACCTTCAGGCGCTGCGCGACCCAACCCGGTTGGGCGCCGCGATCACCAGCATTCCCGTGCTCACCCGCGCGCTTGCGCCCGGTTTGCGGCGCGGACGGGGCAAGGTGCTGATCGTTTATGACACCGCAAGCGCCGATGCATCGGCCGAGACTTTGGCCTATCGCTCGGCGCTGACCGATCTGGCCCCCCTGATGCAGGCCGAGATGGGCGCCCCCTTTGCAATCAACGCCCTGCGCCTGCACAAGAGCGATCCAATCCTGCCACAAGCGCGGCGCGCTGCGGGCGCGCTTTTGATGGCGGCGATGTATCTTGATCGCACCGGCGCGGGGGGGGGCCTGTGGCTCGGTTCTGACGGTTTGCGCGCCCCCAGAGTGATGCGCGATTGAGCCAGAGATTGACGCGGCGATTGACGCCCCGGCTGTCAGTGGTAAACCAGCGCCCAACGCAGCAAGGAACACCCGATGAATCTGTTTACCGATATCCGCAGCCTCGTGCTTGACGCCCTGGCCCAGATGCAGGCCCAGGGCAGCCTGCCCAAAGGGCTTGATCTTGCCAATGTCACGGTCGAGCCGCCGCGCGATCCGGCGCATGGCGACATGGCAACCAATGCGGCGATGGTTCTGGCCAAGCCTGCGGGCCTCAAGCCGCGCGACATCGCGGATGCGCTTGCGGCGCTTTTGGCGAGGGACGCGCGCATCACCAGCGCCGAAGTGGCCGGGCCGGGGTTTCTGAACCTGCGGCTGGCGGCCTCGCTCTGGCATGATGTCGCGCGCGCGGCGCTGAGCACGGGCGCGGAATTTGGCCGCTCGAACATAGGGCAGGGCAAGCGCGTCAACGTCGAATACGTCAGCGCCAATCCCACGGGCCCGCTCCATGTGGGCCATACGCGGGGCGCGGTGTTCGGCGATGCCTTGGCAAGCCTGCTTGATTTTGTCGGCTACGATGTCACCCGCGAATATTACATCAACGATGGCGGCGCGCAGGTCGATGTGCTCGCGCGGTCGGTCTATCTGCGCTACCTTGAGGCGCATGGCAAAGAGGTCGCCTTTCCCGATGGCACCTATCCCGGCGACTACCTGATCGAGGTCGGTCAGGCCCTCAAGGACAAGGTTGGCGCGGCCTATGTCGATCAGCCTGAAGAGGTCTGGCTTGAGGACATCCGCAACTATGGCACCGAGGCGATGATGGATCTGATCCGCGCCGACCTCAAGTCGCTTGGCGTGGAAATGGATGTGTTCTATTCCGAGAAGTCGCTTTACGGCACCGGGTTGATCGAGGCGGCCCTTGCCGCGCTCGACGCCAAGGGGCTGATCTATGAAGGCGTGCTTGCGCCGCCCAAGGGCAAGCTTCCCGAAGATTGGGAGCCGCGCGAACAGACGCTGTTCCGCTCGACGCTGCATGGCGATGACGTGGATCGGCCGGTCAAGAAATCCGATGGCGGCTGGACCTATTTCGCACCGGATATTGCTTATCACTTCGACAAGATCAACCGTGGCTTTGACATGCTGATCGACGTGCTTGGCGCCGATCACGGTGGCTATGTCAAACGGATGAAGGCCGCCGTTAGCGCGCTTTCAGACGGGCGCGTGCCGCTTGACATCAAGCTGTGCCAACTGGTCAAGCTTTACAAGAACGGCGAGCCGTTCAAGATGTCCAAGCGGGCGGGAACATTCGTGACCCTGCGCGACGTGGTCGAGCTTGTCGGCCCGGACGTGACCCGCTTTGTGATGCTGACGCGCAAGAACGACGCGCCGCTTGATTTCGATTTCGACAAGGTGCTGGAGCAATCCAAGGACAACCCGGTGTTTTACGTGCAATACGCCAATGCGCGGGTCAATTCGGTGCTGCGCAAGGCCGCAGAGGCGGGCATTGACGTCAGCGACGCGGCACTGGCGGCGGCGGATCTGTCGGGTCTGACCCATGAGGCCGAGTTGAACCTTGCCAAAAAGCTGGCCGAATGGCCGCGCCTTGTGGAAATCGCCGGGCGCACCAACGAGCCGCATCGCGTGGCGTTCTACCTCTATGATCTGGCCAGCGATCTGCATGCTTTGTGGAATCAGGGGCACAGCGATGCCAGCCTGCGCTTCCTGCAAGAGGGTAACCCGGCAACGTCACAGGCGAAAATCGCCCTTGTGCGTGCTGTTACCGTTGTTATTTCCGCAGGTCTTGGTATTCTTGGCGTAACTCCGGCTGAAGAGATGCGCTAAGCATCCGCAAAACACAGGCCGGGGACGTGAGGCAGATCATCAACTCTCCGGCGGCTATGTATCGCCGGTGAAAAAGAGGCGGACCATGGCACAGATGCAGGATGCGCAGTATACCACTGCGCCGGATCGGGCGAATGTCCTTGTCAAACTGACGAATTTAACGGGCGCGGCGCTTTCGCTGGTGTTGATTGTTGGCGTGGGGGTTTGGGGCTACAAACTTCTGGTGCGCGATGTTTCGGGCGTGCCGGTGGTGCGCGCCGCCGAAGGCCCGATGCGGGTGCAGCCCGCCGATCCCGGCGGAAGCGCCGCCGAGCATCAGGGCCTCGCGGTCAATAGTGTCGCCGCCGAAGGCAGCGCCGCCGCACCGGCCGACCGGCTTGTGCTGGCGCCGCCGCCGCTTGAATTGACGCTTGAGGATGTGCCGACAGAGGCCCCCGAGATCGTGCAGCAGGCCGAGGCAACCCCGACCGCAGAGGCGGGCGCAAGCGATCCCTTGGCGGCGCGGGAAACCCTGCAAAATGCCTCGCTCGACACGCTGGTCGAACAGCTTTCCGCAGGTGTGCCCGCGATTTCCGGCCTTGAAGCGGCCCCCGCCGCCACACCGGCTCCCGAAGTGATCGCCACACCGGCCCCCGTCAAGGGCGGCATTGGAACGTCGTTGCGCCCGCGTGTGCGCCCGGCCAAACTGACCAGCATCCCCGAGGCCGTCGCCCTTGCCGTTGCCGCCGCGCAATCGGCGCCAAGCGCCGAAGTGAACCCCGAAACCATTGCCGTCGGCACCCGTCTGGCCCAATTGGGCGCGTTTGACAGCCCCGAGGTGGCACGCGGCGAATGGGATCGCCTTTCGGCCAAGTTTGGCGACTTTCTAGAGGGGAAACAACGCGTTATACAACGTGCTGAAAGTGGTGGACGCACTTTTTACCGGCTGCGCGCCATGGGCTTTGCCGATCTTGGCGATGCGCGCCGCTTCTGTTCCGCGCTGGTGGCGGAACGCGCGGAATGTATCCCGGTGGTCACCCGTTGACACGGTTCGGCGCGTGTATTCTTGACGCAGTAGGCCTGCGCCTGAGCGCTGAGGAAAAGTCGTTTTTCGCCAAGGCCGATCCGTTCGGGTTTATCCTGTTTGCGCGCAATATCGACAGCCCAGAACAGGTGCGCGCGCTTTGCGCCGAGATGCGCGATGCGGTTGGCCGCGATGCCCCGATCACCATTGATCAGGAAGGCGGGCGCGTGCAGCGCCTGCGCGCGCCGCTCTGGCGCGACTGGCCCGCGCCGCTTGATCAGGTCGGGGCGGCGGGCGATCATGCCGAAGAGGTGATGTATCTGCGCTATCGGCTGATTGCGGATGAGTTGCACGCGCTTGGGATCGACAGCAATTGCGCGCCTCTGGTCGATGTGGCCGGCCCCAAGACCCACCCGTTTTTGCAAAACCGCTGTTACGGGTTCGAGGCCGACACGGTCGCGCGCATCGGGCGGGCGGTGGCCAATGGGCTGTTGGATGGCGGCGTCTTGCCGGTGCTCAAACATATCCCCGGCCATGGCCGCGCCGAGGCTGACAGCCATCTTGATCTGCCGATGGTAGACGCCCCGCATGCGCAGCTCTCGCAAAGCGATTTCGCCCCCTTCAAGGCGCTCAACGACCTGCCTCTGGGGATGACGGCGCATCTGGTCTATTCCGCGATTGATCCCGCGCCGGCCACCACCTCGGCCAAGATGATGCGGCTGATCCGTGACGAGATCGGCTTTGACGGGTTGATCATGACCGACGACATTTCGATGAAGGCGCTCAGCGGCGCGCTTGGCGATCTGTCGCGCGCCGCGATCAAAGCGGGCTGTGATGTGATCCTGCATTGCAACGGCACGCTGGACGAGCGCCGCGAGGTGGCCGAGGCCGCCGGGCGCATGACCGGGCCCGCGCAAACCCGTGCAGAGCGCGCCCTTGACGCGCGCAAACCCCCGGAGCCGGTTGACATTCCGGCGCTATCGGCAAAGCTTGACGCGCTGATAAACGGGCGAGTGGATGACTGAGGACGAGTTTAGCGATTTGGACAAGCCGAGCGAGGTGGCCGAACGGTTGGCCGCCGAGGCGTTGATCGTCGATGTCGACGGGTTTGAAGGCCCGCTCGATCTTTTGCTGACGCTGAGCCGCACGCAAAAGGTTGATCTGCGCAAGATTTCGGTGCTTGAACTGGCGCGGCAATATCTGACATTCGTGGAAAAGGCCAAGGCGCTGCGGCTTGAACTGGCGGCGGATTACCTGGTGATGGCGGCCTGGCTCGCCTTTCTGAAATCGCGGCTCTTGCTGCCGCCGGACCCGACCGAAGAGGGGCCGTCGGGTGAAGAGCTTGCCGCGCATCTGGCGTTTCAGCTTGAGCGTTTGCAAGCGATGCGCGATTGCGCCGCGCGCCTGATGGGGCGTGACCGGCTGGGGCGGGATTTCTTTGCGCGCGGGCTGCCCGAAGACGTCACCCGCCTGCGCCGCGTGAGTTATTCCGCGACGCTTCTGGATCTGATGCAGGGCTATGCCCGCATCCGCACCCGCGACGAATTTCGCCCCTTCGTGATGGATCGCGACGCGATTTTCACCATGGAGCAGGCGCTTGAACGGCTGCGCGGGTTGATCGGCTATGCGGGCACCTGGACCGATATTTCGACCTATCTGCCCGAGGGGTTTACCACCGATCCTGCGCGCCGCCGCTCGGCCACGGCCTCGACCTTTGCGGCCTCGCTTGAATTGGTGAAAGAGGGGCGCGCCGAACTTCGACAATCCGACGCTTTCGCACCGATAGAACTGCGCCGGAGGGATTAAGAGCATGCCGCAAGATGACGTAAAGAAAGAAGAAAGCCTGTTCGAGGCGCCCCCGATTGCCGAACAGGAGCGCATGGTCGAAGCGATCCTGTTCGCCAGTACAGAGCCGGTGACCACCAAGGAATTATCCGCGCGGATGCCGCATGGCTCTGACCCGGCCGAGGCGCTTGTTTACCTGCGCAAACGCTATGCCGGGCGCGGGGTGCATGTGGTCAAGGTCGGCGATGCCTGGGCGATACGCACCGCGCCCGATCTTGGCTTTCTGATGAGCCGGGAAACCATCGAGACCCGCAAACTGTCGCGCGCGGCGATCGAGACGCTGGCGATCATTGCCTACGATCAACCCGTCACCCGCGCCGAGATCGAGGAAATTCGCGGTGTTTCGGTCAGCCGGGGCACGGTCGATCAACTGCTTGAAATGGAATGGATCCGGTTTGGCCGCCGCAAGATGACACCGGGCCGCCCGGTGACCTTTGTGGTGACGCAGGAATTCCTCGATCACTTCGGCCTTGAATCGGCGCGCGACCTGCCGGGGCTGAAAGAGCTGCGCGCGGCGGGGCTTTTGGAAAACCGCCCGCCGCCGGGGCTTATGCCGCAGATGGGCGAGGGCGATGAAGATGGCGCCGAGGAAACCACCGAGGGGCAGAACGAGCTGTTCGAGGATTAGAGCATGTCGCGTTCACTCAAATTCACGCAACGCGCTCTAACCTATTGATTTCGCATGTTCGGATCGCTCAAAACCGGGGTCCACTTTTGAGTAACATGCTCTAGCGTTTGTGCCGGGGCTTTTTGATGGTCTTGTTGCCGCGCGGGCCGGTGGCGACCGGCGTGTTGACGCGGTTTTCCGTATCAAGCTTGCGCCAGCGTTCCAGACGGTCGGGATCAAGCGTGCCCGCCGCCACGGCCGCCTGCACCGCACAGCCCGGCTCGTGGGCATGGGTGCAATCGCGAAACCGGCACTCTGGCGCAAGCTCGGCGATCTCGGAAAACAACTTGTCCAACCCCGCGCCAACGTCGCTGACGTGCAGCGAGCGCATGCCGGGCGTGTCAATCGCCAAGCCGCCGCCCTTGACCCCGTGGAGCGAGCGCGCGGTGGTGGTGTGGCGCCCCTTTGCGTCATCCTCGCGGATGTCGCTTGTGGGCTGCGCCGTCGCGTCATCCTTGGCCGCGAGGGTGTTGAGCAGGGTCGATTTGCCCACACCGGAAGAGCCGACAAGCGCCACGGTTTGTCCCGGCCCGCACCACGGCGCAAGGGCGGCGGCGGCCTCGGGGTCTTTGGCGTTGAGCGTAACCACGTCGAGCCCGCGTTGCAGGGCCGCGGCGCGGCTCTGATAGCTTGCGGCGTCTGCGACCATATCGGCCTTGGTCAACAGGATCACCGGCGTGGTGCCGGCCTCATTGGCAAGGGCAAGGTAGCGCTCAAGCCGGGCCGGGTTGAAATCGGCATTGCAGGAGGTGACGATAAACAACGTGTCGATATTGGCGGCAATCAGCTGGGGCGCGCGGGTGCCTTCGGTACGGCGACGCAACAGCGATTTGCGCTCAAGCCGCCGGGTGACCGTATCGGTCTCGGGATCGACCAGAACCCAGTCACCGACGGCGAAATCGGTGGTGCTGGCATGGGCGGGCAGGTTGAGCTTGACCGCGCCCGAGGGAGAAAAGGCGGTGACCCGCGAGCGGTGCACGGTCGCGATCCGCATCGGGGCAAGCGCGGTGTCTTCCGGGGCAAGCTGTGCCTCGAAGGTCTCGGACCAGCCGAGGGCGGCGAGGGAATTGGGCGAGGGAGTGCTGATCTCTGTCATGTATGATGCATGAATGCGGCGTCTTTGGGATGCAAGCTTTTGTTGCCTATGGGGCCGCAGGGCGCAGCGCATTTTGGGAATGTGGGGCCTCCGGCGGGAGTATTTGTGCCAAGAAGAAGGGCCGGGGCGGTGATTTTGTTTAAAACTTTTCGGGATGCCCTGAAAATTGCATCTTTATGTGTTAAGTCATGCGCAGAGGCAGACAAAGGAAGTGACGCAATGAACGTCGATCAGATTATCACCATGGTGATGCGCATGGTCATGCGCCGCCTGACGCGCAGCGGCGTGAATGCCGGCATGGATGCAATCGGCAAGCGGATGGGCGGCAAAGGCGATATGGCCCCCGGTCCGAATGGTCAAAAGACCGTACAGCGCACCCGGCAGGCGATGAAGATTGGCCGCAAGGCCGGGCGGTTCTGAGCCGCGTCTAGCTTTTGAAGTGCTTGCTGAGCTTGAGGCCCTGGCCCTGGTAGTTCGAGGCAATGCCGGCGCCGTAAAGCTGATCAGGGATCTGATCCATTTTCTCATAGACCAGGCGACCGACGATCTGGCCGTGTTCCAGAACGAAGGGGGCCTCGTGGCAGCGCACTTCGAGCACGCCGCGTGAACCGCTGCCGCCCGCCGCATCATGGCCAAAGCCGGGATCAAAGAAGCCGGCATAATGCACCCGGAATTCGCCGACCATCGCCACATAGGGGGCCATTTCGGCGGCGTAATCTGGTGGGATATGCACCGCTTCGCGGCTGACCAGAATATAGAAGGCGCCGGGATCGAGAATGATATGGCCGGCCTTGGCATGGACCTCTTCCCAATATTCCGAGGGGTCGTAATGGCCGATCTTTTCAAGGTCGATTACGCCGGTATGAGGTTTGGCGCGATAGCCGACCAGCGTGCTGTCGCTGGGCCGCAGGTCGACGGAAAAGCCAAGCCCTTCGTCGATCACTGCGGTGCCATCGACCAGCGGGCTTGTGGCATGCAGCGCGCGCAGGGTGGCATCATCCAGCGTGGCGTGCCCGTTGCGAAAGCGGATCTGATTGAGCCGCATGCCTGGGCGCACCAGAACAGAAAACGAGCGCGGGCAGATTTCGGCGTAAAGCGGCCCGGCATAACCCGGCGGTACGCGGTCAAATTCGACCCCGCCATCGGTGATCATCCGCGTCAGAAGATCAAGCCGCCCGGTCGAGGATTTGGCATTGGCCACCGCCTGAACGCCCTCGGGAAGGCTCAGACCTTCCATCAGCGGCACCACGTAGACACAGCCCTTTTCCAGAACCGCGCCCTTGCTCAGATCAATCCGGTGCATTTCAAATTCGCGCAACCGCTCGGCCACGGTCCGGCCAGAGCCGGTGAGGAATGAGGCGCGCACCCGGTAGGCCACGGCGCCAAGGCGCAAATCGAGGCTTGCCGGTTGCACCTGTTCCGACAGGATCGCGGGGCTGGCATGAATCGCGCCATCGACGATCATCGTCTTGATTTGCTGGCTGGAAAGAACCCCGGTCATCTTTGCCCCCTTTGGCAGCCCCGCATCTTTGGCGCGGTGCCCTGGGGGGGCAGATGGGCGGGATCGTCGGTTAAATTGGTCGGGCTAGCAGGACTCGAACCTGCGACCTTCCGTCCCCCAGACGGACGCGCTACCAGGCTGCGCCATAGCCCGACGATGTGGACGTCATACTGGTTTTCAGAGCGGGGACAAGGGCTAATTCCCACTTTTTAGTCCCGGAGTTGACCATCTTGCGATTTCGCCGCCCCAAGCGCCGAGAGCCGTGCCAGCAAAGGCGTGAGGCGCGCGGCGGTTTCGGGCGAAATCGGGCGCGGCCGGTTCGAAAGCGCGCTGAGGATGCCGGGATCTGCCGCAAGGTCGTCGGGCGCATCGTCGGGCAGGTCAGGCTGGGAGAGGGGTGCGGGCGCATCCTCGGGGGCCGCTGATTGCTCGGGCTCTGAATCGATTGGCTCTGCAACGGGTTCTGGCGCAGGCTCTGAGGTCAAAAGATCCTCTGTGGCGTCGCTTGGGGTCGCGTCATCGGCAAGATGCGCCGAGAGGCCGTCTTCGTCTTGTTCGCCGAGCGGGGGGGCGGTTGGGGCCATGGACGCGGGCGCAAGCGTGTCAATCGGGGCTGGTCGCGACAGGCCGGGAGACAGAGGCGGCAGCTTTGGCGCGTCTGTCTCAGGCAAGTCCTCTGCTTCGGGCAAGGCGGCGTTTTCGGGCTCTTGCGCGGTGGCGGGGTTGGTTTCGGGTTTATCCTCGGCGTCATCCGCCACGGGCGTCGTTGGCGGCGTCTCTGCGCGCGCAAAGTTCAGCACCTTGGCAGGCGCGAGCGGCTCGGGCGGGACGTCGAGGGCGATATTGCTGACTTCGCCTTCGGTCACCTCGTCCAAGGCCTGTGACAGGTCGGACACGTGACGCACCCCCTGTTCGCGCAACAGCTTTTGCACGCCCTTGATGGTCATGCCCTCGTCATGCAGCAACGCCTTGATACCGCCCAGAAGAATCATATCGGCGGGCCGGTAATAGCGCCGCCCGCCCGCGCGCTTGACCGGCTTGATCTGGGAAAACTTGCTTTCCCAGAACCGAAGCACATGCGCCGGAACCTCTAGCCATTCGGCAACCTCGCTGATGGTGCGAAAGGCGTCGGCGGATTTTGCCATCGGCTCTGTGCCCCTCAGGTTTTGTTGCCGGCCGCGACGCGATCTTTCATCAGGTGCGACGGGCGGAAAGTCAGAACCCGGCGGGGATTGATCGGAACCTCTTCGCCGGTCTTCGGATTGCGGCCAACACGGGCCGTCTTGTCGCGCACGGAGAACGTACCAAAGGAAGAAATCTTGACTTGCTCGCCGTTCACCAAAGCGTCCGACATATGCTCCAGCACACTTTCCACAAGCTGGGCGGCATCGTTGCGTGACAAGCCGACTTCTCGGAAAATTGCCTCGCTCAAATCCATTCGTGTCAATGTCTTGTCGGTCATCTGGTCCCCCGTGTTTTTCCGACAACCTTAGGGCCGAAGGATTTTACGAGTCAATGTCAACGACTTACACAGCGGGTTTAAAGCGCGCTTTTTCGCGCATTTTCGGTGATTCACCAGCGCAGAAGCACTGCGCCCCAGGCCAGACCTCCGCCAATCGCCTCTGACAGGACAAGATCGCCCTGCTTGATCTTGCCGGTTTCCACCCCGACCGAGAGCGCCAGAGGGATCGAGGCGGCAGAGGTATTGCCGTGATCCTGCACCGTGACGATCACGCGATCCATCGGCAGGCCCATCTTTTTCGCGGTGCCCTGGATGATGCGGATATTGGCCTGATGCGGAACGATCCAATCCACATCGGTGCCCACCAGCCCGACCTTTGCAAGGGCGGCCTCGGCGGTCGAGGTGAGCTTTTCCACCGCTTGGCGGAACAAGGGATTGCCCTGCATCCGCAGCTTGCCCGCCGAGCCGGTCGTCGAGACACCGCCATCAACGTAAAGCATGTCACGATAGCGCCCGTCGGAATTGAGATCGGCCGACAGAATGCCGCGATCGGAATTGGCGCCGGTGCCGTCCTGAAGCCCGAGCACAACCGCGCCCGCGCCATCGCCGAACAGCACACAGGTCGAGCGGTCGTTCCAATCCATGATCCGGCTGAAGGTCTCGGCGCCGATCACCAAAAGGCGCTTGGCCTGACCGGCGATCAACAGGGCGTTGGCATTGGTCAGCGCATAGATGAAGCCGGCACAGACCGCCTGAACGTCAAAGCCAAAGCCGCGTGTCATGCCCAGCTCTTTTTGCACCATGGTTGCAACCGAGGGAAAGGTAAGATCGGGCGTCGAGGTGGCCACGATGATGCCGTCGATATCGTCCGCCGTCAGCCCGGCATTGGCCAGAGCGGCGCGGGCGGCGCGCACGGCAAGGTCGGATGTGGTCTGACCTTCGGCGGCAAAGCGGCGGTTCTCTATGCCAGAGCGCGTGCGAATCCACTCATCCGTTGTATCGAGGGTTTTCTCAAATTCCGAGTTGGGAACAATGCGATCCGGCAGGTAATGCCCGATCCCTTCCACAACGGCACGTACAGTCATTCAGTCTCACCGTCGATTACATTATCTGAAGGCGCATCCTGATCTAGGGACGCCGCAGATGCAACCCGCGCCGCAAGCCTTTCGGAAAAGCCCGATTGCGCAAGTTCAAACGCCAACTTGATCGCTGAGGACACGCCGGTGGCATCCGCTGCGCCATGGGATTTTACGACCGTGCCGTTCAGCCCGAGAAACACGCCGCCATTGGCGCGCCGCGGGTCGATCCGCTTTTTCAAGCGTTGCAGGACAGGGTAGGCCAGCACAGCGGTCAGCCGCGACATCAGGGAATAGGCAAACGCCTCGCGCATCAGGTCGGTAAACAGCTTTGCGATGCCTTCGCCGGTCTTGAGCGCCACATTGCCGGTAAAGCCATCGGTGACGATTACGTCACAGGCCGTGCCCGGAAGGTCGCGCCCCTCGACAAATCCGACAAATTCAAAATCCGATATGCGCGCATTGGCGGCAATCAGGTCATAGGCCTCTTTCAACTCGGCGCGGCCTTTGTGTTCTTCGGTGCCGACGTTCAAAAGCCCGATCCGCGGCTTGGCAAGGCCAAAGCCGTTGCGGGCATAAGACGCCCCCATCAGCGCGTATTGCATCAGATCCTTGGCATCGGCGCGAATATCGGCCCCGCCATCCAGCATGATGTTATAGCCCTGCGGGTTCTGCGAGGGCCACATCACCGCGATCGCCGGACGGTAGATGCCAGGCAGCTTGCGCAGGCGAAGAACCGACATCAGCATCAAGGCCCCGGTATTTCCGCAAGACACGCAAACCGTTGCCTCGCCTGCGCGCACGCATTCAAGCGCCGACCACATCGAGGTCTCGCGCCCACGGCGCACCGCATGCGCGGGCTTGTCCTGCATGGTGACCGCTTCGGGCGCGTCGCGGATTTCAACGCGCGCGGCAAGCCCGTCGCGCTTGGCGACAAGGCGTTCAAGCTCGTCCTTGGGACCGTGCAGGATAAAGCCGATATCGGAATTGCGCTTCGCGGAAGCGGCAATACCGGCGACAATTGCCGCCGGTCCCTGATCACCGCCCATTGCGTCAACCGAGATAATGGTGCGCTCTGCACCCGCCTTGGATTGATCGGTGGGAGCGGTCATGCAGCAAATCGCCTTTTAATCGGTTAAGCCGCGTCGTCTTCCAGATCGATTTCATCGGCCATGGCCACGACTTCGCGGTCGGCGTAATGGCCGCAGGACGCGCAAACGTGATGCGGGCGCTTCAGCTCGCCACAGTTGGGGCATTCGTTCGGATTGCCCGCAACCAGCGCGTCATGCGCGCGACGGTTGTTGCGACGTGATTTCGATACTTTGTTCTGTTGGACAGCCATGTCTCAACCTCAATTCCTGTGGGCCAATCCGGCCCTGTTTCACGAGTGTTCGCGGCTCATAGTCTGTTACGAGCCGCCGGTTCAACCCTAAATTCCGATGAGAGCACGAAAATACAGCGATTTGTTGCCGGGGCAAGCGATTCTTGGCGCTATTTATCCTTTTCCATCTTGTCGCGCAGCGCGGCCAGCCCGGCAAAGGGTTTGGTGTCTTCATCCTCAAGCGGGGTGATGCCCTCTTCAGCGGCGGTGATCTGGCCCAATTCGGCCCCTGTCACGCGCGGATAATCCGGCAGTGACAGCGCAAGCGCCTCGATCATCACGCGATTGAGGTCGATTTCACTGCCAAGCGGTTCGATCGTGTCATCCTCGGGCATTTCCACCTCGTCGCCGGGGGCGACCTCGGGCTGTTGCGGCTCTGATGAAAAGCGGCGGGTGATCTTGACGTCGATCCGGCTTGTCACCGGATCAAGCGTGATCACGCAGGGTTGTACCACCGTGGCGCCAAGCTCTGCGTGCATCACCCAATCGGTGCGCCCCTCGGCCCGCAGGGTGCCGGAAAAGCGCAATTTGCGCAGCCCCGACAGGTTCAACTTTTCGGCAATGGCCGACATTTCGGTCTTTGACGGGGCCAGATCAAAGGCCACGGGGCGCTTGATCGACAGATCCGAAACCCGCAGGACAGTCTGTTGTTGAGGTGTTTTCGACATCGTCACCCTTGCTTCCTTTCTTGAACCATTGCACCACCTTGTTGTAAGCGGGATAAAAGCCGCATTGGGCCAAGACAAGAGGGCAGAGATGACAGCTATCAGAAACCGGGTGGTCAGCGCCATGGCGCTTTGCTGTCTCATTGTCGTGACCGCCTGTTCGGCGACCTACAAAAATCACGGCTATGTGCCGCTTGACGAGGATCTGCAAAACCTTGTCGTGGGCGTCGATACCCGTGCCACAGTGGACGATACCGTTGGCCCGCCGTCTCTTTCGGGGATGCTGGGGGATGGAAATTATTACTATGTCCGCAGCCGCATGCGCGAATTCGGCATGTACCGCCCCGAGGTGGTCGAGCGTCAGGTGCTGGCGATTTCCTTCAACGAGGATAACACGATTGCCAATATCGAGCGCTTTGGCCTCGAGGATGGCAACCTTGTGCCGCTGTCGCGCCGCGTCACTGATTCGTCGGTGGTCAACAATGGCTTCCTGCGTCAGATGATCGGCAACTTTGGCAATTTCAATCCGGTCGAGACCTTCAACTGATCCCGAAGTGGCATGACCATGCGGTGACAGCTTGTGCGAGGACACGCGCCTGACTAGGGTCGTTAAGGCCGTATTGGGTGAGATGATGCAGGGGTTGCAGAGCACAAGATATCAGGTGCGCGTGGCGCAGGCGGCCCGCGACATCGACGCCGCACAGCGCCTGCGCCATCTGGCGTTTGCCCCGGTGGCCGGGGGCAATCTGGATTGCGATGCGTTTGATCCGCTGTGTACCCATTTCCTGATCGAAGAGCAGACCGGCGGGCGGCTTGTCGGGTGTTTTCGGATGTTGCCACTGGCCAGCGGCGCCGAAATCAACCGAAGCTATGCCGCGCAATTCTATGATTTGAAAAGCCTTTCCGATTTTGCCGGCCCAATGTCAGAGCTGGGGCGGTTTTGCATTCATCCCGCGGCGCGCGATCCTGATATCCTGCGTCACGCCTGGGCGGCGATGACCCGCCATGTGGATCGCACCGGGGTTAAGATGCTGTTTGGCTGCTCGTCCTTTCACGGCACCGATCCCGCACCTTATCGCGACAGCTTTGCCTTGCTGCGCGACCGTCATCCCGCACCAGAAAAGTGGCGTCCGGGCGTGGGCGTGCCCGGCGTCTTTCGCTTTTCCGAGGGGCTTGAGGGGCACACCCCTGACCCCAAACTGGCGCTGCGGGCGATGCCACCCCTGCTGCGCAGCTATCTGCTGATGGGCGGATGGGTCAGTGATCACGCGGTGATCGATACGGCGATGAACACGCTGCATGTGTTTACCGGGGTGGAAATCGGGGCGATTCCGCCGATGCGCAAACGGCTTTTGCGCGCGATGGCCGGATCATAGGGCGCGATCCCTCGCGAAAGAGCGTGCCCGCCACCCTTTCGCTTGACGCCCCCGAGGCCCCGAGATAGCCCGCTGTCATGGCACGTGCACCTCTTCTTCAGCTCACCGATATCTCGCTTACCTTTGGGGGTGAGCCGATATTTCATGACCTTTCGCTTGTGGTTCAACCCGGCGACCGGGTTGCTCTTGTCGGGCGTAATGGTTCGGGGAAATCCACCCTTCTCAAGGTGATGGCGGGGCTGGTTGAACCCGACAGGGGCGTGCGCGTCGTGACCCCCGGCATTAGCGTGGGCTACATGGAGCAAGAGCCTGATATGAAAGGCTTTACCACCCTTGGTGACTATGCGGTCAGCGCGCTTGACGCCTCTGAGATGTACAAGGTCGAGATGGCCGGCGAGGGGCTGAAGTTTGATCCCGACCGCCCGGTTGCCACCGCTTCGGGCGGCGAGCGGCGGCGCGCGGCCCTGGCCAAGCTGATGGCCGAGGCGCCCGACCTCATGCTGCTTGATGAGCCGACCAACCATCTTGATATCGAGGCGATCGGCTGGCTTGAGGCCGAGTTGAAACAGACCCGCAAGGGCTTTGTCCTGATCAGCCACGACCGTGCATTTTTGCGTGAACTTACCCGCGCAACCCTTTGGATTGATAGGGGAATGACGCGTCGTCAGGAAACCGGATTCGAGCATTTTGAGGCTTGGCGCGACAAGGTCTGGGAAGACGAGGACATGCAGCGCCACAAGCTTGATCGCAAGATCAAGTCCGAGGCCCGTTGGGCCGTCGAGGGAATCAGCGCCCGGCGCACCCGCAATCAGGGCCGCGTGCGCGCCCTGCAAGACCTGCGCGCCGAACGTGCGGGCCAGATCAGGCGTCAGGGCACCGCCGCCATGGCGCTTGAGGCGGGGCCCTCTTCGGGCCGCAAGGTGATCGAAGCGATAGATATTTCAAAGGGTTACGGTGACAAGCTCATCGTAAAGGATTTCAGCATCAAGATTCAGCGCCGCGACCGCGTGGCCTTTGTCGGCCCCAATGGCGTGGGCAAGACGACGCTGTTGAAAATGCTGCTCAAAGAGGTCGAGCCGGATGAGGGCACGATCACCACCGGCACCAACCTTGTCCCCGCGGTATTCGATCAGGCCCGCGCGCAGCTTCACCCGGAAATGTCGCTTTGGGAAAGCCTGACCGGGGATGCGGAAATGCGCGTCTCGGGGCAGGCGGATCAGATCATGGTGCGCGGCGTTCCGCGCCACGTGGTCAGCTATCTCAAGGATTTCCTGTTTGACGAACGTCAGGCCCGCGCGCCGGTCAAGTCCTTGTCAGGTGGTGAAAAAGCCCGGCTTTTGCTGGCCAAACTGATGGCGCGGGAAAGCAACCTTCTGGTGCTTGACGAACCGACCAACGATCTTGATATCGAAACGCTCGACCTGTTGCAGGAATTGCTTGACGATTACGACGGCACCGTTCTTTTGGTTAGCCACGACCGTGATTTCCTTGACCGCGTCGCCACCACCACCATCGCGATGGAGGGTGACGGCCGCGCCACCGCCTATGCCGGCGGCTGGAGCGATTATCAGGCGCAACGCAATGCCAGGGCATCGGATGATGGCGATAAAAAGCAAGATAAATCAAGGCAAAACAAGGCAGAGTTAAAGCAGGAAAAGGCGGCTAAATCGCGGCTGTCCTTCACCGAAAAGCACCGGCTTGAGGAATTGCCTGCGGTGATGGAACGGCTTCAGGCCGAGATCGCAAAGCTTGAAGGGCTTCTGGCCGATCCGGCGCTGTTCAC
>JAVVFB010000439.1:0-644 GCA_032251095.1 Roseovarius sp. | reverse complement strand
CGCGATGAGTATCAAAGCGAAGCTGCGGCGCTGACGGCGATCGCAGGTAAATTGGGCTGTTCGCCAGACAGTCTTCGCGTCTGGGTGCGTCAGGCCCAGCGTGATGGCGGCGAACGGCCGGGGCAGACGACGGCCGAGAAGGCCAGGATCAAAGAACTTGAACGCGAGAACCGTGAACTGCGGCAGGCGAACGAGATCCTGAAGAAAGCATCAGCATATTTTGCTCAGGCGGAGCTCGACCGCCCGTTTCGCAAGTGACTGACTTCATTGAAGAACATAGAGGTGAGTTCGGGGTCGAGCCGATGTGCAAAATGCTGCAAGTCGCCCAGTCCACCTATTATGAGCGGCGCGCAGTCGCGCGTAATCCTGATCGGGCGTCAGTGCGGGCGAAGTCTGACGCGGAGCTGTGCATCAAGATCAACGCGGCCTGGGAGAACAACCGCAAGCTCTACGGCGCGCGGAAGATCTGGCACGTCTTGCTGCGCGACAATCAGGAGGTCGCGCGATGCACGGTGGAACGGTTGATGCGTCGTTTGGGCCTGAAGGGCGTGGTTCGAGGCAAAAAGGTCGTCACAACCAATCCGGACAGCTCGCAGCCGTGCCCCGACGACAAGGTGAATCGCCAGTTCAAAGTGGATCGGCCC
>JAVVFB010000438.1:0-646 GCA_032251095.1 Roseovarius sp. | reverse complement strand
CGGCGGCACCGGCAAGAAGGGTGAATCGTCTGGTGATCTTCATGGGGTTTTCCAAGCTGCCAACCTCGGGATTTTTTCCTCAAGATACCGGATTTCGGGAAAAATGCCCAGCGGTATCGTGTCAGTCCAGGTGAAAGCCCGCCACCAGCTCGACATGGGCCGACCAGCGAAACTGATCGACCACGCAGACCCGCCCCATGCGATAACCCGCCGCCAGAAGTTGCGCTGCATCGCGGGCGAATGTGGCCGGGTTGCAGGATACATGCGCGATGCGCGGCACGCGTGATCGCGCGATTTCGGCAATCTGCGCCTCGGCCCCGGCGCGCGGCGGGTCGATCACTACGGCATCGAAGCCTGCAAGCTCTGTCGCATCGAGCGGGCGGCGAAAGAGATCACGCGCCGCGTGGCTGATCGGTCGCAGGCCCTGCGCGTGCCGCGCGGCATGATCGAGCGCGGCGATCATCTCGGGCGATCCCTCGACCGCGTGAATCGCCGCACGATGCGCCAGAGGAAAGCTGAACGTGCCGCAACCCGCGAAAAGATCGACCACCCGCCGCGCACCATCGAGCAGGGCCAGAACCTCGGCCACGAGCGCCGATTCGCCCTCGGCGGTGGCCTGAAGAAAGGCACCGGGCGGCGGCACCAC
>JAVVFB010000437.1:0-649 GCA_032251095.1 Roseovarius sp. | reverse complement strand
CCGGCGATCCGAGCGCTCTGGCACATCTGATGGCAGTGGACCGTCATACTCGATCTGCTCCGCCAAGAACTGAGCAACAATCTCTGGTATAGCATCCATTCGGTTAGGAAATCTGGCATGGCGTTGGAAAAACTTCAGGTAGTATCCGAGCACAAGCCGCTTCGGACCAGACAACCCCTTCAGCAGCGGCTGCTCTGAGGGTTGCAAAACCCAATGTAACCGCAGGGCCTCCGCTGACCAAAGTTGTTCCATGTCCGCTCCAGATTAAATTATATCGGAGCATACATACGGATCACCCCGCTATGTCAACTCAAAACGCACAGCCCGAAAATGTGGCCGCTTTTGACCCCCTTCGTGCGTACAGGGCCATATCGGACAGGCTGGAAAGCTTGATGTGGCGCCGATGCTTTCCTGCGCCTTCGAGCACTTTCGCCGGATCGTCCAGTTGGGCGCCGTTTGTGAACTCAAGGGAGACGTGGCTCGTGTAGGCAAAGATCCCGCAGAACTGCGATTTGGGCTGCCCCGGCACGCTCTCGACCACTGTGCCCCCGTATTTCGCGACAAAGGCCACCTCCGGCTTGACCGTCACGACAATAGCCTTCAACCGCGCGACGATCTCAGCTGTTTCCAGCGCATCCATCATGGCCTC
>JAVVFB010000436.1:0-650 GCA_032251095.1 Roseovarius sp. | reverse complement strand
GGCGGCCCCTCCGGCCCCGGCCCGGCACCCGAGGGACCAGGCGCGCAGGCTGTTCCCCAGCCGCGACTTCCACTGACCCGCGCCTGCTGCCGCGGTGGATCGCCATCTTTGCCTCGGCGATGCGGCGAGGAAAATCTGTATGGCGCAAAAAGGCCTTGGCACCTTGACTGCAATCATGGGTTCGACGTCAGTTCCATCTCACCGAACGCCACTGGCGTCGAAATACTCGACCGTGACTTCGAAAAATCGATTATTTTCATATTATTATAAGCTGTCCGCCAAATTGGGGCAACCATGAGCTCCGGAGAAGGCAGTGTCCCCGGTGGTGGTGTAGGAGGCCGCGCGCGGAGCCTCCGGCGTAGCGCAGCGCGCGGCCGCGGGTGACGCTGGCGGTCACCGCCGATCTTCGGAAAAGGTTCGGGTTGCGACACCTGAAACCAAAATCGAAGATGACGATGACCGACGACAGAATGGCGCTGATCGAGCTGGTTGAGAAGGAGGCTGACGGCGACCTCGTGCGCGAGATGCTGGCCTTTGCGGCCGGGCGCATCATGGAGGCCGAGGTGGAGGCACGGACGGGTGCGGCCAAAGGGGCGCGCACGCCGATGCGTGAGGTTCAGCGTAACGGATACCGGGAACGGGACTGGGAC
>JAVVFB010000435.1:0-658 GCA_032251095.1 Roseovarius sp. | reverse complement strand
AGCGATGGATGCGCCCTCGGGCCGCTGAATGAGCGCGATGATCTGCGCCTGCTTCGTGCCCGAGCGGATGGCGACGGGTTTTGCGGTGTCCGCAGCTTCGGGCGTCGGTGCGACATCGGGCTTGGGCTTTCCCTTCCGGGCGCTGGCGACAGCGCTGACCACCACCGGCTCGATCCCGATGGCCTCCAGCCCGGCCTCGGTGGCGATCAGCGTGGTGCCATGGCCATCGCCGGTTTCGCGCCAGAGCGGCTCGCTGCGGCGAGGGTCGGCATCGACCTCCTCGATCCAGCCATTGGTGATCATGCGGGTGACGGCCATCTTGGCGGCCGCGCCATGCAGCCCCACGGGCAACGGCATGGCCAGATTGCCGGGGCGGGTCGCCGCGCGGCTGAGGATGATGGTCTGCGTGTCGGTGAGTTTGGGCATGGGATGTCTCCGATAGTGTCGGGCAGCGCGGAATGCGCGTTCTCCTACCAGACCAAGCCCGCCATGGTGGCGGGCCGGGCGAGGCACAAAGCCGGGGATCACTCGGCGAACTCACCCTCGCCAAAGGCGCTGTCGGTGATGCGCTTCAAGAGGCTGGCGTAGTGCTCGAGGGTGCCGACATGCCCCCAGCTGACCTCGTCGGGGTGGCAGTTGAAATGGTCGTCACTGAGAC
>JAVVFB010000434.1:0-706 GCA_032251095.1 Roseovarius sp. | reverse complement strand
GATCGGGTAAACATCCTGCTCCCGGCCCACCTCGGCGTGCCAGTCTTGACGCTGCTGGAGAGCTTCCTGCAATGCCGCCTGCGACCGCGATACGAAGGCTTCAAGAGCCAGCGTGGGTGACGGCCGATCTGGTTTCCCGTTTCTTCGCAATGGTTTGCGGCAGTTCCGTGCGACACGACGCCGACATTGCGAGCCGAAAAATCGGCTAACGAACGGAAATCACGTTGTTATTCTGGACGTAGGGGTGACCCTCATAACCTGAAGGTCGTAGGTTCAAATCCTACTCCCGCAACCAAAAAAATCACACAAAATCAACGTCTTATAGGCCGCCTCCGGGCGGCTTCCCGCTTTGGCAAAATGCCCGTGGAAGCACTGTGGAAGCACGCGGGGCGTAAAAACAGGTGTGGCAATTATGTTGTATGAGGCCGGGATTGCGCTGACGAATTTGGCCCAGAGCCGACCTTGGGAACGGTCTTCGAATGCTGCGCTCGCAGCCCGTTTGCGGCCTTTCGCTGCAAGTACAAAATTTCGCAAGAAACCACCTCAAATCACGGCGCTTAGTCTACGGCAGGTAGCTCGGGTGGTTCTAAGGCAGAAAGTGACCGACGCGCCAATGTTGCAGGTACTGACCCGCAGAAGGACTCCGGTTAAGCGTTTGAAGCGTATCCAGTACTACTCGCGCATCCGCTCCCTGAAGCCTTGTTAG
>JAVVFB010000433.1:635-727 GCA_032251095.1 Roseovarius sp. | reverse complement strand
GCCCTATGGGACGTTTTTATGCATGTATGACAATTCACCTTGCTGTACATCCTCCACCACATATATTAAGGATGTTAGATGTGGTTGTGGCG
>JAVVFB010000433.1:0-535 GCA_032251095.1 Roseovarius sp. | reverse complement strand
TCCGTGAGAGCCTTGGATAACTTGGCCACGGCTCTTTTTGACAAGTCGGCGAAAGCCAATTCCGCCCTATGGGACGTTTTTATGCATGTATGACAATTCACCTTGCTGTACATCCTCCACCACATATATTAAGGATGTTAGATGTGGTTGTGGCGGCAATGGCAAACATAACCGGTCCGTGAGAGCCTTGGATAACTTGGCCACGGCTCTTTTTGACAAGTCGGCGAAAGCCAATTCCGCCCTATGGGACGTTTTTATGCATGTATGACAATTCACCTTGCTGTACATCCTCCACCACATATATCAAGGATGTTAGATGTGGTTGTGGCGGCAATGGCAAACATAACCGGTCCGTGAGAGCCTTGGATAACTTGGCCATGGCTCTTTTTGACAAGTCGGCGAAAGCCAATTCCGCCCTATGGGACGTTTTTATGCATGTATGACAATTTACCTTGCTCTACATCCTCCACCACATATATTAAGGATGTTACATGTGGTTGTGGCGGCAATGGCAAACATAACCGGTCCGTGAGAG
>JAVVFB010000432.1:0-746 GCA_032251095.1 Roseovarius sp. | reverse complement strand
CGATGCCGAGGATCATGCCCGCAAACAGAAGCCCCAGCCCGTCGAGCATGAAATTCACGTTGAGACCCAGCGAGGGCAGCCACTCGATGCCATAGGTCAGCACCTCGCCGCGCATCACCGAGGGCGCGCAGATGAGCAGGAAGGTCAGCGCAAGGATCGTCGGCAAGGCGGTGAAGGCAGCACAGGTGTTGCGCCCCGCCTGAATCATCAGCCCCGGCAGGAGAGCGCCCAGAAACGGCAATGCCGCGATGATCGGCAACAACCCTGCGACGGTCTCCATGACGCCCTGCCCCCTGTCGTGTTCTCCAGGTCCGCTCGCGCATCGCGTGGCGGCCATTTCCTCTTGTTGTCGGTAATATATGGACAGGGGCCGGGGCAACAAGCCGATTCCGACCGATTTTCCGGGCATTCCGCGCGGCCTGCGCTCAGGCCGCCCGCCCCATCGCCAGCGTGACCGCCTCGTAATGCCGCAGCACCGGCCAGACAGGCCGGGAATGTTCGGGCAGGCGCGCGCGGTCGAAGCCCGCGAGAAGCGTCCGCGCCACCACCTCCGGGTTGCGCCGCATCCGTCCCAGATAGAGGCTTTCGGTGATCGTGCCCGCCACCTCGATCTCGTCATGTTCGGGCAGGATCAACCCGTGATAGCGCACCAGCGGCCCGCCCTCGGCGCGCACCGCCGAAAAGCCGTTGACCAGATGCCGCGCGGGCACCAGAACCGCCTCCTGACCAAAGAGATATTCCACGTC
>JAVVFB010000431.1:0-746 GCA_032251095.1 Roseovarius sp. | reverse complement strand
CGGGTGCAGCGGCCACTTGGGCCCACCATGCCCTGGTGCATGAAAACAACCGCAAGGACCTGGTGAACGGCCTGGCGCTGGCCATCGCGCTGCTTCTGGATCGCGGCGGCGAGCGGGTGGGCCTGACCGGGGGCGCGCTGCCGCCCCGGCGCGGCGCGGCGCAGATCGCGCGGCTGACGGAGGCGCTGACCCAGGACAGCGACGCGGAATATGCCAGCCCCGACATGAGCGGGCTGGTGCCCCATGGTCGCGCGCTGCTCATCTCCGATTTTCTCGGAGATCCTGCCCCGGTGCGCGCGGCGTTGACGGCGGCGGCGGATCGCGGCGTGCGCGGCGTGCTGTGCCAGGTGCTCGACCCGGCGGAGGAGGCATTCCCGTTTCGCGGGCGCACCATCTTCGAGAGCATGGGCGGCGGCTTGCGGCATGAGACGCTCAAGGCCGCCGACCTGCGCCCGCGTTATCTTGAACGGCTCGCCGCGCGCAAGGACGAGCTTGCGCGCCTCGCGGCGGCGACCGGCTGGACCCATGGCTGCCATCACACCGATACCAGTGCGCAATCGGCCCTTCTCTGGCTTTACCGCGCCATGTCCGAGGGAGGCCGCGCATGAGCCTTGGTGCCATCGGCTTTGCAACACCCTGGCTGCTCTGGGCGCTTGTGGCGTTGCCGATCCTCTGGATCATCCTGCGCGCCGTGCCGCCCGCCCCGGTGCGGCGGCGCTTTCCGGGCGTGGCGCTGCTTTTGGGCC
>JAVVFB010000430.1:0-767 GCA_032251095.1 Roseovarius sp. | reverse complement strand
GGGGCGGCGCTACGAGGATCTGTCGGGCCTCAGGGCCTATTCGGCGCGGGTGGCGGCGGCGGTGGGGGCGATGATGTGCGTGCTCATGCGCGAGCGGCGGCGCGAGGCGCTGGCGCGGGCTTGCGATCTGGGCGTGGCGATGCAATTGACCAATATCGCGCGCGATGTAGGCGAGGATGCGCGCGAGGGGCGGCTATACCTGCCGCTCGCTCGCCTCGCCGTCGATCACGGTGCACACCGCCGACCGGCAATAGAATGGCGCATCGAGCATCGGTTTGATCTGTCGGGGCGTGTGGCCGGCATCCGCGCGGGTCCCGCGCGCCACGGCCCAGAGGTTGCGCGCCATGCGCGCCTTTGGGGGCGGGGGGATTGTGTCGGCCTGACCGTCCGCGTCGAAATGCACGCCCAATTCAAACGTGCTGCCGTCGCGCCGTGTGGCGTCATAAAAGCAGGTGCTGCCGCCCGCGCGCGGAAAGCGGCCCCAGGTCCAGCGGCTGAAATCGGCCTCGAGCGCGCGGGTGCCGAAATTGGCGTCGAAATAGCCGTGGCCGGACCATTGCCAGCCCGGTGCCTCGAGCGCGACGGTGATGTCGCAGACCGGGGCGAAGGGCCGCCAGACATGCGCGCCATCGGGGCTGAGCGCGACCTCGACCCCGGTGATGGCCGCAGGCGTGACGGTGACGCTGCCGCGCACGCGGGAAACCATCGGCGGCGCGCCGATCTCGTCGATCTCGACGATGAGCTGGCCATCCTGCCAGCGCATCGAG
>JAVVFB010000042.1:0-17604 GCA_032251095.1 Roseovarius sp. | reverse complement strand
CCAAAGGCATTGTAGAGCGAGCCAACAGACACGTTTATGTCCTTGGCAAGCCGACGCGCATTCAGCGCGTCAATCCCTTCCTCAAGAACGATGCGCTCTGCCACCGCGGTTGCGCGGTCGCGGATATCCGCAAGGTTGCGGTCGCGTTTGGAAAGAAGGGCGCTCTGTGTCATCGCATGGTACTTGGGACAAGTTGTGCCCCAAGTCAATTTCTAGAAACGCACAATTTTGCCCGGCGTCATCCTGTAGACATCCTTGGCCAGTTTGTTTGCGGTCATGAACCGGGCGATAGATCCGAATGTGGCGGTCGCAACGCCGCCGCCGTGATCCGAAGTGGTCAGCGCCTGCGAGGCGGCCGGGGCCAAAGCGCGCTTTAATCCGCCAAGGCGAATGGGCTGTGGCGTGAAATGGGCCTCGATGTTGGCTTTGATCTGCGGCACGCTTTTGGTGTTGTAAAGGCTGGCCATCAAGACATCGAGCGTGTGTTCTGTACAGTTCTGAAATTGGCTTGAATTGGGATTGGCCAGCACCGAATAGCGCGCGTTGTGCAAGGCAGCGTAGGTCGGGCTTGCAATCACCTTCAACAGCTTTTTCTGCAATCGCAGATCAGGAATGATGATGCCCGCATCCAAGCTGTGTGCGCCGGCAAAGAAATCCGCCGGCCTGTCCTGCACAAGGTGGCTTCGGGTTTGGTTCGTGTCCATCTGATAGAGGTTATAGACCTGATAGCCCTGCCCCCGGCTTCCATCGCTATGCGTGATTTGCGAATAAACCCAATAGCTTACGTGAGTGTATTGCACACCACGCGGCAAAACCCGTGGGTCACGCCCCATACGCGCCACGATTGCAACATGCGCGCCGCGTGCGGCAAGGTCCTGCTGAACCCGGTTGGAGAATGCCGCAACCTCGGCGGCGGGAAGCACGGGTTTTCCCGCTTCGCTGCTCCCGGCCAATGCGACGGACGGCAAAACAGCAACCAACACGGCGAACATCACTGAAAAAAGGCGGTCCATGAGGTTATCCTTTGATTGGGTCAGTCGAGAACCGGGGCGCCATTCGGCGTGACGCGACCGGTTTGGACAGGCTGCCCGGTGCCGACGCGTGACAGGTCATTGCCAAGCACAAGCGAGCCTTCACCGACCTCTTCAAGTGCGGCGCCCGTCACCGCGAGCACGGAGCCGAAGGCAAAAATCGGAACTGCGGCGACCGATGCCGCCCCGGTCGAAACAGCCGCCGAGCCGTGGCTGGCGCCTTGCGCGCTATGACCGACGGACTGTGCAGAATGCTGACCACTTGGGCCGGCAAAGGCCGGGATTACCAAAAGGTCGGCAATCAAAGCGAGTGAGGCGGCGCGAATGAACATGACAAACTCCCATTTGTGAACATCGTTCACAATATGTAAGCCGCCACCATCGCCACGTCAACAATTTTATGAACACGGTTCACACGCCGCCATATCGCCCCCCCGCAGGGCCGGCCGTGCCAGCGGCTAACGTCAGGTTATTCGACAAAGCGGAGCCTATCTCGCGCCGCCAAAAGCGCGGGTTGCCGTGCGCCGTGAAGCCGCGACACAAGACAGCCGCGACCGGCCTCTTCCACAAGGTCAAGCGCCTCCAGCGCGGTCTCTATATTGGCGGTATTTTGCGCCAGTTTCGGGCGGTTCGAGATGTTGTTCACGACCCCCTCGTGCGGTTCCTTTACGCTAAAACCGCAGAAATCGGCGACCGCCTTGACCGCGCCGGGGGTCTCGATATTGACGGCGGTGAGATCATCGCGGCCCTGGAAATGCTCAAGCACCCAAGCGAAATAATCGGCCCGGCGATAGGCCTCATTGATGAAACCCTGCACGCTGAACACCCTTTGGTGATGCGTCGCGATGCTATGAAGGTAATGCCGCAGCGGGCGGAAATTCAGGACAAAACGCGCGTTGGGATAGGTCCGGTCATAGGCCGCGACGGGGCGTAGCTGACCGAAATCGGAAAACGCGTCATAGCGTCCGGTTTGCCAATCGCGGGCCCCGTGAAAGCCGTTGAGCCCATTAGCGACAAAGAGCCGATGCAGGGTCGTGGTGCCACAGCGCGGATGACCGATCACGAAAACCTTGAGCGCCCGCCGGTCGCCCTTGGGGGTCAGCATGAAATGAAGCCGCATGCGCGCGCGGATCACACCAAAGGCGATGTCGTTGATATCGGTGCTGCGTCTGGCCATGCCGCTCTTGTGCCCCCTGCCGCGCGGGATCAGATGATTTCATCCTCGTCGAAAAGTGGCGCGGCGTCCTGATGCGCGCTGATGTCTTCGGCGGCGGCCTCGCCGCGCGAGGTTTCGGCGACGTGAAACAAGGCGTCGCCCTCATAGACCACCGGCATATTTGTGCGCCCGATCACGATGCCGGCCACATCGGCCAGCACCTCGGATTCCACATCGCCAAAGGCATTGGCAATTGCGCCAAGCACCGTGCCCGGCTGGACCGCATCGCCAACCGCAAGATAGCCCCGGAAAAGCCCGCCACGCGGCGCGCGATACCAGCTTGAGCGGCTTGCGCGCACCGGCACACCGCGGGTGCGCGGCACGCCCTTGCCGCCGATCATCTCCAATTCATGCATGACGCGCAGGATACCGTTCAGACCGGCGCGGGCGGCAAATTCGTCAAACCGAAGCCCCTCGCCGCCCTCGTAAAGCAGCACATCAACCCCGGCCTCTTCGGCGGCCATGCGCAAAGATCCCTCGCGCAGCTTGGATTCCATCATCACCGGCGCGCCAAAGGCAAGGCCAAGTTCGGCCAGCCGGGCATTGCCCGGCGTCAGGCGGATCTGTGGCAGGTTGGTGCGGTGGATCGCCGCCGAATGCAGGTCGATCCCGAAATCGGCGCGCTGCACCACCTCGGTCATGAAGATATGCGCAAGCTGTGACGCCATCGACCCCGCCGACACGCCCGGAAAACAGCGGTTCAAGTCGCGCCTGTCAGGCAGATAGCGCGAGTGGTTGAGAAACCCGAAGGTATTGACAATCGGCACCGCCAAAAGCGTGCCCGCCACCGATTTGAGCGGCGTGGCGCGCAGCAGGCGGCGCATGATTTCCACGCCGATCACCTCGTCGCCATGAATCGCCGCCGACACGAACAACACCGGCCCCGGCCGCTTGCCGTGGATGACATGCACCGACAGGTTGACCGGCGTGTGGTTGGACAGGGTGCTGACCGGGATATCGACGGTGCGGCGGGTGCCGGGGGCGATTGCCTCGCCGTTGATCTCGAAGGGGGCGCGCCGGTCCATGCTATCCTCGCTTTTGTCACTCGGCCAAGCGATAGGCAAAATCCGCGCAACTGTCCATGCCAGAGGGGGGCACGTGGATTTTGAGGGAACGCGACACCCTCCGCCCCCGCTTGATCCCGCCCCACCCCTGCGGCTAAGGCAATGGGGCAACAGCAAGGACGCGCCCGAGATGCCACCAATCACCCCATGACAACTGCCCTGCACGAGGATCGCCTGCGCGCGATCATCGCCGCCGTGGTGCAAAGCGGCGCGCGCACCCTGCTTGATCTGGGCTGTGGCGATGGCGACCTGATCCTGCGGCTTGCGCCCCTCGATCAGATCACCCGGATCACCGGGCTTGACATCCACCGGCCCTCGTTGACCGCGCTTCAGGCCGATATCCGCGCCCTGCCCGATGCGATCCGTGCCAAGATAAGTCTTGCACAGGCCTCGATGACCAAGGCGCATCCCAATCTGCGCGGCTATGATTGTGCCTGTCTCGTGGAAACCATCGAGCATCTGCCGCTTGACGATCTGCCCCGGCTTGAAAACGCGCTGTTTGGCGATATGCGGCCTCAAACCGCGCTGATCACCACGCCGAATGCCGATTTCAACCCGGTTCTTGGCGTGCCAGCACACCGCTTTCGCCATCCGGGCCATCATTTTGAATGGGGCCGCGCCACCTTTGGAAAATGGGCAAAAGGGGTCGCGGCGCGGCGCGGCTATGCCGTCAGCCTGAGCGATATCGGCGGCGCCCATCCTCATCTTGGCGGCGCCAGCCAGATGGCAGAATTCCGGCGCGACAGCTAGGCCGCCGCGCCGGTGAGTCGGGGTTTAACCCGGAAGCTTGGCCTTGCGCAGATAGGGCAGAACAGCATCGAAATCGCCGAACTTGGCCTTGGCATCCTCGTTACTGACCGAGGGCGGGATGATCACATCCTGACCGACGGTCCAGTTGGCGGGCGTGGCCACGCCGTTCTTTGTGGTGGTCTGCAGCGCGTCAAGCGCACGCAGCACCTCGGCAAAATTGCGCCCCACGCTCATCGGATAGGTCATCGACAGCTTGAGCTGTTTGTCGGGGCCGATGATGAAGACGCTGCGTACGGTGGCGCTGTCGTTGGGGGTGCGGCCGTCGGGCAGATAGGCCTCGGCGGGTAGCATATCAAAGGCCTTGGCCACCGCCAGCCCGTCATCGGCGATGATCGGAAAGGTCGGCTTGGCACCGCCATAGCTCTCGATATCGGCCTTCCATTTCTTGTGCTCTTCGACACCGTCAATCGACACGCCGATCACTTTGGTGCCACGCTTTTCCCATTCATCGGCCAACCGCGCCACGGCGCCGAATTCGGTGGTGCAGACGGGGGTAAAGTCTTTGGGGTGCGAGAACAGAATGGCCCAGCTGTCGCCAATCCACTCATGCAGTGAAAACCTGCCCAGATCTGTTTCAACGGTCAGATCGGGGATGGTGTCATTGATACGAAGGCCCATAGGAAGCATCCTTTCTTGTGTTTCAGTCGTCCGCCGGCCCCGGAATTTGATCAAATTCCAGAGCCGCGAAGAATCCAACCTTGCAGGTCGGCATTACCCCTGACACAGTGCCGCCAAATTTATGGAGGTCAACCATGATCGAGAAACGTCAGTTCTATATTAACGGTGCCTGGGTCAACCCCTCTGCGTCCAATGACCACGCCGTAATCAACCCCTCGAACGAGGAACCCTGCGCGGTGATCTCGCTTGGGGGACAGGGCGATACCGATGCCGCCGTCGCCGCCGCCAAGGCCGCCTTTCCGGCATGGATGGCAACCCCGCCCGCGGATCGCATCGCCTATTGCGAAAAGATTCTAGAGGCTTATAAAGCCCGCGCCGAAGACATGGCGCAGGCGATCAGCCTTGAAATGGGCGCGCCCATCGACATGGCCCGCGAACAACAGGTCGGCGCCGGAAGCTGGCATATCTCGTCCTTCCTCAAGGTCGCGCGCGAGTTTCAGTTTGACGAACCGCTTGGCGATCATGCACCCAATGACCGCATCATCCACGAGGCCGTCGGTGTTGTCGGCATGATCACGCCGTGGAACTGGCCGATGAATCAGGTCACGCTCAAGGTGATTGCGGGTCTGGTTGCGGGCTGTACGATGATCCTCAAGCCCTCCGAGGAATCACCGCTGAACGCCGTTATCTTTGCCGAGATCGTCGATGCGGCCGGCCTTCCCAAGGGGGTATTCAACCTTGTGAACGGCGATGGTGCCGGTGTCGGAAGCCAGCTTACCGCACACGCCGATGTCGACATGATAAGCTTTACCGGCTCGTCACGCGCCGGCAAGCTGATCTCGAAATCGGCCGCCAATACCCTCAAGCGCGTCAGCCTTGAACTTGGCGGCAAGGGCGCCAACCTGATCTTTGCCGATGCCGATGAAAAGGCCGTGAAACGTGGCGTTCTGCGGTGCATGAACAACACCGGCCAATCGTGCAACGCCCCGACCCGGATGCTTGTGCAACGCGAGATTTATGACGCCGCCGTCGAAACCGCCGCCGCCGCCGCCAATAGCATCACCGTCGGCCCGGCAAGCGTTGAGGGCCGTCATATCGGCCCGGTGGTCAACGAGGCACAGTTCAACAAGATCCAGGGCCTGATCCAGAAGGGCATTGATGAGGGCGCGCGCCTTGTGGCCGGTGGGCCCGGTCGCCCGGATGGTCTCAATCGCGGGTTCTTTGTAAAGCCCACGGTCTTTGCCGATGTGAACAACGACATGACCATCGCACGCGAGGAAATCTTCGGGCCGGTCCTGTCGATCATCCCGTTCGACAGCGAAGAGGACGGCATCGCGATTGCCAATGACACGCCCTATGGCCTGACCAATTATGTCCAGACGTCCGATCCGGCCCGCGCCAACCGCTGCGCCCGCGCGCTTCGGTCCGGCATGGTGGAAATGAACGGTCAGTCACGCGGCGCCGGCTCGCCATTTGGCGGCATGAAACAATCGGGTCACGGGCGCGAAGGCGGCAAATGGGGCATCGAGGATTTCCTCGAGGTCAAATCCGTCTCGGGCTGGACGCCGGGCGCCTGAGGCCGTGCAGGTCAGCGCCTTTGTCCTGCATCTTTTACGTGCCACGGCACGGCGGGACAACGCGCGCGACCTGCTCGATACCTGTGCCCTTGAAGGCGAGGTCTGGCCTGCTGTCGATGGCGCAACCCTGTCCTCGACGGAATTGTCCGCCACCGTTGGCGCGGGGCTTTTTACCCCCGCCTATCCATTCCCACTCAACACCGGCGAGATTGGCTGCTTTCTCAGCCATCGCCAGATCTGGGCCGAAATCCTGCGCCGGGGGCTAAGCGCCGCGCTTATCATTGAGGATGACGCGGACATCGAGCCCGCGCCTTATCGCGTCGCTCTTGGCCTTGGCCTGACCCATATCCAGAGTTTGGGATATATCCAGTTTCAAACCCGACCCCATGAAGGCCCGGCCAAGCTTATCGATATGGCGGGGGGCTGCGCGCTGAACGTGGCCGAGCGCGGCGGGTTACGCACCACGGCGCAACTGGTCAGTCAGGACGCCGCGCGCCGCCTTCTGGCCCTCAGCGACCCGTTTGACCGGCCGGTTGACACCTTTGTGCAAAGCCATTGGCATACCGGGCTGCGCCCCGCCGCACTCACGCCCTCGGGGATCAGCGATATCGCCGATCGGCTTGACGGCTCGACCATTCAGGGCGCCGCGCACAGGCCGCCGCTGGCGCGGCTTGGTCGGGAATGGGCGCGCTATCGCTATCGCCGGGGGGTGGCACAGGCCTCGCGCCATAGCACGGCACCGCCCGAGGGTGGGCATATCAACGACGAGGACTCATGAGCAGGGCCGCGTGACGGATGTGCCGCGACTGGTTTTCCGACCCGGATATGATCCGGGATATCTCTGCGCCCTCAGGCGCGGCTAGAGCATGTTGCTCAAAAGTGGGACCCGGTTTTGAGCTTGTCGAACATGCTAAATCAACATGCTCTAGAACGGCGCCCTGGCGCGAAATTTCAGTCCCGCGCCGCCATCTGGATGGCGCAGGCGCAATTCCTCGGAATGCAGCATCAGCCGGGGAAACTCCAACGCCGCCCCCTTGGCATAGAGCGGATCGCCAAGGATCGGATGGCCAAGCGCCAGCATGTGAACCCGCAACTGATGGCTGCGCCCGGTTTTGGGGCTCAGGCGCACGCGGGTTTCATCAGTGCCCTGGCGCAGAACGCGCCATTCGGTAAAGGCCGCCCGCCCGGTTTCATGACAGACCTTTTGCAGCGGGCGGTTTGGCCAATCGACAATCAGCGGCAGGTCAATTTCGCCCGTCTTTGGCTCAAGTTTGCCCCAGACCCTGGCGACATAAGCCTTCCTGGTCTGTCGCTTTTCAAATTGAAGCCCCAAATGGCGCTGTGCATGCGGGGTCAGTGCAAAGATCATCACACCAGAGGTGTCACGATCCAGCCGGTGCACCAACAGCGCCTGCGGATAGGCCTCCTGCACCCGCGCCAAAAGACAATCGGCAAGATGCTCACCCTTGCCCGGCACAGACAAAAGCCCCGCAGGCTTGTTGACAACGAGGATCTCGTGATCGTCATGCAGCACGTCAAGCGGATCGGTGGGGGGCGCATATTCAGACATGAGCGCCGCTTACACCACGTTGGGCGATTAGACCACCGCCGGGTTTCTTCTGGGCGAAAATATCCCCGCCGGAGGCATCCGCAGGTGCACCGAACGCAGCGCCCGCAAAAGCGCGCAGCGTTTGATTTGGGGCCGGATCGCGCCGATTTCGGTCTCTTCGCCCTATGCGCAAAACTACAGTGCCGGATCGAGGATATTCAGAGCACGAAAGACCGGGATCAGACCCGTTCAATAGCGATCGCCGTGCCCTCGCCGCCACCGATGCAAATCGCCGCGATGCCCCGTTTGAGGCCACGGGTTTCAAGGGCGTTGAGCAGGGTGACCATGATCCGCGCCCCGCTGGCGCCAATCGGATGGCCAAGCGCGCAGGCGCCGCCATTGACATTTACCTTGTCGCGGCTCAGGCCCATCTCATGCATGAAGGCCATGGGCACCACGGCGAAGGCCTCGTTCACCTCCCAGAGGTCAACATCCTCAAGCGACCAGCCGATCTTTTTCAACAGTTTTTGCGCGGCAGGCACGGGCGCGGTGGTGAACAGGCCCGGAGCCTGGGCATGGCTGGCATGGCCCATGATACGGGCGCGAATGTTGAGGCCACGCGCCTCGGCCGCGCCACGCGAAGCCAGCACAAGCGCCGCCGCTCCATCGCTGATCGAGCTGGAATTGGCCGCCGTGACCGTTCCGCCCTTGCGAAACGCGGGCTTGAGCTCTGGTATTTTTTCGGGCCGGGCCTTGGCCGGTTGTTCATCCCGGCTGATGGTGACCGCGCCCTTGCGGGTCTTGAGGGTGACCGGCGTGATCTCTCGCTCAAACGCGCCAGAGTCCTGCGCCGCAAGCGCGCCTTCCAGCGAGGCAAGTGCATAGTCATCCTGCGCCTGGCGGGTGAACTGGAAGTTCTCTGCGCAATCCTCGGCAAAGGTGCCCATCAGGCGGCCCTTGTCATAGGCGTCTTCAAGGCCATCAAGGAACATGTGATCCATCGCCTGCGCATGGCCAAGCCGGGCACCGCCGCGCATCTTGGGCAGAAGATACGGCGCGTTCGACATCGATTCCATACCGCCCACAATCATAAGGTCAGTGTCACCAAGCGCGATCTGGTCAAAGCCTATCATCGCCGCCTTCATCCCCGAACCGCACATCTTGTTGAGCGTGGTGGCGGGCACCTCTTCACCAAGGCCCCCGGCAAACCCGGCCTGGCGCGCGGGCGCCTGTCCCTGGCCTGCGGGCAGAACACAGCCCATCAGCACCTCATCCACCGTTTCCGCGCGGGCATCGGCAAGGGCTGCGCGAATCGTTGCTCCGCCAAGAATAGCGGCCTCGACGCCGTCGAATTCGCCTTGAAACCCACCCATCGGGGTGCGCGCCGCCCCTGCGATCACAACCTCAGTCATTGCATTGCCTCCTGAAAATTTTCTGATCCTGAATACCGAATGGTAAGGAATTGGGTCTAGCCTTGGTTGTATTACTACGTATCGGGCCGGAGGCACCATGGACCTGCAATCAACTTATCACAATGACATGAATATCATAACCGTGGCCGAGGCGCGGATCGACGCCGCCGCCGCGATCCGTTTCAAGGACAGAATGCGTGACGTCACGTCGCAAGGCCCGGCGCATGTTGTGCTCGACCTCAGCAATGTCACCTTCGTGGATTCAAGCGGGCTTGGCGCGATTGTCGCGGCAATGAAACAGCTTGGCCCCGAACAACGGCTTGATCTGGCAGGGCTGACGCCTGATGTGGCCAAGGTGTTTCGCCTGACACGCATGGATACCGTGTTTGTGATCCACGACAATATCATCGCCCTCAAAGCCCGCGCAACGGGGTGAACAAGGGTTGTTTTTTCACGAGATCGACCGATTCAAAGGGGCATCGCGGTGACGCTTGATGGCACTCCACAGGAGTTTACGCTGACGGCGGTAGCGTCTGAACTTGCGGTGCGTGACACCTTGCTTGCCATACGCAATCGGTTGGCAGTGCATGGCGTGAGCGAGGATACCTGCGGGTCGGTCGAGCTTGCGATGGCCGAGGCCCTCAACAATGTGGTCGAGCATGCCTATTGCGATGACGGGCCGCGCGACATACGCCTTAGCGTGGAGATCAAACCAGATCGGCTTTGCTTTCAGATCATTGATGGCGGCGCGCCCTTGCCGGACCTTTCCCTTCCCGCAGGCGCATTACCCGACAACTCTGGGCCGCGCGACGCACTTCCCGAAGGGGGATTCGGCTGGTTTCTGATTCGCGACCTGACAGAGCGGGTTTCTTATGAGCGGCGCAATGGAATGAACCATTTGACACTGGAATTCCTTCGCACGGCCCGGTGATACAACCTATCCGTGCTCGCGCCGCAATATAACCTTATTTTCTCCAAACCGGTGCCAAAGACCTCCTCCATTAATGGTTTTGTAGCTGCATATGGCTTCCCTCGGCGCTGTGCGTAATAGCCCCCACCCAGTGTGCGGCGTCGAGGTATTATCTTCCCTCCCCTCTTTTAATTCTCTGCTCAGGTCCCGCTGCAATTGGCAAATCATTGCCTACGCCCTAATGTCCGAACAAATTCAGGACAACGGAGCTGACATGCGCGATTTTCACCTGCCCGGCCGTTCGGCCACCTTTGCCACAAACGGGATGTGCGCCACATCGCACCCTCTGGCGGCCAAGGCCGCGATTGATATTCTTCAACAAGGTGGCAACGCCATGGATGCGGCAATTGCCGGTGCTGTGCTTTTGGGCATTTGCGAACCGCAAATGACCGGGATCGGCGGCGATTGTTTTGTGCTGTTTTCCAAACTGGGCGAGGACAAGATCCATGCGCTTAATGGCTCCGGGCGCGCGCCCAAAGCCGCCAGCGCAGCGACGCTGCGCGCACAGGGGCATGCGACAGTGCCCCTTCAAAGCGCCCACGCAGTGACGATCCCCGGCGCAATTGACGCCTTTTGCCAACTGAGCGCTGATCACGGTCGACTTGGACTTGATGCGTTACTGGCGCCCGCAATCCATTATGCCGAACACGGCGTTCCCGTGGCGCCGCGCGTGGCGCACGACTGGCCCACGGCCGCCAAGGCCTTGCAGGGCCACGGGTTGCACCATTTCATGCCAAGCGGCACACCGCCCAAGCCCGGCGACATGTTCCGCGCCCCGGGTCAGGCCGAGATTCTGCGCCGGATTGCCAAGGACGGGCGCGCCGCGTTTTACGAAGGCGAGGTCGCCGAGGATATGCTGGCCACACTCACCGCCATGGGCGGGGTGCATGAGGCCGCGGATTTTGCCGCGCAACGCTGTGATTACACCACCCCCGTGAGCGGCGCGTATAAAGGCGCAAACCTTGTCGAGCATCCGCCCAATGGACAAGGCGCGACCGCCATCCTTCTTCTTAACATCCTCAAACATTTCGACATTGCCGGCATGGACCCTTTTGGCGCAGAGCGCGTGCATATCGAGGCCGAGGCGACCAAGCTTGCCTATGACGCGCGCAACCGCTTTATCGCCGATCCCGCCCGCACGACGCGGCTTGATCACATGCTTGCGCCTGAAACAGCGGCAAAGCTGGCCGCGCTGATTGACCCGGCCAAGGCGATGGCGGCGGCCAAACCGCTGACCGAAGCGGTGCATCGTGACACGATTTACATCACCGTCGTCGATCAAGACAGGATGGTCGTGTCCTTGATTTATTCGATCTTTCACGGGTTTGGCTCGGGTATTGCCTCCGAGAAATTCGGCGTCTTGCTGCAAAACCGGGGCGCGGGCTTTACCCTTGAAGAGGGACATCCCAACGAACTTGGCGGCGGCAAGCGCCCGATGCACACGATCATTCCCGGCCTGCTGACCGAAGCGGGCCGCGTGACCATGCCGTTCGGGGTGATGGGCGGGTCGTATCAATCGACGGGGCACGCGCGGTTGGTGTCAAACCTGCGCGATTTCGGAATGGACCCGCAGGCCGCCATTGATGCACCACGCGCCTTTGCCGACCCGACCGGCCTTAAGATTGAACGGGGTTATGGCGCGGATGTGGCGCAAAGGCTTGCCGATCTGGGCCACGACGTCATCACCGATCCCGAAGCAATTGGCGGCGCTCAGGCGATCCTGATCCATGAGAGTGGCGTTCTGGAAGGCGGCAGCGATCCGCGCAAGGATGGCTGCGCCTTGGGGTATTGACGGGCATCGCTAGGTTTGCCCGCCCCTTGCGGGCAATGTGTAGGGTGGGTGCCAACCCACCACACCTCGTCTCAATTTAGCTGGAAGTGCAGCGGGTAGTGCCCGTCCTCGAAAGGCCCGAACAGATCCGGGATATCGGGGTGGTCAACCGGCTCGCCGGAATAATCCGCAACAAGGTTCTGTTCGCTGACATAGGCCACGTAATAGCTTTGCTCGTTCTCGGCCAGAAGATGATAGAACGGCTGTTCTTTGGACGGGCGGCTATCCTCTGGGATCGAGGCATACCATTCATCGGTATTCGAGAATTGCGGGTCCACGTCAAAGACTACACCCCGGAAGGGATGTTTCTTGTGACGGACAACCTGGCCCAGGTGATATTTTGCACGCGTCTTGATCATAATATAACAGCCCCTACCGACACATAGTAAACGCTTCAAGGGTAGTTTGTCCAACCATACGCCGAATTTCGCTGGAAACAGTCTGTGAACCCCAACCTGACAGTCGCGGCACGCCGCGCAGAGCGCGAAATCGGTGAATTCGTGATTTCCACCGCATGAAGTTTCGGCTAAACTCGGCAAAAAAGAAGAAAGCGAGAGGCAGATGAGCAGAACTCTTCGCGCGTTTATGATGTTGCTTTTGCTGGCGTCCTGTGGCGGCGGCAGTGGATATGGCACGGCACCGCGCAACCTTGATAACGCCTGCGCCATTCTTGGCGAACGCCCCGAGTATGCCCGTGCCTTCCGCGCGGCCGAACGCCGATGGGGCGTGCCGGTGCATGTGCAGATGGCGACGATCTATCAGGAAAGCAAATTCATCAGCGATGCGCGCACGCCGTTTCGCTATTCGCTCGGGGTGATCCCGATGGGGCGGCAGAGTTCGGCCTATGGCTATAGCCAGGCGCTGGATGGCACATGGGATGAATACAAACGCGACAACAACCGCTTTGCGGCGCGGCGCAGCGATATCCATGATGCGGCCGATTTCATCGGCTGGTACATGGCCAAGTCCAATGAACGGCTTGGGATTTCCGTGGGCGACGCGCGCAGCCAATACCTTGCCTATCACGAAGGCCGCACCGGCTTTTCGCGCGGCAGTTACAATAGCAAGCCCTGGTTGTTGCGGGTCGCGGGCGAGGTTGGCGCGCGCTCGACAACCTATCAAAGCCAGCTTGCGCAATGCGGCGGGCGCCGCGTGTGACCTAAGGGTCGGCTCATCCGCCCTTACAGGCGGTCTCGCGAGGTTCCCCTCCCGAGGCGCGCGCGCAAGGGCGCGACGAGGGCCGCCTAGCGGTCGATCCGAAGCCGCTCCTTGCCGGGGATGACAAAGCTTTCGTCGTCAAGCCGCATGCCGGTTTTCAAGTCACCCAGAACCACCGTCGTGCGGCTTCCACCGCTGTCGTTGATCACCCATTGGCGCAATTCCACAGGATCGCCGGTAAAGACAAGTTCGATACTGCCGTATTCGGGATTATCGGGGTCTTGCGCGCGCACCGTGGTGGATTTGCCGTCGCTGGAATGTCCGGTGACCATCCGCTCGCGGGTCAGATCGACATTACGCGCAAGGATGATCTTAAGCGGCGTGCGGTGCAGCGGATAGGCCTCGGTCCCGGTGTTTGACTTGGGGTCGATGATGCCGACGGTATCGCCATCGGCAACCACCAGCGTCTTGTCGGGCGGATCATATTCAAACCGCACCCGGCCCGGGCGCTTGATCAGGATACGGCCCGTGCTGATCGTGCCATCATCGTTGATCTGGGTAAACGCGCCACGCGCGGTCTTGAGACCGTTCAGATAGCCCGAGATTTGCCCAAGCGAGAGCTGTTGCGCCGCCGCCGGGAGGGTCATCGCCAGCAAAAACGCCGGGACCGTCAAGATACGCATATATTTCATAACTACTGATCTAAGCCTTTCCACAAGCCATTGCATCCTGTCTTCGCCAAAAACATGGGCGAGCGCGCTCAAAGAGGCAATATCTGGCCGGGTGTTATCCGATAACAAGGGCTTGGACCGGGGCAAGGTCGGTTGCCCCCCCAACAGCCATGCGGCGTGTTGGTTGACCGCGTGGCAATCTTTACTGCTCCGGCACCAGGATTTCGCGTTTGCCGACATGGTTGGCAGAGCTGACGACGCCCTGATCCTCCATCTGCTCAACAAGCCGCGCCGCCTTGTTATAGCCGATCGCAAGCTTGCGCTGGATATAGGAGGTCGAGCATTTGCGATCCTTGATCACGATAGCGACCGCCGTATCGTAAAGCGCGTCTTCCATATCGGTATTGCCGCCAGAGCCAAGCCCGAGAACCGCGTCGATGCTATCGGCCTTGTCCTCGTCGGGGCCCTGAAGGACGCTGCCGACATAGGTGGGCGGGCCATAAGCCTTGAGGTGGTTGACGACCTCTTCAACTTCTTCGTCGCTGACAAACGGCCCGTGACAGCGGGTGATCTTGCCGCCGCCCGCCATATAGAGCATGTCGCCCATGCCCAAAAGCTGTTCTGCGCCCATCTCGCCAAGAATGGTGCGGCTGTCGATCTTGCTTGTGACCTGAAACGAAATCCGGGTCGGAAAGTTGGCCTTGATCGTGCCGGTGATCACATCGACCGAGGGGCGCTGTGTGGCCATGATAAGGTGAATGCCGCTGGCGCGCGCCATCTGCGCGAGGCGCTGAATACAGGCCTCGATCTCTTTGCCGGCCACCATCATAAGGTCGGCCATCTCGTCAACCACCACCACGATATAGGGCATCCGCTCGGGCGCGAATTCGTCGGTCTCGAACACCGGCTCGCCGGTATCGTCGTCAAATCCGGTCTGTACTGTGCGGCTGAACAATTCGCCCTTCTTGAGCGCCTCATCGACCCGGCCGTTATAGCCATCAATGTTGCGCACGCCCATTTTCGACATCTTGCGATAGCGGTCTTCCATTTCCGCCACGACCCACTTGAGGGCCACAACCGCCTTTTTCGGATCGGTCACAACCGGCGACAACAGATGCGGAATGCCGTCATAAACCGAGAGTTCAAGCATCTTGGGGTCGATCATGATCATCCGGCATTCGTCCGGCGTCAGCTTGTACAAAAGGCTCAGGATCATGGTGTTGATCGCCACCGACTTACCCGAGCCGGTGGTGCCCGCGATCAAGAGGTGGGGCATCTTTGCAAGATTGGCGACCATCGGATCGCCGCCGATATCCTTGCCAAGCGCCAGCGGCAGCCGTTGATTGCCGTCGCCGTAAGCGCGGCTTGACAGGATTTCACGGAACCCCACCATCTCGCGGTTGTCATTGGGCAATTCGATGCCAATGACCGAGCGGCCCGGCACGGTGGAAACCCGCGCCGAAAGCGCCGACATCGAGCGCGCGATATCATCGGCAAGCCCGATCACCCGGCTCGCCTTGAGGCCCGGTGCCGGTTCAAGCTCGTACATGGTAACCACCGGACCGGGACGCACGCTGACAATCTCGCCCTTGACGCCATAATCATCCAGCACGCTTTCAAGCATGCGGGCGTTTTCCTCTAGTGCCTCATCGCTCAGGTGATGGCGCTGAATGGTTTCGGTGCTCGACAACAGGCTGAGCGGCGGAAGCTCATAGGCCGCGCCGGCTGCCTCGTCGAACTTAAGTGCGGGCTGCGCCTCGGCAATGGCGCGCGTCGAGGGTTGCGGCGCGCGGCGCGGGGCATGCTGCACCACTTTGCGCGGCTCGGGCGTGGGAATGCGCGGCGCCTGTGCGGTGGGTTGCGGCTCGGTCTCATAGGCGGCGAAATCATCGACGTATGACGCATCCTCCTCGACCAGCGGCTGGTCGTCAAAGCCATAAGATTGCGGGATCTGCGGCGCATCCGTCACGCGGGGCGCGGTCAGCGGCGGCTCTGGCGGCAGGGCAAGTTTGGGCCTCGCGCTCAGGATCAGCGGATCAGGTCCACGCCCGCGCCCCTTGGTCAGCGGTGCCACGGATTCGGCGCGCACGGCCGGGTTCTTACGCACCCGCGCCCGGATCACATCCGAGATCTTGGCGCTGATCCGATCATCGCCCGGCATGTGCGCCTCGCCTTCAAAGGCGGCGGTTTCCACCAATTCCGGCTCGGGCATCACTTCGGGTTTGCGCATCAGCATCGGCATCCGCGCCAGCAACCCACCCGGCTTTTCCACGGTCGGGGCAATATCGGGCGCCTCCTCGAACGCGGCCCCTGCATAGGCGCGCTGCACGACAGAGGTCACAACACTTGGCTCATGGCGCAGGGCGGCGACAGTCCGGGCCGTTTCTGCTTCCTCTGCCCGGCGCGCGCGCCGATCCGCAAGCCGCGCCTGCATGGCCTGCCCGGCCTGCGCCACGCCACCGGCGCCCTTGCCCAAAAGGGTCATGATACCAGCATAGGTCATGATCACACCGACCAGAAGAAAGCGGGTGATCCGCGACAGTTCCAACTTGGTAAACCCAAGCACAAAGGCGCCCAGAACGAACATGCCCGCGCCCAAAAGCACCGACAAAAGCTTGAGGCCAAGGCTCGCGCCGATCGGCAGAATGCCGAGAAGCGTACCCAGAACAGTATCACCAAAAAGCCCGCCAAGCCCAAAGCTATGGGTCGCGGCCCACTCGGCCCCCGGCGTCAAAGACGAGGCATAAAGCGCCAGCACCGCAAGCCAGATCGGCGCAAAGATAAGCCGCCCGATGGCGCGCTCTTGCCCGCGATGAAGCGCAAACCGCGCGCCCCAAACCGCAAGAACAATCGCAAGACCCCAAGCGCCCCAGCCGACGATCATGAACAGCGGCGCGGCAATCGACGCCCCGACCTGCCCCATCCAGTTTTGCACCGGCGCATCGGTGGCCGACATCCAGCTGGGATCGTCCGGGCTATAAGAGGCGATCATCGCCGCCGCCATGGCCGCCAGCATCAAGAGCGTGAGGCCCAGCAATTCCTTGCCGCGCTTTTCAATCGCCTGAGTCATGGTGCTGTCCAGCAGGGGGTCACGCCCGCGCGTTTGATATGCCATCTTCTTTTCGCCCTCAATCATCCGTACAGACAGTCACGCAAGCGATTGAGCCCGCGCGCCATCTCTTGTTCTTCGGCCACCATCGCAACCCTGATGTATCCCTTGCCGGGGTTCACGCCGCCGGCCTCCTGGCCAAGATAGGCGCCGGGCAAGACCCGAACGCCGGTCTCTTGCCAGAGCTTCACGGTCGCCTCTTCACCATCGGCCACCGGCAGCCACAGGAAAAATCCCGCCTCGGGGCTGCTATAGCCAGGCAAATTGCCCAGTATCTCATCCGCCACGCGGTATTTCTCGCCGTAAAGGCGGCGGTTCTCGACCACATGCGCCTCGTCCTGCCAAACCGCCGCGGCGGCATGCTGCAACGGCATCGGCAGCGGGCTGCCTGCGTAATTGCGAAGCTGTTTCATCGCCTTGATGCTCTCGGGCCCCGCCGCCACAAAGCCAGAGCGCAGCCCCGGAAGGTTCGAGCGCTTCGAGAGGCTGTGAAACGCCACGATCCGCTCGGGATCGGCGCCCATCTCTTGCGCCACCTGCAACAGGCCCACAGGCGGGCCATCGCGGTAAATCTCGGCGTAGCATTCA
>JAVVFB010000429.1:0-823 GCA_032251095.1 Roseovarius sp. | reverse complement strand
CCCAGGCAAAGGCGGTCGTCGGCGTTGAGTACCACGGCATCGGTGGCGACCTCGATCGGGATGCGCTTGATCTCGGCCAGCTGCTCGATCGTATCGATACCGCCCAGGCCCAGGTGATCGCCGGACACGTTCAGGCAGCAGGCGACGTTGCACGAGCGCAGGCCCATGCCGGCGCGCACCATGCCGCCGCGGGCGGTTTCCAGTACGGCGGCATCGACCGCCGGATCGCGCAGGATCATCCGCGCCGAGGTCGGCCCGGTCATGTCCCCGGCCACGGTCAGCTGACCGTCGATGTAGATGCCGTCGGTAGAAGTCAAACCCACCGTGTAGCCGCGCATCTTGAGCAGATGGGCCAGCATCCGCGAGGTGGTGGTCTTGCCGTTGGTGCCGGTGATGCAGGCGATCGGAATGGTGCTGGGCTCGCCTTCCGGAAACAGCATGTCGAGCACCGGTCCGGCGACGTCGCGCGGCTGGCCTTCGCTGGGGGCGACGTGCATGCGGAAACCGGGGCCGGCGTTGACTTCGCAGATGCCGCCGCCCACTTCGCGATACGAGCGGGTGATGTCGGCGGTCAGGAAGTCGACCCCACCGATGTCCAGGCCGATGGCCTGGATGGCGCGCACGGCCATGTCGCGGTTGTCGGGATGGATCTCGTCGGTCACGTCGATCGCGGTGCCGCCGGTCGACAGGTTGGCGGTCGAACGCAGGTAAACCACTTCATCGGCCGCCGGCACGCTGTCGAGGGTATAGCCGACGCGGGCCAGCAGGCGCTCGGCCTGGGCGTCGATCTCGATCCGGGTCAGGACCTTCTCGTGACCGATAC
>JAVVFB010000428.1:0-950 GCA_032251095.1 Roseovarius sp. | reverse complement strand
GTTTCCAGATCCTCCAGCGCCAGTTCCAGCTGCGCCGGATCCAGTTTCTCGGATTTCGGCCCGAACTTCGTGCGCCGATAATCCTGAACCTGGCCTTCCAGCTTCTCGATCAGCGCCTCAAGCTCTGCGATGAAGGCCTCTTTCTCGGCAACCACAGACTGCTCATGCTGGCGCGCAGCGCGCTCGACCGAAAGCTCGAACTGAACCGCCGCAAAAGCCTTCACCACCTCGGGCGGCAGGTCCGGAAACTGGCTGAGATCGAAGGGCTGCGACATGCGCCTTCCTACCCGATCCGGGACAGAAAGCCCAATAAAACAACGCCAAAACAGCTGCCTGAGTCATCCTGCCACAGTCGGTGCCAGCACCCGTTGCGCCACCACCCGCCGCCAGTCCAAGCCTTCGAACAGCGCTTCGAATTGCGCCCGGGACAGCCGCATGACCCCGTCCTGTATCTTCGGCCAGGCGAAGCTGCCTTGCTCCAGGACCTTGTAGATCAGAACCATTCCGCTGCCATCCCACACAAGGATCTTCAGCCTGTCCCCGCGTTTTGAGCGAAACACCACCGTCACACCGGAATGCGGGTCGAGCTTCAGCTCCGTCTGCACAATCAGCGCCAGAGCGTTATGCCCACAGCGGAAATCCACAGGCTTCGTCGCGATCACGATCGGCAGCCGTTGACCGGCGACAATCACGATGCACCCCGCAGCGCCCGCACCAGCGCGGCCGCGCGTTCCACCGCGACATCGCCGGGAATACGCAGCAGCAGATCGGGCCCGACCTCGATCGTCATCACGCCGATGCCGCCCTGCCCGACCTCGGCCGTGGAAGATACCGGCTGATCCATGTTCTCAGGCAGAATGGACAACGGCACAAAGGCAGGTTCAGTCACCACCGAGCTTGGGGATGTGGTCAGCGCGTCCATCAGGTCGCTCGGCAAAGCAAGCCGACCC
>JAVVFB010000427.1:0-1035 GCA_032251095.1 Roseovarius sp. | reverse complement strand
GGAAATCGGCGTTCATCGAGGTTTCCAACAAGGGGCGCAGGTCAGAGACCGGCGAAATCGGCATGACATGGGAAAGCCGGGCCGCCACGTCATCGGGCAAGACCCCCGGCACCGCCATGCGCGCCACAAGATGCCCGCCCGCCGAATGACCGGCCAGGGCAATCGGCCCGTCCACCCGCGCCGCCGCTGCCGTCACCGCGCGCGCGATCTGTGCGGTGATATCGGCGATCCGCACCTCGGGGCAGAGGTCATAGGATGGCATCGCCACCGCCCAGCCCCGCACAAGTGCGCCCGCCGCCAGATGCGACCAGAACGAGCGATCAAACCGAAGCCAATAGCCGCCATGAACGAACACCAGCAGACCCTTGGCCGCGCCCTCGGGGTGAAACAAATCAAACGCCTGCCGCTCGCTTGGGCCATAAGAGAGGCCAAGCTCGGCCCGCCTCTCTGCCGCAAGCACATCGCGAAATGCCTGCGCCTGCTCGCTCCAGCGCGCGGGATAGCCCGCGCCGCCGGGGATATAGGGGACATTGGCATATGCATCATCCAGATTCACACTATTTTCCTTCCTGACTGGGCCTAGACATTCCTACCCCAAGGTGCTTTGCCTTTGCGAGATGAAAAGACAGGAGGCGATTGCGCCATGACCACGACCGATCTGAAATCACTGCTCAAAGACCCCAGCCTTTTGGCCGAAAAGGCCTATATCGGCGGCGAATGGGTGGATGGTGACAATGGCACTTTCGAGGTCACCAACCCCGCGCGGGGCGACGTGATCGCAAATGTTGCCGATTTGAGCCGCGCTCAGGTGGCCCGTGCCATCGCCTCGGCCGAGGTCGCGCAAAAGGAATGGGCGAAATGGACCGGCAAGGAACGCGCCACTGTCATGCGCAGGTTTTTCGACCTGATGATGGAAAACCAGCATGATCTGGGCGTTATCCTCACGGCCGAACAGGGCAAGCCGCTTGCCGAAGCCAAGGGCGAGATCGCCTATGGCGCGTCCTTTATCGAATTCTTCGGCGAAGAGGCCAAGCG
>JAVVFB010000426.1:0-1066 GCA_032251095.1 Roseovarius sp. | reverse complement strand
TCGTCCACATAGCCGGTAGAGCGCACCATGTATTCCGCTTCGCCCATCTCGATGACGCTGCCCCCGGTTTCCCGGTTCGCGGCCTCGATTGCGGCGCGGATGCGGGACAGCGAAAGATCATAGGCGCGCAGCTTGAGGGGATCGACGACGACCTGATATTGCTTGACCATGCCACCGATGGTGGCCACTTCGGATACGCCCGGAACCGTTTGCAACTCGAATTTCAGAAACCAGTCCTGAAGCGTTCTCAACTGTGCAAGGTCATGCCCCCCGGTCCGGTCGATCAGCGCATATTGATAGATCCAGCCGACGCCCGTTGCATCCGGCCCCAATTCGGGGGCAACACCTTCGGGCAGGTCGGATGTGATCTGGGCCAGATATTCGAGAACACGGCTTCGCGCCCAATAGAGGTCGGTGCCATCCTCGAAAACGATATAGACGAAGCTATCGCCAAAGAAGGAAAATCCGCGCACATCCGTGGCCCCCGGCACGGCGAGCATCGCCGTGGTGATGGGGAAGGTCACCTGATCCTCAACCACCTGCGGGGCCTGACCCGGATAGGGTGTCTTGATGATGACCTGAACATCCGACAGATCAGGAATGGCATCAACCGGGGTAGAGCGGATAGCCCAGACCCCGGCCACGGCCAACATGACCGCAAAGGCCAGCACCAACAGCCGGTTGGTGATTGACGCCCTGATGATCAGCGGAATCATTGCAGCAACTCGGGCGCGGGTGCTACCCCGACAAGGGTCAGCGACAGATCCGGATTGCGCGCAAGACGCAGCCCTATTTCCCTGCCGAGCGGTAGATCGCCTGTGTCAAGCTCTGGGGCGATGGCAAAATCCATTGTCATTCCCGGCATGCCAATATCCGTCATCGGACCGTGGGTGATATTCGCGCGATGCTCATCCGGATCTACCGAATTGATTGTCCCTTGAACCTGCACGGGCGGCTGTGCGGGCTCAGCAGCGGTCAAAACCATGGTCATGCCGTCGGGGCGTGCGAATGTCAGCGTCAGGTCGGCGTTGAGGACAAGTGCTGCCGGATCAAGCGTTTCGGCAAG
>JAVVFB010000425.1:0-1194 GCA_032251095.1 Roseovarius sp. | reverse complement strand
TTTTGAGCGATCCGAACATGCGGAATCAATAGGTTAGAGTGTGTCGCGCGAATTTGAGTGAACGCGACATGCTCTAGTGTTCCTTTCGGGACTGATCAGAACAGGAAAAAGGCGCTGAGCGAGTATCGGACGGTCAGCTTTACCCAGATGAAGGATGGCATCAAGGAGGATTACGACCTGCTGGAACGCCTCGAAAAACCCTATCTTTCACTGACCGCCGACCGGGTGATGCACGAACTGCTCTGCCAGGGCGAGGTCTCGCTTGAAGGCTATCGGATCACCCGGCTTGATCACGGTCTTCAATCGGCAAGCCGGGCGCTGCGCGCGGGGGCCGATATCGACTGGGTCGTGGGCACCCTTTTTCATGACATCGGCGACGGGCTTGCGCCACAGAACCATGACCGGTTTTCCGCCGAGGTGATCCGCCCGTTCGTGCGGTGGGATGTGGCCTGGGTGGTGGAACATCACGGAATTTTCCAGATGCTTTATTATGGCCATCACTATGGCTGGGATCGCAATGCGCGCGATCAGTTCAAGGATCATCCCTGTTTCGACAGTTGCGCGGCGTTTTGCGAGCGGTGGGCTCAAGCGTCGTTTGATCCCGATTACCCCGCCGAGCCGCTTGAAACCTTCGAGCCGATGGTGCGCACGATGTTCGCCCGCAAGGCCTATGACCCGGCGGTGATCCGCGAGGGCGAGGTGACGGGCTTGCCGCCGCTCTAGCACTCCGCCGGGCAACGCTCATCCGCCCTGGCAGGCGGCCTCGCGAGGCGGGCCGCAAGGCCTGATGAGCGATGCCTCAACCCATGCGAAAAATTCACACTCGCAACCGGCGCGCGATTGGTGTATTTGATAGTTTAACGCTAAACTATATTTCCCAACAAGGAGTCGCCCTCCCATGGCTGCCCGAAAAAGCACAAAGAAACCAAACGTTTCTGCCGACGAACTCAAAACATTTTACCGCGACATGCTGCTGATCCGCCGATTCGAGGAAAAGGCCGGCCAGCTTTACGGCATGGGTCTTATCGGTGGATTCTGTCACCTTTACATCGGTCAGGAAGCGGTTGTTGTCGGGCTTGAGGCCACCGCCGAAGAAGGCGACAAACGCATCACAACCTATCGCGATCACGGCCATATGCTGGCCTGTGGCATGGACCCCAAAGGCGTGATGGCCGAGCTGACCGGTCGCGAGGG
>JAVVFB010000424.1:0-1241 GCA_032251095.1 Roseovarius sp. | reverse complement strand
GGTTGAGTTCCGCGACGGGCTCCGCCAGATTCAAACCGCCGCCTGATCAGGCGTCACCAACTTTTGCGCATATCTCGCATGTCCATGCCGATCACCTATCGGCGGCCCCCTATATTCAGGACCAGTTGGGCGGCAAGATCGGCATCGGCGAGAACATCCTCATCGTGCAGGACGTGTTCGGCAAGGTCTTCAACGAGGGCACCGAGTTTCAGCGCGACGGCAGCCAGTTCGACCGCCTGTTCAAGGACGGCGACACCTACACCATCGGCGGCATGACCTGTTTCGCCATGCACACCCCCGGCCATACCCCCGCCTGCATGACCCATGTGATGGGCGACGCGGCCTTCGTGGGCGATACGCTCTTCATGCCCGATGGCGGCTCGGCGCGGGCCGATTTTCCGGGCGGCGATGCCGGCACGCTTTATGACAGCATTCAAAAGGTATTGGCCCTGCCGGACGAAATGCGCCTCTTCATGTGCCACGATTATGCCCCGAATGGGCGCGACATCGCGTGGGAGACCACGGTGGCCGAGGAAAAAGCCCATAACATCCACGTGGGCGGCGGCAAGACGAAAGAGGATTTCGTCAAGTTCCGCACCGAGCGCGATGCGCAACTGGCCATGCCCCGGCTGATCCTGCCCTCGTTGCAGGTCAACATGCGCGCGGGCGAAGTGCCCACCGATGCCGATGGGCGCCCCATGCTCAAACTGCCGGTGAACGCGCTCTAGGGCCGAACATACAGGACACCCAAAAGGGAGGAAACGCGATGCAACTCAACAAGGTGACCGACGCCCTGTCGGTCAGCCCCCAGATCACGGCAGAGGATGTCGCGGCGATCCGCGAAGCGGGTTTTCGCGCCATTATCTGCAACCGGCCCGACGGCGAGGGCGCCGATCAGCCGACGTTCGAGGAGATCGAGGCGGTGGCCAAATCCGCCGGTCTCGAGATGCGCTATCAGCCGATCACCTCCGGCATGGTGCAGGACGCGGATGCCGACGCCTTCGGGCAGACGCTTATGGAGCTGCCCGGCCCGGTGCTGGCCTATTGCCGCACTGGCACGCGCTCGGCCACGCTCTGGTCATTGAGCCAGGCCAAGACCCTCCCGGTGCCCGAAATCCTCGCCGCGACCAAGGCCGCCGGTTACGACATGGCCGGGGTCGCGCGGCGGATCGTCAATGGCGGCCGCACGCCAACCGATACGGGCGACGCGAAATTCGACGTGGTGATCGTCGGCGGTGGCG
>JAVVFB010000423.1:0-1262 GCA_032251095.1 Roseovarius sp. | reverse complement strand
GGTTGAGTTCCGCGACGGGCTCCGCCAGATTCAAACCGCCGCCTGATCAGGCGTCACCAACTTTTGCGCATATCTCGGGCAGACCGGAATGTCACCGGTGTGCCGTCCTTTGAGCGAACCTTCGGAATGCGCACGCTCACAGGGCCAATGCCCGTCTGAAAGGGACGTTCAGGATGATGCCCATTGCGCACGACAGCCGCGTGGCCTGCCTCAGTGCGCAAATCTGCAAATTGTGCCAGATAAGCGGTCAACTCGGATTCAACAGCTGTCGCGATCAAGTCCTGAGCTCCCTTTCTTAACAAGTCCGTCAGCGCGTCCGTCATCCCGTCTCGACGCGTAAAATCAACAATGTTAGTCGTTTCCATGGTGGTGTATCTCCTTCGGTTGGCATGCTGTCTCGCAACAACATTTCAACCAGATACGCCGCCAACCTTCAAACAACCCAAACACCAGATTCAGTCATAGCTCCAACGGCGCGCCCCTTTGCTTGATCGACTGGATCAGTTGAACCTTGGGTATGAGCTGTTTTTCGGTGTGGATGGTCGCAAGGGTCTGCCCTCGCAATATGAACATTTGGTTGACCGCTCGGCGCGGGTTGAAACGCGATTGCGGCCTATGACGGATGGGGAATATGCATGCTCCCTGTCGCATCTGTTTATCTATCGTCAGATCGTGGAACGCGGGTTGGAGCGGGCCATCGTTCTTGAGGACGACGCGCTTATCGGTACGGCCTTTGCCGATTTGGCACGCGGGAAGATATCCACTCCAGGCGATCTGTTGATGCTGGATCATAACCGAGGACTCTATCGCCGACGCCCGGGGATACCCGTTGCAAAGGGTCTTTACGCATATCAGATTGCCGTGGCCCCTGTTCTGGCCACCGCTTATGTCCTGACCCGCAATGCTGCCGCATTTCTGCTGGCACGGGCCTTTCCGGTTCGCAGCCTGGCCGACTGGCCGGGCGACATATCCAAGATGGCAAGCTTTTCGATCAATCCGCGGATCGTTGATCACCCGGATCCGGCGCAAGGCGTGTCACACCTGAACGTGCAGCGCAGCCGCCTTCGTGAAACCTGCAAACCTCCCAAACCCAAGGGACTCCGGCGGCTGTTTACCGCCCATTTCTGGCGTCTGAGGCTAAGGGACTGGTATCGCCTGCCCTATCGTGAAATTTGAATGCCCGGTAGGACCCAAGTATAATGCAACATCAACGCTGTGATCCCGCGCAGCAGGTCTTGCCCGTTTTTGTGCTGACCCTGCCC
>JAVVFB010000422.1:0-1275 GCA_032251095.1 Roseovarius sp. | reverse complement strand
GCGGAAGGCTGAGCAACCTGTCGCGATCCATCATGTCGTCATGGATCGCATCAAGGCCCGGCGCGCCGAAACGCATCTGGGTTGCCGCGCGATAAATCAGCTGAATCGCCGGCAGGATGCGCGAGCCGGCAAAGGCATAAAGCCCAAGTGCCGGCAGGATATTGCCGCCTTCTCCCGGCTGCGCCCCGCCAAGAAGTACGACGCTCAGTACGATGATGCTGCCAAAGGTGATCGCCTCGATCAGGTATTTCGGAACCTGCCCCAGCACCATATCAAGCGCCAGGTTGCGCGAAACCTCGCGCGTGGGGCGCTCGAAACGATCAAGATAAACCTGTTCGCGGCCCAAAAGCCGGATCACCTTGATCCCGCCAATCGCCTCGATCGCGGTCTCATAGCGCTCGCCGTTGGCAATGGTGCGCGCCTTTCCGATCCGGGTTATGAAGCGGAACACGACCCGGTAGATAATGCCATAGGCGCCGCCAAGGACAAGCATCGCCGAAAGGGCAATCCAGGGGTTATAGACCACAAGAATGGTGACCAGAAGCAAGAGCGTGAAAACGCTCGACACCATATCCGCAATCGGTTGAAAGACATTGCGCACCAGCAAATCGACCTCGGACAGGATGGATTTGGTCAGATCGCCCGAATGGCGGTTGAGATGAAATTCGTAAGGTTGGCGCAGGTAATTTGCCAATAGCCGGGTTTCAATCGACGCGCGCAGCATCTGCGCGAAAGTGGTGATCATGTAGCGCCCCCAGATCCGCACCACCGCCGCCGTGATCAACAGGACAAAGGCCACAAGCCCAAGGAACATCAGGAAATCATTCAGGTTGGCAAAGCCAAGCCAGTCATAGGCGCGCTTCATGAACGGGTTGGTGTCAACCACGCTGCGATCGCCAAGGGCGCTCATGAAAGGAACAATCGCCACGACTGCGGCCGCCTCGAACAGCGCCACGATGATCACCACACCAAGGATGAGCACCCCGCGCCGACGCTCTTGGCGGGTCAGAAGTTTAAATGCCTTTTGGTAGCCCGCCATTTACAGTTCTTTTTGTTGTTTCTTCCTGCCTATAGATGAAAGTATGAGTAGTGCAAGTTCGGGGTCAAACAGCCTGTACAAAATACCGGATATTTCGGCGCTGCTTTAACCGCAATCATAGGAATGTGTCAAACTTCAGCACGATCAGAGCTTTCGCGAGCCACCAGTGTACTGGCGCACGGAATGCATATCCCTTCAATTATACCCTTTGAAATGGTAGATTCTTTAAATGAACT
>JAVVFB010000421.1:0-1300 GCA_032251095.1 Roseovarius sp. | reverse complement strand
GGAAAACATGCGGATAGCGTTCTAAGTAAAAGCGATCTTTGAAGGTGCCCGGCTCGCCTTCGTCGCCATTGACGGCAAGGTAACGCGGACCGACTTCGGCGCGCACAAAGCCCCATTTGCGGCCCGACGGGAAACCCGCGCCGCCAAGGCCGCGCAGGCCCGAGGCCAGCAGGGTGTCCTGCACGGTTTCAAAATCGCCACCTGCGCGCAGCTCGGCCAGCTTGGCATAACCGCCGGATGAGGAATACTCTGCAAAACCTTGATATTGCGGGATATGTGCGTGGGTTTCGCCCGCCGCAATCGCCGCGTTCACCTTTTCGGGCGTGGCATGATCGATATGGTGATGACCAAGCTCAAGCACCGGGGCCGTATCACAGCGGCCCATGCAGGGCGCGCGCAACACCCGCACGTGCGACGCATCAAGCCCGTCCTCAAGCGCCTTTTTGAGAGCCTTCGCGCCGGCAAGCTCGCAGGACAGCGAATCGCACACCCGGATGGTCAGCGCGGGCGGCGGGGTCTCGCCCTCTTTGACCACATCGAAATGCGCGTAAAAGCTGGCGACCTCATAAACCTCGGCCATGGAAATCCGAAGCTCTTCGGCAAGCGCGCGCAGATGCGCCGCCGAGAGATGGCCGTATTGATCCTGAACAAGATGCAGGTATTCGATCAGCAAATCACGGCGATGCGGCCCCTCGCCCAGAAGCGCGCGCACCTCTGCCCAGGGCTGATCTTCCAACTGGCGACCCTTGGGCGTGTGCCGCCCCTTGCCCTTGCCCGATTTCCAGACGCCCTTGCGCTCATCCAGTGCCATGCGATGTTCCTTAACTACAGTTATGCCGAGGATACGGCCTGGCCCGTGTCCCTGTGAGATCAAAAGCGACATTCGCGCCCTCGGAAACGTTGAGGCGGCGCAAAAACATCGAAACCCTGATGAATTCCGCTGTTTTCCCCGGCTTCGCCGCCGGCCTGCCCTATGTCCGCCCCAGATGCCGGGCTATTGTGGCGGTAATGATGCAAGTTTCAACCGGGCCAAAAGCATGATCCTCTTTACCATTGCCACCAGCGTGCCGATGATCCTGATCGGGCTTGCCGCCATATCGGGCGGTGCCTGGGGCTGGTTGGCGGTGGGATATGTCACGATTCTTGTGTTCTTGATGGACCGCCTGATTGTCCGGTCACTTGAAAATGTCGACCCCAAGGCTGAATTTCCCGCCGCAACCCCACTTTTGGTCGGGCTGGGGCTTGGTCATTTCGCGCTGTTGGCGCTTGCCCTCTGGGCGGTGGCCGGACCGAGCGGGCT
>JAVVFB010000420.1:0-1308 GCA_032251095.1 Roseovarius sp. | reverse complement strand
CTGATGGTGTTGGTATCTTCGTCGAAGAACGCCTCGACCTCGGGTTTGATGTCCATGTTCACGGGATAGTCGGTCATGGTGGTCTCTCCTCTCATTTCTTTTCGCTCAGCGTTGGCAGGTGCGGATGCCGAAAATCCGATACAGCAGGCAAAAACGCATGCCCGCCGTCGCAAGCATCACGATACCCACAGCAACCGCGATCCATTTGGGCGCGCCCACGGCCAGGGCGGGGACAAACCCACCAAAGGCAAGCACCAGAAGCGCGATGCCGATCAGCACCCGCAGTACGCGATCAATCGTTCCGATATTTGCAGTCATGGAGTTTCTCCCGTTAAAATTAAGTTACATTAGATGTAGATGTTTTTACTCGACAGGTCAGTGACAATGTCACACGGATAGAGTTTTTCACATTCTACACCGTGAATATGACTGTTTAACCTGTATATAAAATGTAACTATATGTCGCAGGGCATACCGTGGTGGACCGGCGGCTTTAACCCGCCGTCCGAATCGGCGCGACGATCCCTTCCTGCAAGGGCAGGATACGCCCGAGCAGCGCGTCGCGATTGGACGCGATATCGGCAATCGTTACCCCGTCAAGCACGTCAAGAAACGCCTGCGTCGCCTGGGCGAAGGTGGATGAGAGCTTGCAAATGCCGATCAACGGGCAAGTGTTGGTGGCGCGATTAAAGCATTCCACAAGGTCAAAAGGCCCTTCTGTCAGGCGCACGACCTCACCCACGGTGATTTTTTCCGGCGCACGGGCGAGGCGAAAACCGCCACCGCGCCCACGTTGCGTCTCGATGAACCCGGCCTTGCCCAGCTCATGCACGATCTTGACGATATGCGGGCGCGCCAACCCATGAATCTTGACCACATCATCGACCCTCACAAGCGCGGGCGCGCGCAGTGCGGCAAGCTGGAGAGACCGGAGCGCATAGTTCGTATAGCTTGTCAGCCGCATGGTTCGTCATCTTTCTTTTTCGAAATCCGCCCCGACATATAAAAGCGCAGCTCAGGATTGACCATGGTGCAACCTTAACGCGGCCTGCGCGGTTTCGCCACAATAAAGATATATTCAATATATTGCAATTAGCTTACCCTTGGGCTAGGTCAGCCGCAAAGCTACCGAAAGGATCGATCATGTTCGAGTCGTTCTCTGCCGAGACCCTGGCGCGCATGCAGTTCGCGTTCACCGTCTCCTTTCACATCATCCTGCCGGCCTTCACCATCGGCCTTGCCAGTTATCTTGCCGTGCTGAACGGGCTTTGGCTCAGGACCCGCGACAGGGCCTATCTCACACTCTTC
>JAVVFB010000041.1:0-17618 GCA_032251095.1 Roseovarius sp. | reverse complement strand
CGAGGGTGAATCATGTTCTCAAATCGTTGTCGAGGCAGGACTATTTCAGCAGCCTGTTAGGGACACGCTGGACGAAGCGCGCCGGTTCCTCAGCCTGCCGCAGACGGACAGGCACCGCGCCGCCAATCCGCCAGCATCTCGCGGTTCACCCGAGGCGGCGCGGCGGCTCTGGGCCATGGGCCAGCCGATGTCGGGCAAATTGGCAGAACGCTATCTCGCAGGGCGCGGCCTCACAGGGCTGGGACATATCGACAGTCTCCGGTTTCACCCGAACTGCTTCTACTGGCGCGAGGATCACGCACTTAACGATCCGCCCGAGTCCTGGCCCGCCCTGCTCGCCAAGGTGACGGACCTCAATGGGCGGCTTACCGGCCTGCACCGCACCTGGCTTGACCCCGCCACTGCGGACAAGGCCCCGGTCATTCCACCACGCAAGGCGATGGGCAATCTCCTCGGCCATGGTGTTCGCATCGGCAAACCGGACAGCGTGCTGGCCGCAGGCGAAGGGCTTGAGACCATGCTCTCCCTGCATCTGGCCCTGCCGGCTTTGCCCTTTCAAATCGTGATGTGTCAAATACCCTTAAGGGTTTGATTTTCCGCTCCTCCCTTGTCACTAATGGGCAACCGACCCAGAGGGAGACGGATATGCGGCCCCTAGTGCTTGCCGCCCTGGCATCTGGCCTGATCCTTGCAGGCGCGTCCTTGGCCGGGGCCGACCCGACCGGCACCTTTCGCCATGCCCATAATGTAGGGTTCGGCGCGCATTCAAGTCTTGATCCGGTCTCCAAGGGGCGGGTGCTTCAGATCATCGAGAAAATCCAGAGCCGCCTTGTGCGCCCCGGACGCGGCGGCAAGCCCGCGCCCGATCTTGCCGTGCGGTGGGAGCCGGACGCGACCGGCACGATCTGGACCTTTCATTTGCGCGACAACGTGCGTTTTCATGACGCAAGCGCGTTTGACGCGGGCGATGTGGTCTATTCCCTCAAGCGGGTGATCAACCCCGATCAGGGCAGCCCGGCGCGCGCCGCCGTCAAGATGATCGAGACCGTCGAGGCGCTTGATCCGCTGACCGTGCGGATGACGCTGGTCTCGACCTTTGCCGATCTGCCGCTGCAACTGATGGACCCGCGGTTGCGCATCATTCCCGAAGGCTCGGGCGACAGCGTCGCGCAGAGCGGCATCGGCACCGGGCCGTTTAAGGTCGAGAAATTCGACCCCGACGGCATCACCGTGCTGACCGCCAACCAGGATTATTGGGAAGGCCCCCCTGCCCTTGCCCGGATCGAGGTGATCGGCGTGCCCGACGCGCAGGCCCGGCTTCAGGCATTTCTGAGCGGACAGCTTGACATGGAACGCGGCATCGTGCCGCTGTTGCGTCGCGCTCTTGATAAATCCCTGCGTTATCAGTTGCTTGAAATCCCGACCGGCAACTGGATGGGGCTTGTTTTTCGCACCGATGTGCCGCCGTTTGACGATGCCCGCGTGCGCCGCGCGCTGCGGCTGAGTGTGGATCGCGACGAGATGCTCAAGCTGGCGCTTGATGGCGGCGGGGTGGTGTCTTGTGACACGCCGGTCGCCCCGAATGACCAGTATCGCGCCGATATGACCTGTCCGCGCGACGTCGAGCGCGCCCGCGCGCTTTTGGCCGAGGCCGGCTATCCCGACGGGATCGACATCGAGGTGCATGTCTCGTCGCTTGATCAATCCTGGCCGCTGATCGGCGTCACCTTTCAGGATCAGGCCGCCGCCGCCGGTATTCGCGTCACGCTGGTGAATGCGGCCGCCGATGGCTATTGGTCAAACGTCTGGATGAAAAAGGATGCTTTCACCACAAGCTGGGGCGACCGCCCTGCCGATCAGGCGCTCAACGAGGCGTTTCATTCAACCGCCAAGTGGAACGAAAGCCACTATCACAACGCCGAATTCGACAGGCTTTTGGCCAAGGCCCGCGCCGAGCTTGATTTCACCAAACGCCGCGCGCTTTACATGGCGGCGCAAGAAAAGCTGCGCGAAACTTCCGGCTCGCTGATCCCGTTTCACGTGACCCAGCTTGTGGTGCTCTCGAACCGCGTGACCCATTTTGATCCGGTGCCCAATGATGCCCTGCGCTGGCATCTGGTCAGCGTGATCGACTAAGACGCCAGCCTAGTAGGTGCCCGCCACATATTTCGCAATCGCCCCGCCGCGCGAATTCACGTCAAGCTTTTGATAGATCGCCTTGAGATAGTATTTGATGGTGTTCTCCGATAGGCCAAGCCGGGCGGAAATCTGAAAATTCGTGAGGCCGTCCACCAACAGCCCGAGAATTTCATGCTCGCGCCGGGTAAGGGCATCGGTCGGCTCGCCGCTCAGCCGCTTGAGAACCTCGATCGGCAGGATGCTGTGCCCCTCGATCAGATGCCCCAGAATGCGCGGCAGGCTGGTCAGGATCTGACCCATCATGCAAATCCCATGCGCCCCCGCCTTGATCGCACTGCGGATAAAGGCGAACTCGCTTTCCTCGGCCACCACCACGACCATCACGCGTGCATGATCACGGCGCAGCATATCAAGAGCGCGCGCAAGATCGGCATCGGCAAGGCGCACCCCAAGCACCACGATCACCGGGCCGGGGCGCTCTGACAGGGCCTTGCGCAGGCTTGCCATATCGGTGGCAAACGGGCCAAGCCGCACCTCGGGGATTTGCGCCACAAGCGAGCCAAGCCCCTGACAGACAATCAATTGTCGGTCGGCGACGATCACGTCGGGCAGGGTTTTATCGGTCTCTGTCATAAGGTCATTATTCACAATCCGGCGTCTGGCCAAAGTGGGGATTGCAACAGAAAGCCACTGGAACCCGATGAAATCAAACAAAAAATCAGCATGCAACCGCATGCCGAGCGGGCCGCACGCGGGTAGTGCACCCTACCCGCATGGGGCGAACGCCCCTCTAAGGGTCGCGCATTTCCATGCGCGCGGGCATTACGCAACGGCACGCCGCAACGCCATACTGGGTGAAATCAGAGGAGGACACCATGAACGGCAACCCGCATCTTTTCATCCCCGGCCCCACCAATGTACCCGACGTTATCCGTCGCGCCATGAACATCCCGATGGAGGATATGCGCGCGCCCGATTTCGCCGATTTCGTGACCCCGCTTCTGGGCGACCTCAAGAAGGTGTTCCGCCAGACCTCCGGGCGCGTCTTCATCTATCCGACCTCGGGCACCGGCGCCTGGGAGTCGGCAATCACCAACACGCTCAATACCGGCGACCGGGTCTTGATGTCGCGCTTTGGCCAGTTCTCGATGCTCTGGGTCGATATGGCAAAGCGGCTCGGGCTCGAGGTCGACCTCTGCGAGGTCGAATGGGGCAAGGGGGTGCCGCTTGAAGACTATGCCGCGCGGCTTGCCGCCGACAAGGAGCATAAGATCAACGCCGTCTTCGCCACCCATAACGAAACCGCAACCGGCGTCACCTCGGATATCGCGGGTATCCGCGCGGCGCTTGACGCCACCGGCCACCCTGCCCTGCTGTTCGTCGATGGCGTAAGCTCGATCGCCTCGATCAAGTTCGAGATGGAAAAATGGGGCGTCGATCTTGCGGTTGCCGGCTCGCAGAAGGGATTCATGCTGCCGGCCGGCCTTGGCCTTCTGGCGGTCAGTGACAAGGCGCTTGCCGCGCACGAAAATGCCCGCATGGCGCGCTGTTACTTCAGCTTTTCGGATATGATCAAACTCAACGATACCGGCTATTTCCCCTATACCCCCGCGACCCAGCTATTGCGCGGGCTGCGGGTGTCGGTCGATATGCTGCTTGAGGCGGGCATGGAAAGCGTCTGGGAGCGTCACAACCGCCTTGCCACCGGCGTGCGCCGCGCGGTCGATCAATGGCAGGGCTGTCGCCTTGTCGCGCATGGGCCGCAATGGCAGTCCGATACCGTGTCGGCGATCTATACGCCCGAGGGCGTGGATGCGCGCCACGTGATCGAGACCGCCTATCACAAATACCAGACCTCGCTTGGCTCTGGCCTTGCCGTGCTGGCCGGTCGGGCGTTTCGGATCGGGCATCTTGGCTCGCTCAACCCGGTGATGCTCTGCGGGGCGCTGTCGGCGGCGGAAATGGCGCTTGTCGATGCCGGCGTCGCGATCGAACCCGGCGCCGGGGTTGCCGCCGCACAGGACCATTTCCGCGCCACCACCCCGCCGGTTCAGAAATCCATTGCCAAGGCCCGCGCCGCATAAGCGACCGAAAAGGAGAGATAAAATGAGCTACACCCTGCACCCGCTGAAAAAGCAACGCCTGCAACGATCAGAGCTGGCCGTGCCCGGATCAAACCCGACAATGATCGAAAAGGCCGCTGAATCGGATGTCGATTACATCTTTTTCGACCTCGAAGATGCGGTCGCCCCGCCCGACAAGGTTCAGGCGCGTTCAAACATCATTCAGGCGCTCAACGATATCGACTGGAAAGCCAAGGGCAAGACCATCTCGATCCGCATCAACGGGCTTGATACCCATTACATGTATCGCGACGTGGTCGAAATCGTCGAACAGGCCGGCCAGCATCTTGACACCATCCTTGTGCCCAAGGTCGGCGTGCCCGGTGATCTCTACGCGGTCGAAACCATGCTCAGCCAGATCGAGACCGCCATGGGATTCACCCATCAGATCGGGCTTGAGGCGCTGATCGAAACCGCGCTTGGCATGGCCAATGTCGAGGCGATCGCCGCCACGCCCGGCCGCCTTGAGGCGCTGCACTTTGGGGTGGCTGATTACGCCGCCTCGAACCGGGCGCGCACCGTGGTGATTGGCGGGCTCAACCCCGATTATCCCGGCGATCAGTGGCATTTCGCCCTAAGCCGGATGACCGTGGCCTGTCGCGCCTTTGGCCTGCGCGCGATTGACGGCCCGTTTGGCGATTTTAACGATCCCGATGGCTATATCCTCTCGGCCAAACGCGCCGCCGCGCTTGGCATCGAGGGCAAATGGGCGATCCACCCAAGCCAGATCGCCCTTGCCAACGAGGTGTTTTCGGCGCCAGAGGCCGAGGTGACCCGCGCGCATCGCATCATCGAAGAGCTGAAAAAGGCCGCCGCCGAGGGCCGTGGCGCCGCAAGCCTTGACGGCAAGATGATCGACGCCGCCAGCGAACGCATGGCCCGCAACGTGCTTACGGTGGCCGATGCCATCGCCGCACAGGGATAGGAAGGACAGCCAATGGACATTCACGAATTTCAGGCCAAGGAGTTGCTCAAGCGGTTCGGTGTCAACGTGCCGCGCGGCGGCATCGCCTATAGCCCCGAACAGGCGGTTTACCGCGCCAGCGAGCTTTCGGGCGACAAGTGGGTGGTCAAGGCCCAGATCCATTCCGGCGCGCGCGGCAAGGCTGGCGGCGTGCGGATCTGTAGCGATGAACACGAGATAAGCGAGGCCGCGCAATGGATGCTTGGCCGCATGCTTGTCACCCATCAGACCGGACCGCAGGGCAAGCTTGTGAGCCGCCTTTACATTGAAGAGGCCACCAAGATCGCCCAGGAAATCTATCTTGGCTTCGTTCTGGACCGCAAGGAAGAGCGCGTCGTCGTCGTCGCCTCGGCGCAGGGCGGCATGGAGATCGAGGATATCTCGGCCAATGAGCCCGATTCGATCATCCGCTCGGTGGTTGACCCGGCGGTCGGCATGCAGGCCTTTCAGGCCCGCGAGATCGCCTTTTCGCTCGGGCTTGACCCGGCGCTTATTCCGCAGGCGGTCAAGACCATCACCGGATGCTATCGCGCCATGGCCGAGCTTGACGCCAACATGGTCGAAATCAACCCCCTCGTGGTGACCCAGAGCGGCGAGATCATGGCGCTTGATGCCAAGATGTCGTTTGACGACAACGCGCTTTATCGCCGCCCGGAAATTTCGGAACTGCGCGACAAAAGCCAGGAGGATTCACGCGAAACATTCGCCGAGGATCGCGGGCTGGCCTATATCGGGCTTGATGGTGAAATCGGCTGTATCGTCAATGGTGCGGGGCTTGCGATGGCGACGCTCGACATGATCAAGATGGCCGGTGGCGAGCCTGCCAACTTTCTTGACGTGGGCGGCGGCGCTTCGCCGGAACGCGTGCTGATGTCGTTCAAGGCGGTGCTGAATGATCGCAACGTCGAGGCGATCCTGGTCAATATCTTTGCCGGTATCAACCGCTGTGACTGGATCGCCGAAGGGGTTGTGCGCGCCTATAAAGAGCTTGACCTCAAAATGCCGCTGGTGGTGCGCCTGTCGGGCACCAATGTCGAGCAGGGCCGCAAGATCATCAAGGACAGCGGCCTTCCGATCATCACCGCAGAGACCCTCGTTGATGCCGCAAATCTGGTGGTTAACGCCTGGAAAGACACGAAACCCGCGCAAAAAGGGGCTGCATGATGGCCATTCTCATTGATAAATCGACCCGCGTTCTTGTCACCGGTCTGACCGGGCGCATCGGCAGCTTTCACACCCAGGACATGATCGCCCATGGCACCAATGTGGTCGGCGGCGTGACCCCCGGCAAGGGCGGCACCAAGCATAACGGCCTGCCGGTGTTCAACACCGTCAAGGGCGCCGTGGCCGAGACCGGTGCAGACCTTGTGATCTGTTTCGTTCCGCCCCCCTTTGCCGCCGATTCGATCATGGAGGCCGCCGATGCGGGGATCAAGACCTGTGTCTGTATCGCCGACGGCATCCCGGCGCAGGACATGATCCAGGTCAAACGCTATATGCGCCGCTACAAGGCCGAAAAGCGGATGCGTCTGATCGGGCCGAACTGTGCCGGGATCATCACCCCCGGCCAGGCCTTTGCCGGGCTGATGCCGCCCTCGATCTACCTGCCGGGGCGGATCGGGATTGTCGGGCGCTCGGGCACGCTTGGCTATGAGGCGGCAAGCCAGATGAAAGAGCACGGCATCGGGGTTTCGACCTCGGTCGGGATTGGCGGCGATCCGATCAACGGGTCAAGCTTTCGCGACATACTTGAGCTGTTTGAAAACGATCCCGACACCGACGCCGTGGTCATGGTCGGTGAAATCGGCGGCCCGCAAGAGGCCGAAGCCGCCGCCTATATCCGCGATCACATGACCAAGCCGGTGGCCGCCTATGTGGCCGGTCTTTCGGCGCCCAAGGGGCGGCGCATGGGCCATGCGGGGGCAATCGTCTCGGCCTTTGGCGAATCGGCCCAGGAAAAGGTCGAGATCCTGTCAGAGGCCGGCGTAACAATCGTGCCGACGCCCTCGTCCTTTGGCGGGGTGGTCGAAAAAATGGTCGCCTGAAAGGCGTGATCGTCCCTGCGCGCCCGCCCCGGGTTGCGCGCGCAGGGACCGGCGCCGCCGCAATTTCGCCACATTTGCGCCGCACCAGCGCCGCGAAATCGTGATCTTCTAGATCGTATAAAATGCGCAGGCCCGGCGCGCCCGGACCTTGCCATTAAAACCAGAGCACGCCCAGGAGCAGACCCATGGCACAGGCAAAACCACCCAAATCAGAGGCGAAATCCCCCGAGCAAAAACCCGCAACCCCGCAAGATTTACGCCCTGAACCGGCACCATTCTTCAACGATTTTGCCAGTATATAGGCAGCCCTGAAAAACAAAAAGCCGCACCCTTTCAAAAGGATGCGGTTTAATCTTAAAGTCTTCGGTCAGATATCAACCGACCAGTTCGAGACCCGAGAAGAAATACGCGATTTCCTGAGCCGCAGTATCGGCGGCGTCAGAGCCGTGAACCGAGTTTTCGCCAACCGACTCGGCAAAATCGGCGCGCACGGTGCCGGGGGCCGCATCGGCGGGGTTGGTCGCGCCCATCACTTCGCGGTTTTTCGCAATTGCGCCTTCGCCTTCGAGGACCTGAACCACAACCGGGCCGGATGCCATGAAATCGCACAGTTCGCCGTAAAACGGGCGCTCTTTGTGGACTTCGTAAAACACGCCGGCCTGTGCCGGGGTCAGCTGGATGCGCTTTTGTGCGACGATGCGCAGGCCGGCATCTTCGAACTTGGCATTGATCTTGCCGGTCAGGTTGCGTTTGGTTGCGTCGGGTTTGATGATGCTCAGCGTGCGTTCAACAGCCATTTCAGCCTCTTTTCAGTTAAAATCATCGGTCAGGCCCCTTGCCCGACCGCTTTTGATCGCGGCCCCAATACCACCCGAACCGCCTCTTGAAAAGCCGCGATTGACGCGGGCGCGCGCATGCGGCATGCGGGGGCCATGTTGCGCATAAATGAAATATCCTATTCCGTCGCTGGCCGGGTGCTGATTGATCACGCCTCGGTCACCATTCCTGATGGCCATAAGGTGGGCATTGTCGGCCGCAATGGCACAGGCAAGACCACCCTCTTTCGTCTGATCCGCGGCGAGCTTGCGCTTGAGGGCGGCGAGATCAGCCTGCCGTCGCGCGCCCGCATTGGCGGGGTTGCACAGGAGGTGCCGGGAAACGAAGTGTCGCTGATCGACACGGTTCTGGCGGCCGATACGGAACGCGCTGAATTGCTTGCAGAATCCGAGACCGCAACCCAAGCGGGCCGGATTTCGGACATTCAGACCCGACTAGCCGATATTGATGCATGGTCCGCCGAGGGGCGCGCCTCAAACATCCTCAAGGGGCTTGGCTTTACCGATGCAGAGCAACGCATGCCCTGTTCCGCCTTTTCGGGTGGTTGGCGGATGCGGGTGGCGCTTGCCGGGGTGCTGTTTGCACAGCCTGACCTGTTGCTGCTCGACGAGCCTACCAACTATCTTGACCTTGAAGGCGCGCTCTGGCTTGAAAGCTATCTGGCGCGCTATCCCCATACGGTGTTGATCGTAAGCCACGATCGCGAGCTTTTGAACCGCGCCGTCGGCTCGATCCTGCATCTCGAAGACAAGAAGTTGACGCTCTATCAGGGCGGCTATGAAACCTTTGCCGAGACCCGCGCCGCGCGTCTTGCGGCGGCTGAATCCGAGGCCCGCAAACAGGACGCCCGCCGCGCCCACCTTCAAAGCTTTGTCGATCGCTTTCGCGCCAAGGCCAGCAAGGCCGTGCAGGCGCAATCGCGCCTCAAGATGATTGCCAAGCTCAAGCCGATCACCACGCCGCAAGAGGCCGCGCTCAAACGCTTTACCTTCCCCGAGCCCGAAGAACTGTCACCGCCGATTATCCGGGTGGAAAATGGCGTTGTCGGCTATGACGGCAAGCCGGTTTTGTCGCGTCTTGACCTGCGCATCGACCAAGACGACCGGATCGCCCTTCTGGGTCGCAACGGCGAGGGAAAATCCACTCTTTCCAAGCTCTTGTCGGGCAGGCTTGATCTGATGCAGGGGCGGATCACCAAGGCTTCGAAACTGCGCGTCGGCTTTTTCGCGCAACATCAGGTGGACGAGCTTCACATTGATGAAACCCCGATTGACCACATCCGCCGCCTGCGCCCCACCGAGACCCCGGCGCGGCTTCGCGCGCGGCTTGGTGGGTTCGGCATCGGCGCCGAACAGGCCGAAACCCTTGTCGGGCGCCTGTCGGGCGGGCAAAAGGCGCGGCTGTCGCTGATGCTGGCGACGCTGGATGCGCCGCATATGCTTATCCTCGACGAGCCGACCAACCACCTTGATATCGAATCCCGCGAAGCCCTTGTCGAGGCGCTGACCACCTATTCCGGCGCGGTCATTCTGGTGAGCCACGACATGCACCTGCTGAGCCTCGTGGCGGATCGGCTCTGGCTTGTGAAGGACGGCAATGTCGCGCCTTACGAGGGCGATCTTGAAAGCTATCGCGCCATGCTCTTGAGCAGCGACAAGCCCGCCAAAGCCGCCAAAACGGCGGAAAACGACAAGCCCGCCAAGGTGAAAAAACCCTCGCGCGATGCGATACTGGCATTAAAAAAAGACGCGAAGAATTGCGAGCAACGAATTGAAAAACTTACAGAAATGAAAACACGCGTTGCGGCGAAACTTGCCGATCCGGCGATTTACGACGACATTCACGGGCTGAAGGAATGGCAAAAGAAATTTGCCGAGATCGAACGCGCCCTGACCCTCGCCGAGACCCTCTGGATGGAGGCGCTGGAACGGTTGGAAACGGCCGAAAGTTAAACCGACACGCCGCGGGGTGCGCCCTGCGGCAAATCACGTTAAGGTCGCCATGGACACCGCATTCCTCATCACCGCCTTTGTCACGCTTTTCGTGATCATCGACCCCATTGGCATGACGCCGCTGTTTGTGGCGCTGACCCAAGGGATGAGCCCGCAAAAACGCCGCGCAATTGCGGTGCGGGCCTGTATTACCTCGGCGCTGTTGCTGGTGATGTTTGCCTCTTTTGGCGAGGCCGTGCTTGGGTTTATCGGCATTTCCATGCCCGCATTCCGGATCGCGGGCGGCATTCTGCTGTTTCTCACTGCGCTTGAGATGCTGTTTGAAAAACGCACCAAACGGCGCGCGGGTCAGGCCGAAGAGGCCGAGGAAGACGATAGCGACGACCCCTCGATCTTTCCCATCGCCATCCCGCTGATTGCCGGGCCCGGCTCGATCGCCACGGTGATCCTTCTGGCCGGGCAAAAACCCGGCATCGAGGGGCTGGCCTGGGTGATCGGTGTCATGCTCTCGGTGATCTTGCTGGTGTTCATCATGTTTCTGATGTCGGGCCTTTTGGAGCGCGCCCTTGGCCGGGTCGGCACCAATGTGGTGACCCGGCTTTTGGGCATGCTGCTGGCGGCGCTTGCGGTGCAATTCGTGCTGGATGGCTTGCGCGGCTTTGGTCTGGCGGGTTGATCTTTCAAATCGGCGGGCTGCGACCTATATCAGATGTATGGAAAATTTTGATTACGCACGGCTGACCTATCTGGTGATCCTCGCGGCGGCGGTGCTGTTCTGGTTCGTGGCCCAGAACCGGGCCTCGCTTGGCAAGCTGGTGCAACAGGCACTGATCTGGGGGCTGATCTTTCTTGGCGCGATTGCGGTTGTCGGCCTTTGGGATGACATCCGCCAGACCGTGCGCCCGATGCAGACCACCGTCGCGGATGGCCGGATCGAGCTGCCGCGCGCGCCGGATGGGCATTATTACCTGACCGCCGATATCAACGGCGCGCCGGTGCGCTTTGTGGTCGATACCGGTGCATCTCAGGTGGTGCTAAGCCATGCAGACGCCGAAAAGGTCGGGATTGATACCGCCAAACTGGCCTATCTGGGGCGCGCCTATACCGCCAATGGCATGGTGCGCACGGCGCCGGTGCGCCTTGGATCTGTCGCGGTCGGCGGCGTGCGCCACGAGGATGTGCGCGCCGTGGTCAATGAGGGCGATATGGAGCAATCGCTTTTGGGCATGAGCTATCTTCAGCTTTATTCCAGCATTGAAATCACCAACGGCGCAATGGTTTTGACGCGTTAACCCGCCTCTGACCCGCCCGGCATATGCCGCGCAAGGGCGCAGAATTGTTCAAGCCCAACGGTTTCGGCGCGATCCGTGGGTTTGATCCCCGCCGCGATAAGGCGATCCTCAAGGTCGGGCGCACTGCCCTTCAGGGCCGCGCGCAGCATCTTGCGGCGTTGATTGAACGCGCGCGCCACCACCCATTCAAGGATCTTGGGATCGGCCGGAAAGCGCGGCTCTGCCAGGGCCTCGAAATGCACCACCGCGCTTGAGACTTTCGGCGGCGGGGTAAAGGCCTCGGGCGGTAGGCCAAGCACGATGCGCGGGGTCGCGCGCCATTGCGACAAAAGCGCAAGGCGGCCATAGGCCTTGCTGCCCGGTGTGGCGGTGATACGCTCGGCCACTTCGCGCTGAAACATCAGGGTCAGGCTTTGCCAGAACGGCGGCCAGTCCTTGGGCGTCAGCCAGCGAATCAAAAGCTCGGTGCCGACATTATAGGGCAGATTGGCCACCACCCGGATCGGCGCGCTCAGGTATTGCAACGGGTCAAGCTCAAGCGCATCGGCATTGATCACCTGCAACCGCCCCGGCATCGCGTCGGAGATTTCCTGCAAGGCGGGCATACAGCGGGCATCTTTTTCAATCGCCAGCACCCGGCGCGCGCCCTCTGCCAAAAGCCCACGGGTCAAACCGCCGGGGCCGGGGCCGATTTCAAGCACATCGCATTCGCTAAGCTCACCCGCCAGACGCGCAATCCGCGCCGTCAGGTTGAGATCGAGGATAAAGTTCTGCCCCAGCGATTTGCGCGCCGCAAGGCCATGCGTGGCAATCACCTCTGACAGAGGCGGAAGGCTGTCAATCCTGGTCATGTCCGGCGCGCGGCCCCCATGCTTTGGGCCATTTTAAGCGCCTCGATCAACGACGTAGGGTTGGCGATCCCCTGCCCTGCGATATCAAGCGCGGTGCCATGATCGGGCGAGGTGCGCACAAACGGCAGGCCAAGCGTGACATTGACGCCGCGATCAAAATCCAGCGTCTTGATCGGGATCAGCGCCTGATCGTGATACATCGCGATGGCGGCGTCATAGCGCGCACGCGCGGCGGCATGAAACATCGTATCCGCCGACATCGGCCCGCGCAGATCAAAGCCCTCGGCGCGCAGGCGCTCCAGAACCGGGGTGATCACGGTGATCTCTTCCCGGCCCATCTTGCCGCCCTCGCCCGCATGCGGGTTAAGCCCGGCAATGGCAAGACACGGGCACGCCACGCCAAAGTCGCGGACAAGCGCGCCATGGGTGATGCGGATCGTGTCCTCCAACAGGGCGGGCGTAAGGGCGCCGGGCACCTCCGAGAGAGGGATGTGAATGGTCGTCGGCACCACCCGAAGCGCATCCGAGGCGAGCATCATCACCACCTTCGCCCCCCCCGCCAGAGCGGCGAGATATTCGGTATGGCCGGGATAGGCAAAGCCCGCCCCGTCCTGAAGCGCCTGTTTGTGGATCGGCGCGGTGCAAAGCGCAAGCGCCCGCCCCGATTGCACAAGATCAACCCCGCGCGCGATCACCTCGATCACGCCCTTGGCATGGGCCGGGTTGGGCGTGCCGGGGGTCAGAGGGCCGTCAAAGGGATGACACAACAGAGGCAGGCCCCTCTGCGACGCGGCACAGGCCTCGGACGGATCAGTGATCTCGATAACCGGCGTGCCCTGCGGCAGATGGGTGGGATCGCCAATCAGGAAAAACGGCACATTCGTGCCAAGCAGACCCCAGGCCTTGGCCGCGATTTCGGGACCGACACCTGCCGGTTCGCCACAGCTCAGAGCGACGGCAAGGGTCATTTTTCGCTGATCCGGGCCTCGGCGCGCAGTTGCTCAAGATAACTGTTGGCGAAGGATTCAATCCGGCGGTTGCGGATGAAATTGCTCAGGTCATCGACCGAGGGTTGATCGCCATCAAGCTTGAGCGAGCGCCCGCACAGCATCAGGAATACCAGCGTCTGACCATTGGCCCGCGTCAGGTTGGTCGAGACCTCACCGAGATCAAGCTGGGCCAGTTGCACGGCGATATCGGCGGGGATTTCATCGGGCGCGCGGCTTCCACGTTCAAGAACCTCTGGCGGCTGGCCTTGGGCCACGCCGTAGAGATCATCGCAGACATCCACTTCGGCGCGTATGCGGGCGGCCTGGGCCAGGGCCTGTTCGCTGCGCCCGCCGGGGATGTAATAGGCCGCATATTCAATGGCGGAATATTCCTGTTTGGCGACCGATGTTTCCTCGATATCGCGCAACAGGAAAAGGGCCACCGCGCCCTGGATCGGCAGCGGCTCGGACACTTCGCCCGGTGCCAACCCAAGGATCACCTGGCGCAGGCCCTGCGGCAGATCCGAAAGCTGCACCCAATCCATGCGCCCGCCACGCCCGGCGGTGGCGGCGGCCGAATGGCGGCGCGCCTGCGCGGCAAAAGCGGCTTCGCCCTTGGTTTCAGCGATCCGCGCACCAAGCGCCTGTACGTTCTCGGCCTGTGCCGGGTTGGTGACCGGCAGGATGATTTCAGACAACAACACCCGCACCGCCGAGCCCCCGGTCAGCGCCAGCGTGGCCCGCTCGATATCCTCCTCAGAGACCGACACCTGGCTGGCAAACCGCGCCCGCGTCAGATCACGCCAGGTTACACCGGCCCGCACAAAGGCGCGAAACGAGGGTTCTGACACCCCCGCCCCTTCCAGCGCGCGCACAAATTGCGCGGCATCCATATTTGCACGCCCGGCAAATTCCTCCATGCCGGCAGTGACCGCCTCTTCATCCAGAATGACGCCATTGACGCGCGCCGCATCAAGTTTGACACGTTCCTCGATCAACTGCTCACGCGCCAGCTTGGTGGGATCGCCGGGCGCGCGAAACAGGCTCAGCATCCGCGCGCGCTGTTGCAGCTCGTAGCGGGTGATCGCCTGATCGTTGACAGTGATGATCGGCTCGAACAGGTTTTGTGCCTGCGCAGGCGGCGGCGTGATCGCGCCACTCACAGCCAGAAGTGCGGGAAGGGCCATTGCGGCGAGTGTCCGGCGGAATTTCGATGTCATACTGCTTATTTCCTGCATGTCCGAGTAAAGCTCTGATCGCGCGTTGCGGCCGAAAAGCCCCGTAGCCCCACGGTAAAGCTGAAGTTGGTTTCGGGTTCAAGGATAGTCGATGAGGTAAAGCGGCGCGAGGCCGAAAGCGAAACATCGACACATTCGTTCGAATATTTCATCCCTATCCCGGCGCGTGTGGTGCGATCCGCCCCCGCATCATAGCGCCACTCGGCGCTTCCGGTCCAATGGCGCGCAAAGCGATAGCTGCCATCAAGGGCCCATTCGGACACCGTTTCGTTGCGCTCCTCGCCCGGATCGTCGGTGAGCCAGATATAGGTCGCGCCCAGATCGGTGCGGTCATTCTTCCAACTGGCGCGCGCCTCGGCCTTGGTCGCGTCAGACAGGCCATCAAACAGGCCACGCGCGGTGACGGTCAGGCCCATGGCGTTCTTGAATTGCCCGGCGACCAACACATCCGAACTCCGGTCGCGCAGCCCCGAGGATTTGGTGAAAGACGGGGTTGCGCCGCCAAATTCACGCAAGTGTTGATCGCGCATCACCTGTCCGACGGCCAGCGACCCCTGCCATCCGGTCGGATCAATCCGCGTCCAGGTCACGCCATAGGCCGCACTTGCGCCACGCTCGCGTCGATCGGGGGCGCTAAAGCGCGACACATTGAACAGGTTGCCCTCGTCAAATTCGACAGCGGTGCTTTCCTCAAGCGGGATCGGCGGGTTCGAGCCGCCCGACCAGGCCAGTTGCACCATCGGTTCAAGCACATGCGCCACGCCACCTTTGGTCGATTTCAAAAGCGGCCAACGCAGGTGCACCGCCACCGTCGGCGTCAGTTCGGTCGCATCCGACGCACTGGTGGTGCCGGCCTGTGCGATCTGAAAATGATCCAGCGCCAGACCGGTCTTGACCCCGGCAAGCACGCCGGCGGGCAAAACCCAGTTGCGCTGCCAGTCCAGGCTTGTGGTCAGGCGCGTGACGTCACGCCCATCCGAAAAGCGGTCAAAATCGGCCCCGTCAGTGGTCAGGTCAGAGGTGCGGTAATCGCTCATCGCAAGGGCGGAAAAGCGCAGCTCGCCGCCCAGACGGCGCGGGAAAAACCGCCGCTCGTATTCGCCGTTGCCAACGATCGACGGCAGGGTCGAATTGCTTTCATTCACCCGAAGCGAGTGAAAATGCGTCAGCGCGCCACGGATATATTCGTCACGCCGCGCACGCTCGATTGAAACCCCGCTCTCAAGGCGGTCCTTGTCGGAAAAACCGTGATCCAGAAGGAAGGTGTCATCGCTTGACACCTCAAGGCCAAAGCGCAACACGAAATCACGGTTGAGATCAAAGCGGCCCTCACCAAACAGATAGCCACGGGTCTTGCGCGGGTTGAAATCGTCATCCGCCACCGCGCCATTGAATTCGATGGTGCCACGCCGGAACGCCTGACGATAGCGCAGGTCAAGGCGGCGCGAATCCGTGGCCCAGAACGGTGCGACGGTCAGGTCCTGATGATCGCCCAAGGTGAAGAAATAAGGCACCCGCACGCCGGTCCCGAGCAAGGACGAGTTGTGCACAGAGGGCGTCAGAAAGCCGGACGCCCGCTTTACGGTCGGGTCCGGAAGGCGCAGACGCGGTAGATAGAACACTGGCGTGTCCAGAATCCTGAACTGGGCATTATGAAAATAGAGCTGCTGTTTTTCGGCGTCATGCAGCATCCGCTCGGCGCGGATTTGCCAGAGCGGCGGGCGGCCGGTTTCACAGATCCGGCAGGAGGTCACCGAAGCCTTGTAAAGCTGGGTCAGGTTGCCATCGACACGGCGCATTTCATGGGCCGCGAGCTGAAGCTGATCTTCCATCACGATACGCGCACCCGCCAACAGGCCGTTTTGCATGTCGCGGTCAAGCTCGGCACTCTCGCCCAGAACAACCATGTTGCCCCCCGCCTCGGTCAGGGTCAGCGGGCCGGTGATCAACAAACGGTCGGTGGCACGGTCATAGGTGATCGCCCGCGCCGTAAGACGGCGACCCTCATAGAGCGCTTCGACATTGCCGCTGGCGATCAGCCGGTCGTCGGCGGTGACGCGCACATCATCGGCCACAAGCACCGCTGGCTGTGGCGCGCGCTCTTGCGCCGAGGCGTTGGTGCCAGGAAGCGCCAGGCAGAGGGAAAGGCACAGGGCAAGGCATAAGGAAAGTCGCGTAATCAGGGTCATCCGTCCTCCAGATGCAGCAGGATGCCAAGCGCCAGAAGGATCGCGGCAACAGGGGGCGCCCAGGCGGCCAGAAGGATAGGAATCTGGCCGTTTTCACCAAGGATCATGGCAAAGTTGCGGATGTAATGCAGGCCGAACCCGATCAGCACCGCTGTCAGCACCGATAGCCCGGTATTGCGCCCGCGCGCATGGCCCATGGTAAAGGCGGCGGCAATCAGCACGAGCGCCACAAGAAAAAGCGGGCTGGCGAGTTGGGTTTGAAACCAGATCGCATAGCGGCGCGCCGAAAAGCCGGCTTTTTCAAGCTGGCCGATGAATCCGGGCAGATCCCAGATCGGCACGTAAATCGGCTTGCCAAAGCTGTCGATGATCCGGTCGCGGGTCAATTCCGAAGGGATCGAAAGCTCTCGGAGCTGGCGCGCGGTCGCCTCGGCGTTGATGCCCTTGGACAGGTCCCATATCTTGACCCCGCTCAACCGCCAGGCCCCGGCCTCAAGCTGCGCTACAGAGGCGCTGATGCGGCGCAGGGGTTTGCCAGTGGTGGCAAATTCCATGAAATTCGGCTCGAAAAGGGTGACAAGGTCGGCACTGGCACTCTGGGCGAAAATCACCATCTGGCCGTTGTCCCCACCCTGACGCAGCCAAAGCCCCTCGGACGAAAGCGCCAGCACGGACGAGCCGCGCCCCTCAAGCGTGTTGACCAGATCATGATGGCGCTTTGCCGTGGCCGCCACGATCGGGTTGCCCATCGCCAGCCACAAAAGGCCGATGCCAAGCGCCGCCGCGACCGGCGCGGCAAGCCCCTCCAGTGACGAGCGCCCCGAGGCGCGCAGCACCACAAGCTCGGAGCTGCGCGACATGCGCAGGAACAGCGCAATCGAGGCCAGGATCATCACCGACCACCAAACAACGCGCACCGGGATAGAACCTGCGGACAGATTCTATCGAATATTTCAACTCGTAAAATGTACCTGTCTTGTTCCACCACGAAGGACCGTT
>JAVVFB010000419.1:0-1324 GCA_032251095.1 Roseovarius sp. | reverse complement strand
GGGTTCATGTCCGATCACGGCGGCAGCCAGCACCATGTCGGTGGCGCGCGCCTTGATCATCGCCTGATGCGCGGGCGTATAGAGCGCCTCGCCGAAGGAGGTGGAAAAGGTGGCGCGGTTCGACACGTTGTAAAAGCTGAACGAGCTGATGAGCCAATGCAGTTCCAGCGGATCGACGCCCGACCGGAACAGGCCCATGGCCTTGCCGCGATCGCAGATGTCGGCGAGCTTTTCGATGATCGAGCGGTTGAGCTTGGGGACGATCTCGGATTTTCGCAGATAGGCGGCGTTGTGGATGTTCTCGATCATCACCAGCCGGATGAAATGCGGTGAGGTGACATGCGCCTCGAAGGTTGCCTCGACCAGTTGCCGCAGCGCCTCGACCGGGTCGAGCCCGGCGAAGTCGAGCAGGTCCTCCGCATTGCGCAACGAGGCGTAGACGCCTTCAAGCACGGCGCAATACAGCCCCTCTTTGTCGCCGAAATAGTAATAGATCATGCGTTTGGAGGTCGAGGTCCGGCGGGCGATCTCGTTGATATTGGCCCCGGCAAGGCCATGGGCGGCAAACTCATCGGTGGCGACGCCGAGGATGTCCGCCTTGACCGATGCGGGGTCCTTTTTCCACGAGGTCTTGCGCGCCTTTCTCGGTGTCTCTGCGCCTCCGTCCATCTCGATGCCTCTTGTTTTCCGGTCTTTCCCGATCTGCCTAGCATAAAGTTAACCTCAGGGTCCATTTTTAATTTGACAAATTAACCCCTGGGTTAATAAATGGACGTGACCGACGGGGCGAGGAGCGAATCGTCGGACAGACCACAGTCAGGGAGGACGGAATGTCTTTTAAGTTTCTCGGCACGCTTGCGGCGCTTGGCCTGAGCGCCACCATGGCCACCGCGCAGAATTACCCCACCAAGGAAATCCAGGGCATCATCCAATGGGGGGCCGGCGGCTCGACCGATACGGTCATGCGCTCGGTTACGCCCCATGCCGAGGATGCGCTTGGCGGCACGGTCGTCATGCAGAACATGACCGGGGCGGTGGGTGCCATCGCGCTCAACCATGTCGCGGGCTCGGCCGCAGATGGCTATACCCTGCTGATGGGCGCGGAAAATCCGATGCTCTACAAGATCATGGGTCTGGGCGACAAGGATTACTCGGAATTCGTGCCGATCAACATTCTGGCACGCGGCACCCCGATCCTGGTGGCCAATAACAATGTCCCGTTTGACGACTATGCCGGCATGATGGCCCATATCGCCGCCAATCCCGGCGAGTTGCGCCTTGGCTCGACCGGGCCGGGGGGCGTGCCGTCTGTGGTCACCGCGAT
>JAVVFB010000418.1:0-1426 GCA_032251095.1 Roseovarius sp. | reverse complement strand
GCCCCGTCCGACGACGCCGCGCACCTACTATGTGGCCGCCGACGGCAACGATTGCAGGACTGGGCTCGACCGGCAGAACGCATGGCGGACCATCAATCACGCCGCGGGCCGCGTCGCGTTCGACCTCTTTCAGCTGATCGCGGTAAACCTGAAGGTCATAGGCCGCCGGTGGCGCATCCCCAACGCGACCGCGCAACAGCGTCAGCGCCAGAACCGCCCCGATTGCGATGGCCAACGTCCCGACGATGATCCAGAAACCCATGGTTTTCTCCCTCTTGCCGGTCCCATGTAACGTCGTAGGCGCGCGGAAAAAAGGGCCAAGTGGTCACGCCCCCGTCAACAGGCAGCGCCCAGTTGTCGCAATGTCGCAATTGGTGTGCAAATCGCCGCCCAGAGTATCCTTTCCAAGCCCGGCCCGGCGCATTACGGTCTGAGCCGCAGTATCGCCTGCGAATCCACTAGACCTGAGGCCGCGCATGAAACGTTATTCCGCCTTTGCCATCGCCCGCGAAGCGCTTCGCCACCATATGGGTTGGGAACGCGCATGGGCCTCGCCCGAGCCGAAAAAGAAATACGATGTCATCATCATCGGGGCTGGCGGGCATGGCCTTGCGACCGCCTATTACCTTGGCAAGAACTTTGGCATCACCAATGTGGCGGTGCTTGAAAAGGGCTGGCTTGGCGGCGGCAATACCGGGCGCAACACCACGATCATCCGCTCGAATTACCTTCAGGACCCGTCGGCGGCGATCTATGAAAAATCGCGCTCTCTCTATGAGACGCTAAGCCAGGATTTGAACTATAACCTCATGTATAGCCCGCGCGGCGTGATCATGCTGGCGCAAACCGAACACGAGGTGCGCGGCTATCAGCGCACGGCGCATGCCAATGCCCTGCAAGGGGTCACGACCGAGTTCATCTCGCCCGCCCGCGTCAAGGAAATCGTGCCGATCATCAATCTCGACGGGCCGCGCTATCCGGTGCTCGGCGGTCTCTGGCAGGCCCGCGGCGGCACCGCGCGCCATGATGCGGTGGCCTGGGGCTATGCGCGGGCCTGTTCTGACATGGGTATGCATATCCTGCAAAAATGCGAAGTCACCGGCATCACCCGCGACGGCGGCCGCGTCACCGGCGTCAGCACCAATCGCGGCGAGATCGCCTGCGACAAGCTTGGCGTCGTGGTGGCGGGCCATTCGGGGCATCTGGCCGCTATGGCCGGCTTCCGCCTGCCGATTGAATCCGTCGCGCTTCAGGCTCTGGTCTCCGAGCCGATCAAACCCTGCATGGATTGCGTGGTCATGGCCAACACCGTGCATGGCTATATGTCGCAATCCGACAAGGGCGAAATGGTCATCGGCGGCGGCACCGACGGCTATAACAACTTCACCCAACGCGGCTCTTTCCACCATATCGAGGAAACCGTGCG
>JAVVFB010000417.1:0-1484 GCA_032251095.1 Roseovarius sp. | reverse complement strand
CATGCACTTGAGGCCCGGCGCCCGAAGCCGCGCTATTATGTGACGACGCCGACGTATGTGATGGGCACGCTGCGCCGCATTCTGCCGACGCGGGCGCTTGATTGGGTGACAAGCAAGGGCTAGGGCTTGTCCGGCTCTTGCGTGCCGGCCGCGCATTGGGGCTGCGTCATGTTTTCCCTTTCGCTTTTTGCCCCGGCCCGCCTACATGTGGCCCAAAGGGCCGACTCGGAAAGGACGATCCCATGCTGCAAGACCCGCTTTTCATCCTCGTGGCCATTGCCTGTATCGCCGTGGGCGTGATCCTGATCCGTGGCATAAGCAGTTTCGGCAAAGAGGGGGTCGAGAACGCCAAACGGTCGAATAAATTCATGCAATGGCGTCTGATCGCGCAGGCGATTGCCATCGTACTTATCCTGATTTTCGTCTATTTCCGCAGGCAGGGGGGCTAACCTAATGGTCGTATTGAACAAAATCTACACACGCACCGGCGATGCCGGGGAAACCGCGCTTGGCAACGGGGCGCGGGTGGCCAAGCATTCCGTGCGCGTCACCGCCTATGGCACGGTGGATGAGGTCAACGCGACCGTGGGCCTTGCCCGGCTTGCCGCCGCAGGCGAGACCGATGATGCGCTTGCGCGCATTCAAAACGACCTTTTCGATCTTGGCGCCGATCTGTGTCGCCCGGATATGGAAAAAGATGCAGAATCAGAGTACCCGCCGCTGCGCATGGCCGAAAGCCAGGTGGACCGGCTTGAGGCGGAAATCGACGCGATGAACAAGCACCTTGAACCGCTGCGCAGTTTCGTGCTTCCTGGTGGTTCGGCGCTTGCTGCACATCTGCATCTTTGTCGCACCGTGTCGCGCCGGGCAGAGCGGCTTACGGTCGAACTGGCCACGATGGAACATGTGAATGAGGCGGCGGTGAAATACCTCAACCGCCTGAGCGATTGGTTCTTCGTCGCCTCGCGCATGGCGAATGACGGCGGCAAGGACGATGTTTTGTGGATTCCGGGCGCGAACCGATAAACACGCGAAGGCAGCGCTCTGAAACACTCTCGCAAGATTCTTGCGCTCAAAACCGGAAACGCGACGTCGCTAGACGCTAACGTGACGATTTTACCCTGTTTTGCCGGCACCAGACCCGCTATCAAAACGCAAGATTGCTTTACCGAAGAGTCGTCGGCTCTTCATCACTCTGAGGGAGACCATGCCAATGAAGGTGCTCGTACCTGTCAAGCGCGTGATCGATTATAACGTCAAAGTCCGCGTCAAGGCGGACGGCAGCGGTGTCGATCTAGCCAATGTCAAAATGTCGATGAACCCGTTTGACGAGATCGCCGTTGAAGAGGCCATTCGCCTGAAAGAGGCCGGCAAGGCCGATGAGGTGATCGCCGTTTCGATCGGTGTCAAGCAGGCGCAGGAAACCCTGCGCACGGCTTTGGCCATGGGCGCGGATCGTGCGATTCTGGTGATTGCGGCGGATG
>JAVVFB010000416.1:0-1508 GCA_032251095.1 Roseovarius sp. | reverse complement strand
CCTTGGCCCCGAGCGAGGCCAGTTCAAGCATTTCCTCGAACGCGATCTTGTCAAGCTTGCGCGCTTTCGAGCTGATCCTCGGGTCGGTGGTGTATACGCCGTCGACATCGGTATAGATATCGCACCGCTCGGCGCCAAAAGCGGCGGCAAAGGCAACGGCGGTGGTATCCGATCCGCCACGTCCAAGCGTGGTGATGCGCCCCTCGGGGGAAATCCCCTGAAAGCCGGCAACCACGGCGACGCGCATGCCCTCGGCGAATTTGGCGTTGAGATTGTCGGTGGGGATCTCTTCGATCCGCGCCGCCGAATGCGCCGAATTGGTCATCAGCGGCACTTGCCAGCCCTGCCAGCTGCGTGCGGGCACATCCATTTCCTGAAGTGTCAGCGCCATGAGGCCGGCGGTTATGTTTTCGCCAGAACTGACCACGGCGTCATATTCACGCGCATCGTAAAGCGGTGAAATCTCGTTGACCCAGCCGACAAGCTCGTTGGTTTTGCCCGACATCGCCGAGACGATGACGATCACGTCATAGCCTTTGGCCACCTCGACGCCGACGCGTTTTGCGGCGCGGCGGATACGGTCAAGCGTGGCCACAGAGGTGCCACCGAATTTCATGACGAGAACGGGCATATGCAATGTCCTGTGCCGGTTTATGGCGGGCGGTTTACGCGCGGGCAACGCGCGGTGCAAGAGGGCAGGTGTCGCAGTCTGTCACAGTCCAGAAAATTCGTACGAATTTTCTGAGTCATTTTCTTCGCATGAAGAAAATGCACCCCCGCCTTCAATAGGGGTGGTCCTGCCCGTCATAGGTGCGAAAACAGCCTGTGCTGGCAAGGTCAAGCTCTGCAAACCGCGCGATCAGGCCCTCTGCAGCCTCATCCACCGAGATCGCCGCCGCGTCGCCACCCATGTCGGTGCGCACCCAGCCGGGATGATAGATGCCAACGGCAATCCCGCTTGGTGCAAGATCAACCGCCAGGTTGCGCCCAAGATTTAGCGCCGCCGCCTTTGAGGCCCGGTAAATATAGCTTCCGCCGGGCGCGAGGGTGTCGCTGGCCATCTGGCTTGACATGATCGCGATCTTGCCTGCCTGAGCCGCCTTGATGCGGGGCAAAAGCGTCTGCACGCTCAAGAACACGCCGGTCACATTGGTGGCAAACCCCTCGGCCCACATCGCCGCCGGGTATCCGGCCTCAAGGCTTTCGTGCTTGTCGGGATAGACCCCGGCGTTGCAGATCAAAAGATCGACCGGCTGATCGCCGATCTGCTCTGCCATCGCGTGATGCGCCCCCGGATCGGTCACATCAAGCGCGATCAGATCGCCCGAGGGTCGGCGTGCGGTGCCGGTAACGAGATGACCCGCCGCGCGATAGCTGTCGGCCAGGGCCTTGCCAATGCCGCGATTCGCGCCGGTGATGACGATGTGCATATGGGACCTTTCAGGTTGGGATCAGTTTGATTTACGGCCCGGAATAAAGGGTAGCGGCGCGACGGGCACGCCCTCTTC
>JAVVFB010000415.1:0-1514 GCA_032251095.1 Roseovarius sp. | reverse complement strand
CATGTCGGCAAAGCGCCCGTCGGTCCATGCCTTCCTGACGCCTGACATAGAGAGATTTATCTCGAACTATTATGCGCTGGACTATGTCCTGCTGAATGCTGCGGGTCGGACCCGTACCTGGGAGAGTGTCCGATCTTTTGTGTATGAGTGATCCGGTTCATGCTTCACCAAAAGGAAGCATGAATGACCATCTCGAAAGAAATCCTCGACGAACTGCTGAAGGGCGTGGATCGCCCTGAAGACCTGCTTGGCGACGCCGGGCTGATGAAAGAGCTGAAGATCAAGCTCATGGAACGGATGCTGGGTGCCGAGCTTACAGCACATCTGGGTTATGAAGAGGGCGAGAGCGCGCCGCCGAGCCAATCCAATCGGCGCAACGGCGCATCGAGCAAGGTGCTGAAGGGGCAGGACGGGGCATTGGCGGTGGCGATCCCCCGGGACCGCGACAGCAGCTTCGAGCCGGAACTGGTGAAGAAGGGCCAGACCCGGATCGACGGGATGGATGACAAGATCATCGGCCTCTACGCCGCCGGCCTGACGGTGCGGGACATCCAGGCGCATCTGCTTGATCTCTATGGCCTGAAGGTGTCGCCCGACCTGATCAGCCGCGTCACCGATGCGGTGCTCGACGAGGTCCGGGACTGGCAGGGCCGGGCGTTGGACCGGATGTATCCCATCGTGATCTTCGACGCGCTGCGGGTGAAAATCCGGGATGCCGACAGCCGGACCGTGAAAAACAAGGCCGTTTACGTGGCCCTCGGTGTCACCCGTGATGGCGAGCGTGAGGTCCTGGGGCTGTGGATCGCCGAGAACGAGGGCGCCAAATTCTGGCTCTCGGTGATGAACGAGCTGAAAAACCGCGGCGTCCAGGATATCCTGATCGCCGTCGTGGACGGGCTGAAGGGCTTCCCCGATGCGATCACGGCGGCCTTTCCTGACGCCATGGTCCAGACCTGCATCGTGCATCTGGTGCGCCATTCCCTGAACTTCTGCTCCTGGAAGGACCGCAAGGCCGTGGCCGCCGACCTGCGCCGGATCTACAGCGCCCCGACCGCCGATATGGCCGAGGCCGAGCTCGATGCCTTCGAGGAGAAATGGGCCGGGAAATACGCCTCCATCGCCCCGGCCTGGCGCAGGGCATGGGCTGAGGTGATCCCGTTCTTCGGCTTCGATCCGGCGATCCGCAAGATCATCTACACGACGAATGCCATAGAAAGTCTGAACCGCGTGATCCGGAAATCGATCAAGACGCGCGGTTCGTTCCCAAACGATGATGCCGCGACCAAGCTGATCTACCTCGCAATCCGCAACTTCGAAAAGGATGGCAGAAATGTCCGAGAATGGTTTGCAGCCCGCAACCAGTTCGCCATAATGTTCGGCGAGCGTTTCGACGCTTGAGTATCTGAAACCGCATGGACCGGACCAGATACACAGAGTTCATGACACTCCCTGGAGCGTTCAAATGATGAAGCTCGTTTTTTCCTGTCTCAGCCTGCGACAGCCCTTGCTGCGTG
>JAVVFB010000414.1:0-1528 GCA_032251095.1 Roseovarius sp. | reverse complement strand
GGTGCGCCTTGTGGTAGCGGACAAGCACTTGCGCCCCGGCGGCACGGTGTCCGGCCCGTCGATCTTTGCGCTTGCGGATGTGGCGGTTTATCTTGCGACGCTGGCGATGATCGGTCCGAAGGCCATGGCCGTGACCACCAATTGCAGCATTGATTTCATGCGCAAGCCGGCGGCGGGCGCTGATCTTGTGGCCGAATGCAGGTTGCTCAAGCTTGGCAAGCTTTTATCGGTCGGTGACGTTTTGATCTATTCGGAGGGCCTTGAGGCGCCCGTGGCGCGCGCCAGCCTTACCTATGCGATCCCGCCAAAGTAAGAGAGGCCGGGGGGCTGTCTGCCCCCCGGACCCCCCGAGAGTATTGAGGCCGAGAAGAAGAGTACAGGGTAGGCAGGGCGGATTTGCAGTCAAAAGCACCTGGGTGGATGGGGTATTATATTACCTAATTTGCAAGCAATTGATTTTGCATGATTTAATTGGATAAACCGTGGTTGACCGGAGAATTGAAGCGTCTATAACCCGCCCATCGTATCAGCGCGGCCAATTCGCGGCCGAGACTGATCAAGACCAAAGATCAAGCACAAGGTTTTGCCTGAAATGAAAACATTCTCTGCTACTCCGGCAGATATCGACAAGAAATGGATCCTGATCGACGCTGAAGGCGTTGTTCTTGGGCGTCTTGCCTCGATCATCGCCGTTCGCCTGCGCGGCAAGCACAAGGCCAGCTTTACCCCTCACATGGACATGGGTGACAACGTGATCGTCATCAATGCCGACAAGGTTCAGCTGACCGGCAACAAGCGCGAAAAGCCGAACTATTGGCACACCGGTCACCCCGGTGGTATCAAATCGCGCACCACAGGTGAAATCCTGGAAGGGAAGTACCCCGAGCGCGTCGTGATGCAGGCCGTCAAGCGCATGCTGCCGGGCAACCGCCTGTCGCGCACTCTGATGACCAACCTGCGTGTTTATGCAGGGTCCGAGCACCCCCATGAGGCCCAGAGCCCGGCGGTGCTGGACGTCAAATCCATGAACTCCAAGAATACGCGGGTGGCATACTGATGGCTGACGAAATCAAATCCCTCGAAGGTCTGGAAGCGATTGCAGACGGCGGTGTTGCCGAGACCGAAACCATTGTGCGCCACGAGCAGGTTCGTGACGAGCTTGGCCGTTCTTATGCCACAGGCAAGCGCAAGGATGCGGTTGCCCGCGTCTGGATCAAGCCGGGCTCTGGCAAGGTTGTGGTCAATGGCCGTGAAATGAACACCTATTTTGCACGTCCCGTGCTTCAGATGATCCTGCGTCAGCCGTTTACCGTGGCCGGTGTTGAAGGTCAGTTCGACGTGATGGCAACCATCAAGGGCGGTGGTCTTTCGGGTCAGGCCGGGGCCGTCAAGCACGGCATCTCGAAAGCGCTTCAGCTTTATGACCCGAGCCTGCGTGGCGCATTGAAGGCCGCTGGCTTCCTGACGCGCGACAGCCGCGTTGTGGAACGTAAGAAATACGGCAAGGCCAAAGCGCGCAAGAGCTTCC
>JAVVFB010000413.1:0-1534 GCA_032251095.1 Roseovarius sp. | reverse complement strand
ACACAAGCGCGATGATCCAGAAGCGGATCACGATCGTTGGCTCGGCCCAGCCCTTTTTTTCATAATGATGATGGATCGGCGCCATCAGGAACACCCGCTTGCCGGTGCGCTTGAAATACAGCACCTGAATGATCACGCTCAGCGCCTCGGCCACGAAAAGCCCGCCGACGATGCCAAGCACCAGCTCGTGCTTGGTGGCCACCGCAATCGCGCCCAAGGCACCGCCAAGCGCCAGCGATCCGGTATCGCCCATGAACACCGCCGCAGGCGGCGCATTATACCACAAGAACCCAAGCCCCCCGCCGACAAGCCCGGCCACGAACACAAGGATTTCGCCCGTACCCGGCACATAATGCAGGCCAAGATAGTCGGTAAAATCGACCCGCCCCACCGCATAGGCGATGATGCCAAGCGCGCCTGAGGCAATCATCACCGGCATGATTGCCAGCCCGTCAAGCCCATCGGTCAGATTGACCGCATTGGCCGCGCCGACGATCACGAACATCGCGAAGGGAATAAAGAAGATCCCCATGTTAAGCAGCACATCCTTGAACACCGGCAGCGCCAGTTGATACTGAAGCTCGCCGGGGTGATGATAGCTCGCCCAATAGGCGGCGATACCGGCGATCAGAAAGCCAAGCCCAAGGCGCAGCTTGCCCGACACGCCCGACACGTTCTGTTTGCTGACCTTGGCATAATCATCGGCAAACCCGATCAACCCAAAGGCCAGCGTGACGAACAGCACAAGCCAGACATAGGGGTTATCAAGCCGCGCCCAAAGCAGCGTCGAGGTGACAAGCGCCCCCACGATCAGCAAGCCGCCCATGGTCGGCGTGCCCGACTTGGCGAAATGGCTTTCGGGCCCGTCGCTGCGGATCGGCTGACCCTTGCCCTGACGGCGGCGCAGCACGTTGATCAGCGGCTGACCGAACAGAAAGCCAAAGATAAGCGCGGTCATGAAGGCCCCGCCGGCGCGAAAGGTGATATAGCGAAACAGGTTGAAGAAATCCCCGCCATCCGACCAGATGGTCAACCAATAAAGCATCTACCTGTTTCCTTTCAAAGGGCCACGCCCCGCGCGCCGCAGCGCCTCGACCACAAGGCTGACCCGGCTCCCCTTGGAGCCCTTGATCAGCACGACATCGCCCGCGTCTATCACGCGATGCGCCTGATCTGCCAGATCTTGTGCCGTTTCGCACCATTTTCCGCGCCGGGCCTCGGGCAGGGCCTCCCAAAGGGCGCGCATGCGGGGGCCAACACAGTGGATTTCGTCGATCCCGGCCATGTCCGGCAGCGCCGCCAAAGCGGCATGCAGGGCGATTTCATCGCGGCCAAGTTCAAGCATATCGCCCAGAATGGCGATCCGCCGCCCCTTCGAGACCCGTCCAACACCGTCGCGCGGGATGGCAGCGGCCAGCACCTCAAGTGCTGCGGCCATCGAGGTCGGATTGGCGTTGAACGCATCGTCGATCATGTCAAGCGTCAGGTCTTCATCCGCCGGATCAAGCGCCAGCGTCTCGCGGGTGCCGCGCCC
>JAVVFB010000412.1:0-1559 GCA_032251095.1 Roseovarius sp. | reverse complement strand
ATCGCGGAACCCTTGGCCGCGCCAGATGATCGGGCACCGGATGCCAGCGCGGTCTATCGCCTCGCCAAGTTCGGCTTGTTTGTATCGGTCCGCCGTGATCGCCGCGACCGCCTCGCCTTCCACATGCGCCATGACCTCTATCAACCAAGGCGCGACGGGCACCGTCTGATCGCCAAGGGTGGACAACTCGCCCCTGTCCTGCATCTCGACATAGCGTCCAGACACGCCGTCATTCTGGCCACGGTCCAGCAAGGAAGGCTTTGACGGAAAGGTGCCCAGAGCCTCAAGCCTCCCCGTCTCGGGCCAGTAGAACGCCGCCGCCGTCATGCTGGCAGAGCCGCCAAGGTCGATCCCGATGACCACCTGACCTTGCCGGGGCGGCAGGTCCGATACCTCGCAGGACAGCCATTCATCGACCGTCAACAGCACGTCGCGGTTTTCGCCGCTGACACGTTCATTCCGGTTGTAGAGCCGGAAACTTGTCAGGGTCGATCCGCCTCGCGCAATCGCCCGCCGCGCCTGACCTTGCAGCCAGTCCAGACTTGAGCCGATGCCATAGGCCGCGCCGGGGTTTGCCAGCTTGAGGCTTTCCAGATCGTCCGCAGGAAGGCCGGGGGCGGGCCGGTGCTCTTGGCGATAGACGCCCTCTTGTTCCTCGTCCAGCCAGACGGAAAACGGGTGCGCATCGTCCGCCGCGCTTGTGCTGATAATCAGCGCCCGCCCGCCCCGCTTGCCCAGACCGGACAACAGGGCGTGTTCCAGAGCGTCCCCCTGATCCGCCTGCCAATGCCCGCGCTCATCCATCAGGACCAACGTGGGGGCCGATCCCAGAGCCGTCTTGCCGTCCGCCGCAATGGCCCGGACGAAGTGTCCGCCGCCGTCGCCGTCATACTCGACCTCAAGCCGGGGGCTGCGCCGGATCGTGAAGGCCGCTTGCTCATCCTCGGGAAGTGACCGGATGAAACCCACCACGAAGTCAAACGCGATGCGCGCCTGATCCCGCGTCCGGGCCGCAATCAGGATTTCGCGCCGGGGCTGACGATCCCAGATACCCTTGACCGCGCCAAGGGCGATGCCCGCCGACAGGGCCGTTTTCGCGTTGCCCCGGCTCTGTTGCACAAATCCGGTGAGGGATTCATCTCGTGAATCCAGCGTGGTAGCTGGAGGGCATGAGCAGACCCACACCCCCCGCCTACAAGACCAGGAACTGGCCCGCATATAACGCAGCGCTGAAGCGCCGCGGTTCGCTGACGATCTGGTTCGATCCCGCCATGATCTGGGAGGCTGCGCCGACGGGCAAGCGCGGCCGACAGCCGGACTACAGTGATGCAGCCATCCAGACCTGCCTGACGATGAAGGTGTTGTTCGGCATGGCGCTCCGCCAGACGACCGGGTTCGTCGAGAGCCTGCTGCGGTTGATCAACCTGGACTGGGCGGTGCCCAACTTCAGCACCCTCAGCCGCCGCCAGAAGACGCTCAAGGGGCTCTGTTGCACAAATCCGGTGAGGGATTCATCTCGTGAATCCAGCGTGGTAGCTGGAGGGCATGAGCAGACCCAC
>JAVVFB010000411.1:0-1619 GCA_032251095.1 Roseovarius sp. | reverse complement strand
GCCCCGAGCAAGACCAGAGGCCCGGCATGGCTCAGGATCACATCGCTCAGGCTGGCCGCCTTCACCGCCCAAATAATGCCCGGATCAAGCACAAGGCGATAGCCGATCACGGCCACGCCAAGCTGGGCAATCGCGCCCAGAAGCGGCAGGTCAAAGCGCCGGTCAATCAGCGCCGTCACCAGCACCATCACCCCAAGCGCCAGTGTCAAAGCCGCCGCGCTCAGCATCACGAAAAGCGCCAGCGAGATCAGCACGATCGCGCTGCCTGCGAACAAGGCCGCCTGCAATCGCGCCTCTTGGCCGGCGGACCGCATGGCGAACCAGACCATCATCCCCGCCATCGCAATGACATGCAGCGCCCAAGGGTAGAGACCGATCACATCGCCCGGCTGCCACCACAGCTCCAGGATCAGGGCCATCGCAGGCCCGGCCACCGCGGCGCCAAGCGCCCAGAGGATCGACGGCACGGCGTCCTGCGCCCACCGCATCCGGAGCGCGAACAGCCCCGAGGTGACCGCCCCGCCCGCCATCAGAATGCTGGCCGCAAGCGGCGCCGGGGTTTCCGGCAAACGCTCGGCACCGGCGCGGAACGTCGCCCAAAGCGGGCCGCGATCCAGCCCTTCCAGAATCACCAGAGCAAGCCCCGCAAGGCCCGGAAGCACCGGCATATCCTCAAGCGCGGGGGCGCGCGCCGTGCCAAGCACAAGCGCCGCGATCATCCCTGCCAAAAGCCCGAGCGACAGCCAGATCGTCACCACATCGCCCGCCTCCAGCGCGATGTAGACGGCGGCCAGGCTGCTGAGGGCGATCATGGCAAGCGCCAGCCGCGCCGGGAAATCCGGAAAATCGCCGCCCGCCATGATCCGCCGTGCAAGGGAGTTGCCCGCATGCCTCGGCGTCAGGCGGCGCTCGGGCACCAGCACGGCAAACAGCGTGCTCAGCGCCCAAAACGCCAGAAAATGCAGCGCGCCCGCATCGCCGAGGTAAAGCAACGTCGCCCCGCCGACCGCCACCGCAAGCGCCAGCACTGAAATCCATGCCCACCGGCGCAGCGCATCCACCGCCAAGCCGACAAAACCCAAGACGGCGTAATAATAGTAAAACAGCCACGCCGCATCCGATGAGCCGCCCACAAGAAACGGCGCGACCCCTGCCCCGACAAGCCCAAGCGCCGACAGAACCGGGCCATAAAACCAGCCCAGCACGATCGCGACAACCGCAACGCCCACCAATGCGGCAAGCGTCATCTCGGGGCTGATCAGCCCATAAAGCGCCCGCGCCGCCAGCACAGCGGCAAACAGCGTGATCACGCCTGCGCCCGACAGAACCGAGGGCAAGCCCGCCGTCGCGCCGCCCTCATCGCCGTGGCGGCGTCGGATGACCTCGCCCCCCGCGATCAGCGCCGCGCCAAGCGCCAAGGCCCCCATGACCCGCCAGAACGGCGTCAAAAGACCGTTTTCAACACCGTATTGCACCATGAACACCCCGGCCAGCGCCAGCGAGACACCGGCCACCGCAAGCGCCCAGTTGTCGCGCAACCAGCGAAACAGCCCGGCAATCCTGTCGGCGCGCAGCACAAAGGCGCGCGGCGGGCCGGGCTCGGTTGCGGTGATTGGCAC
>JAVVFB010000410.1:0-1634 GCA_032251095.1 Roseovarius sp. | reverse complement strand
GAGTTGGTGAAGGTGTCGATACCGTCAAAGTCGGTGCCGCCGCCAAAGCGCGTACCGTCGGTGTTTGTACCGGTGTGTTGCACGTCAGCGTAACCGATGTGGGAGTTAGCGAAACCGCCCCAATCCATATCCCATTCCTGGGCGGATGCGGGTGCAGCAATGGCGCAGCCGAGTGCGATAGCGCTGGTGCAAAGAAGTTGCTTTTTCAAGGGTGACCCTCCTCAATAGCAGGTTTTCAAGATCCGCCGCACCAGTCATTGGACGCGGCTTGAAGCATGGAATGCGGCAAACACCCCCCAACTGTCAACGCACCCCCCCGCGCCGCTGCGCTTGTTGCCCGTGTTGTGACGTTTAAATCACACACCCTTTGAGCAACACTTGGGGAAAGACGGGCGCAAACGCCCCCTTACCTTGGGCTTAGCCCTTTGAAACAAGGGCTTGAGGCATTTCTGCCGCAAGCCCCTATCGGTTGTGGCGCATCCGCGCCTCTTGGTGTCGCTGGCCCGCCCCACCCTATACCGGGGCCGGGCCAGCGGGCCGCGCGGGCGACTCACCTGCCCTGTTCGGCAAGCACGGTCTTGGCGGCGCGAAAGCATTCAAGCGCCTGCGGTACGCCGCAATAAATCCCAACCACATGGATGATGGCGCGAATCTCCTCGGGGGTGACACCGTTGTTGATCGCACCCCGGCAATGGATTTCCCATTCATGCATCTTTCCAAGCGCGCCCAGCATCGCGAGGTTCATCATCGAGCGGGTCTTGGCGGGAATCACCTCGTCGCCCCAGCCAAAGCCCCAGCACCACGCCGTCATCGCCTCTTGAAAGGGGCGGGTGAAATCATCCGCCGCCGCCAGGTTGTTTTCCACATATTCGGCCCCCAGCGTCGCCTTGCGCTGTTCCAGCCCCTGCACAAACAGATCTTCGTCAAAAACGCTCATTTCAATTTTCCTTTCGCGCCTGCCAGTTTTCTTTTCGATCAACAACCTGGCGATACCATATATCCGCCGCCGCAAGGAAATGCGGCTTTTGCAGCGGATGGAGCCAGCTTGGCCGAAGCGGCGTCGCGCCATAGGCGGTCTTCCCGCGCGCATCCCCCATCGCCTGATAGGCGGCCTTGGCCCCAAGCCAGGGCGCCATCACCGTGCCCGAGCCGGAAAACCCCATCGCATAATGCACGCCCCGGTCATGGCCCACATAGGGCATGTGCGAAAACGAATAGCCGGTGAAGCCAAGCCAGCTGTGCGAAAGACGCGTGCCGCGCAACTCGGGCCAGATCCCGGTCATGGTCTCGTAAAGCCGCGCACCGGCGGTTGCCTCATCAAGTGCCTTCATCGAGGCACGCCCGCCAAACAGCACCCGCTTGCCATCGGGCGATATCCGGAAATAGCTGTGGCGCGCGCGGGTCTCGACCATCATCCGCCGCCCCGGCGCAATATGCCCGATCAGGTTGGCGGGCAATTCCTCGGTCGCGATAAGGTAACTCGGCAACGCAAACACCCGCGCCATGTGCCAGCGAAACGCGCGCGTCGTATAGCCATTGGTCGCCAGCACCACCTTGGCGGCGCGGATCCGGCCCTTGGGCGTATGGGCAAGATGCTCTGTGCCTGCCCCCTCAAGCGCGGTCACCGGCGCATG
>JAVVFB010000040.1:0-17636 GCA_032251095.1 Roseovarius sp. | reverse complement strand
CTTCCATACTTGGCTTGCGGTCTCGCTTTGCCTCTATGCATCCGTGGTGCCGTCGGTCCTGTCTTCCCGATTTCGATCGTACAAATCTCACCCTCGGGCCGGTGCAGGATTCCTTGTCGTAATCCGAGGTGGTATCCTCGATCTGACCGCGAATCTGGGTCACGCGCCCGGCAATGGCGGTCTTGTCGCCGTCACCGTCGATGATGGTGGTGTGTTCCTTGGTGATGGCGATCTTCTTGGCGCTGCCAAGCATATCCATCGTGACATTCTCAAGCTTGATGCCAAGCTCTGCCGAGATCACCTGACCGCCGGTCAGAACCGCAAGATCCTCAAGCATGGCCTTGCGACGATCGCCAAAACCGGGGGCCTTGACGGCCGCCACCTTGAGACCACCGCGCAGCTTGTTGACGACCAGGGTCGCAAGCGCCTCGCCGTCGATATCCTCGGCGATGATCAGCAATTGCTTGCCCGATTGAATCACCGCTTCAAGCAGCGGCACCATCGGTTGCAGCGACGACAGCTTCTTGTCATGCAACAGCACCACGCAATCTTCCAACTCGACGGTCATCTTTTCGATATTGGTGATGAAATAGGGGCTGAGATAGCCGCGATCGAACTGCATGCCCTCGACCACTTCGGTCTCGGTCTCAAGGCCCTTGTGTTCCTCGACGGTGATCACGCCCTCATTGCCGACCTTTTCCATCGCATCGGCGATCTGCTGGCCGATGGCGGCCTCGCCATTGGCGGAAATCGTGCCGACCTTGGCGATCTCGGCGGTGCCGTTGACCGGGCGCGACATGGCCTTGATCTCGGCGGTGACGGCGGCAACCGCCTTGTCGATCCCGCGCTTGAGGTCCATCGGGTTCATGCCGGCGGCAACCGCCTTCATGCCCTCGATGACAATGGATTGCGCCAGAACGGTGGCCGTGGTGGTGCCATCGCCGGCCTGATCATTGGTGCGCGAGGCGACCTGACGGACCATCTGGGCGCCCATGTTCTCGAACGGGTCAGAGAGTTCGATTTCCTTGGCGACGGTAACGCCGTCCTTGGTGATGCGCGGCGCGCCATAGGATTTGTCGATCACCACGTTGCGCCCCTTGGGGCCGAGGGTGATCTTGACGGCATTGGCCAGCGTGTTGATGCCGCGCAGCATGCGGTCGCGGGCGTCGGTGCCGAATTTTACGTCTTTCGCAGACATGTGAGGTGCTCCTGGTGGAAAAAGAGGGCGGAAATTGCGAGGATCAGGCCAGAATGCCCATGACATCGCTTTCCTGCATGATCAGAAGGTCTTCGCCGTTAAGCTTGATTTCGGTGCCGGACCATTTGCCGAACAAAATGGTATCATCGGGTTTGACACTCATGGCGATACGGCTGCCATCCTCGGCGCGCGCGCCGGTGCCGACCGAGACAACCTTGCCGGTCTGGGGCTTCTCCTTGGCGGTTTCGGGGATGAACAAGCCACCGGCGGTCTTTTCGTCGCCTTCAATACGGCGCACCAGAACCCGGTCGTGTAGCGGGGTAAACAGCATGGAAATGCTCCTTTTTGGGCTTTCCAGGGGAATAGGGATGTCGAGAGATATTTGGCACTCTTCCTGTCAGAGTGCCAATGCTGTGAATATGGCGATGGTGCGAGGCGACTGCAATGGCCATTGCAAAAGATAATTGCGCAAGAGACGTGTGGGATATTGCTTATGCTGCGCGCCCAAGGGCGGCGGCGCTGCGCGCAAGCGCTTCGATCTCGTCCCAGCGTTCGGCGTCGATGAGCGCTTGCGGCGCGATCCAACTGCCTCCGACGCAGAGCACGTTATCAAGGCGCAGATAGCTGGCGGCATTCTCGGGGGTGATCCCGCCGGTCGGGCAAAAGGTGATCTGGGGCAGGGGCGCGCCGATGGCCTTGAGAGCGGGCGCACCGCCCGAGGCCTCGGCAGGGAAGAACTTGAGCATGTCATAGCCGCGTTCCAAAAGGGCCATGGCTTCGCTCGCCGTGGCCGCGCCGGGCAAAACGGCCAGGGTCTCGGCCTCGCAAGCGTCCAGCAAGGCCTGGGTTGCGCCGGGCGAAACCCCAAAGCGTGCCCCCGCCTGCTTGGCGGCGCGCACGTCCTCAGGGGTGATCAGGGTGCCGGCGCCCACATGCCCGCCGGGCACGCCCGCCATGGCGCGGATCGCGTCAAGCGCCGCCGGGGTGCGCAGGGTCACCTCCAGTGCGGGCAAGCCGCCGGCGACAAGCGCCTCGGCCAAGGGCCGGGCATGGCGCGCGTCATGGATCACCAGCACCGGCACGATGGGCGCAAGCGCGCAAATCTCGCGGGTGTGGCGGCTGGCGTCTTGGGGCGTAAGGGCCATGAATCAGCCTCCGAAAATGCTTGCGCCGGTATCGGCGGCGCCGACGCTCTGGCGGAAGGTGGCGAAAAGTTCGCGCCCGGTGCCGGTGTGATGCGCACTTAGGTCGACAGTGGCGGCGGGGCGCTCGGCGACGCCGGGTGTCAACACCTCAAGCGTGCCGGCCAGGGCATCCACCCGCAGGATATCACCGTCGCGCAGGCGCGCGATCATGCCGCCCTCTATCGCCTCCGGGCAGACATGGATTGCGGCTGGCACCTTGCCCGAGGCACCCGACATGCGCCCATCGGTGACCAAAGCCACCTTTTGTCCGCGCCCTTGAAGGATCGACAACAGCGGCGTCAGGCTGTGCAATTCGGGCATGCCATTGGCCTTTGGCCCCTGAAAGCGCACAACGATCACCAGATCGCCGGTCAATTCGCCGGCCTTGAAGGCGGCCTTGACGTCGTCCTGTTCGGCAAAGACGCGTACCGGGGCTTTGATCACGCGATGTTCGGGGGCGACCGCCGAAACCTTCATCACCGCCGTGCCAAGCGATCCGGCAAGACGCACCAGCCCGCCCGAGGGCTGAAACGGGTCAGAGACCGGGCGCAGAATGCCGCTGTTGAGACTTTCGCCGCTGCCTTGTTGCCAGGTCAGGTCACCCGCGATCAGCTTTGGTTCACGGGTATAAAGATCAAGCCCGCCCCCGGCGACGGTTTTGGTATCGGGATGCAGCAATCCGTTCGCCAGCAATTCGCCAATCATATAGCCAAGCCCGCCAGCGGCGTGAAAATGGTTCACATCCGCCAAACCGTTGGGGTAGATCCGCGCCAGAAGGGGGGTCACCGCCGAGATATCCGAGAAATCCTGCCACTCCAGCACAATCCCCCCGGCGCGCGCCATGGCGATGAGGTGAATCAACAGGTTGGTCGAACCGCCCGTGGCATTCAGCCCGACAATGCCATTCACAAAACTGCGCTCGTCAAGGATGTCACAGACCGGGGTATAGCTCTGGCCAAGGGCGCCAAGCGACAGGGCCCGTTGCGCGCCTTCGCGGGTCAGGGCGTCGCGCAGGTCGGTGTTGGGGGTGACAAAGCTGGCCCCCGGAAGATGCAGGCCCATGAATTCCATCAGCATCTGATTGGTGTTGGCCGTGCCATAGAATGTGCAGGTGCCGGGCCCATGATAGGCGGCCATTTCGGCCTCCATCAGGGCCGCGCGCCCGACCTCGCCATTGGCGAATTGCTGGCGGACCTTGGCCTTGGCGTCATTGGACAGCCCGCTTTGCATCGGCCCGGCGGGCAAAAAGACCGCCGGCAGGTGGCCAAAGGCCTGGGCTGCTATCACCAGCCCCGGCACGATCTTGTCACAGACCCCAAGGAAAACTACGGCGTCAAAGGTGTTGTGGCTAAGGGCAACCGAGGCCGCGAGCGCGATCACGTCACGCGAAAACAACGACAGCTCCATGCCGACCTCGCCCTGGGTGACGCCATCGCACATGGCCGGAACGCCGCCCGCCACCTGCGCGGTGCCGCCGATGTCGCGCGCAGCGGTGCGGATCAACTCGGGAAAATGCTCAAACGGCTGATGCGCCGAGAGCATATCGTTATAGGCGGTGACGATGCCAAGATTGCCGGCGCTTTGCGTCGCAAGCCGGTCCTTGTCCTGCCCCGATGCGGCATAGGCATGCGCCTGTCCGCTGCATGACAGATGCGCGCGCGCGGGGCCCTTGGCCTTGGCGGTGGCCATGCGGGCAAGGTAGGGGGCTCGGCTGGCGCGGCTGCGTTCGATGATCCGCTCGGTGACACGGGCAAGGGTCGGGTGCAGGCTCATGCCGCCTGTCCCTGTCTGGCGTGGCGGGTGGTGTCACGTCTTGGGGCGGGCGTTGCGAAAACTGGTGTCATGGCGGGTCCCCCGATAGGATGCATCACAGGGATAGCGCTAACAGGTTTGCGCGCCAACTGCAAACCTCTGTCGGCCTAGCGGGGGGGCGCGGATTCTGGCAAAAGCCGGGTTCCGGCGTGACCTTCCAGAATGGCGCGGGCATCGCCAAGCTGGCCGATGCCTGCGCATTTGCCGGCTTGGCGGACAAAGACGGCGGCGGCGGCGACCTTTGGCCCCATCGAGCCGGGGGGCAGGTCGAGGGCCTCAATATCTGCGGGGGTTGTGGCTCCGATCGCGCGCTGATCCGGGCCACGGAAATCTTGATAGACCGCCGCGACATCGGTCAGCAGCAAAAGCGCATCCGCCTCAAGCCCCAATGCCAGAAGTGCCGAGGTGCGGTCCTTGTCGATCACGGCTTCGATGCCCTCCATCTCGCCCTGCGCATTGCGGCGGACCGGAATGCCGCCACCGCCGGCGCAGATCACCGTATGCCGGGCATCAAGCAGAAGCTTTACCGCCTCAAGGCCAATGATCCGCCGGGGCAGGGGTGAGGGGACAACCCGGCGCATGCCGCCTGTGGCCTCGGTCACCATCGTCCAGCCGTGATTTTGTGTGGCCTCGGCGGCCTCAAGCGCCGAATAGGTCGGGCCGATGGGTTTGCTTGGTGCCTCGAAGGCCGGGTCATTTGCATCCACCTCAACCCGACTGAGCAAGGTGGCGCAATGGGATCCCTGCGGAAGGGCGTTCATTAATTCCTGTTCGATCAGATAGCCGATCATGCCATCGGTCTCGGCCCCCAGCACGTCCAGCGGCCAGGGTGTTTTCGGATCATAAGCCGCGCCCTGAAGCGCCAGGAGGCCGATTTGCGGGCCGTTGCCATGGGCGACGACGACCTGATGATCGCGCGCCAGATCTGCCAGGGCCTGCGCCGCCACCCTGACATTCGTGCGCTGCGCAGAGGGCGTCATCGGCTCTGAGCGTTGCAACAGGGCATTGCCACCAAGGGCTACCACCACGCGCATGTCAGGCCCCCATAGTGGCGACAAGGACCGCCTTGATCGTGTGCATCCGGTTTTCCGCCTGATCAAAGACCACCGAGGCGGGGGATTCAAACACCTCATCAGTCACTTCCATGCAGTCGATGCCGAACCGCGCAAAGGTCTGTTCGCCCACTTCGGTGTCGCGGTTGTGAAAGGCGGGCAGGCAATGCAGGAACTTGGCGTAAGCGTTGCCGGTCATTTCCATCGCCTCGCGCGTCACCCGGTAGGGCGACAAAAGCGCAATCCGCTCTTCCCAGACACTCTCCGGCTCGCCCATCGAGACCCAGACATCGGTATAGACAAAATCGGCCCCGTCCAGCCCCTCGGCAGGTTTTTCGCTCAGGGTGATCCGTGCGCCTGTGGTCTCGGCAATGCGCCGGCACTGCGCGACAAGGGCACTGTCGGGCCAACAGCCTTGCGGAGCACACAGGCGCACATCCATGCCGATCAGGGCCCCGCCCACCAGCAGGCTTGAGCCCATGTTGTTGCCCGCATCCCCCATAAAGCAAAAGGCGATATCGGACAGATGCTTGTGGGTGAACTCGCGCATGGTCATCAGGTCGGCAAGGATCTGGGTGGGGTGGAAATCATCCGTCAACCCGTTGAACACCGGCACGCCGGAATGTGCCGCAAGAATCTCGGCATCCTGCTGGCCAAAGCCGCGATACTCGATCCCGTCATAAAACCGGCCCAGCACGCGGGCGGTATCCTTCATCGATTCCTTGTGGCCGATATGGCTGCCTGAGGGGCCGAGATAGGTGACATGCGCGCCCTGATCATAGGCCGCCACCTCAAAGCCGCTTCGGGTGCGGGTGCTGTCCTTCTCAAAGATCAGGGCGATGTTCTTGCCTTTAAGGAGCGGTTTTTCATATCCGCCCCGCTTGGCCATCTTGAGGCTTGCGGCCAGTTGCAGAAGGTGGCGCATTTCATCGGGTGAGAAATCAAGCAGTTTCAGGAAACTGCGTCCGCGCAGGTTCTGTGGCATGGGGGGACTCCTTAAATGGGGTCGCGGATAAGCGGGCAGGTCATGCAATGCGACCCGCCGCGCCCGCGCCCGAGTTCCGATCCGGGGATGGTGATGACCTCGACACCTGCCTTGCGCAGCAGGGTGTTGGAATAGACATTACGCTCGTAGCCGACGACAACGCCCGGCTCTAGGCAGAGCAGGTTATTGGCATCATCCCATTGCTCGCGCGCGCTCTCATAGGCATCGCCGCCGGTCGGGATTGTACGCAGTTTCTTGAGGCCAAGCGCGCCCGACACCACGTCGAGAAACGGCTTGTTTTCGGTTTCCACCGCGATGTCCTCGCCCTTGCCGGGGCGCAGGCTATAACAGCGGATCGCATCGGTGACCTCGCCGAAGACGGTGACCAGATCGCGGTCACAAAAGGTGAAAACGGTATCCAGATGCATAGAGCCGCGCGCGCGGGGAAACTGGCAGGCGATGACACGCGTCGCACCGCCCCCGGCAAACAGGCCCCGCGCGATTTGACCGACCGCCTGCGGCGTGGTGCGCTCGCCCATGCCGATCAGAACCGTGCCGTTGCCGATGGGCATCACATCGCCGCCCTCGACGGTGGCGGGGCCGTGGTCCTGCTTTGGGTCGCCCCACCAGACGGGAAAGCCGGCCTCCTTGAAATCGGGGTGAAAGCGATAGATCGCCGCAAGGTTCAACGTCTCGAGTGCGCGCGCGGGCCAATGCATCGGGTTCAGGGTCACGCCGCCATAAATCCAGCAGGTCGTGTCGCGGGTAAAGATGTGGTTGGGCAGGGGCGGCAGGATGAAATCCGCAGGCTCCAGCATCGGGGCCAGAACGCCCTTGGCCGGGATCGGAAGTTCGGCCCGGCTCATCCCGCCGATCAGGATGGTCGAGAGCAGATCGGCGCTTACCTCCATCAGATGCGCCATAAGGTCTTTGGCAAGCCCGACGCCCACGGCATCGTCGCTTATCCGCGCTTCAAGCAGCCAGCGGCGGGCCGCCATATCGGTCAGCGTTTCGGTCAGAAGCTGGCGCAGGAACACCACTTCGACCCCGCGATTGCGCATCGCATCGACAAAGGTCATGTGTTCGACACGCGCCTGTTTGACCCAAAGCACATCGTCAAACAGCAACTCGGCGCAATTGGCGGGTGTCAGCCGCGCCATCGCGGCACCGGGCTTGTGAACCAGAACGCGGCGCAGCTTGCCCGCTTCGGAATGCACACCATAGGTCAGGCTCATGTCGGGGCTCCTCCAAGGATAACGCCGATGCTGAGGGCGGCCATGATGATGAGGGTAAGGCCAAGCAAAAGCGGCCACACAAAACGCAACCAGCGTTCATAGGGGACGCGGGAAATGGCGAGGCCGCCCATGACCACCGCAGAGGTCGGCGTGATCAGGTTGACGATGCCGGTCGCCGATTGGAACGCGGTCACGACAAGGCTGCGGTCAACCCCGGCAAAGTCGCCGACAGGGGCGAGGATCGGCATTGACAGAACCGCGAGGCCCGAGGTGGAGGGCACGAAGAACGCCATCACCACCTCGATCCAGTACATGACATTGATAAAAACGATCTGGTTGAGCCCGGCGACGGTGCCTTCGGCCCAATGCAGGATGGTGTCGGTCATGTGACCGGCATCCATGACGACGACGATACCGCGTGCGAGGCCAATAATCAGCGCCACCCCCAAAAGGTCGCGCGCGCCGCCGACAAAGGCCTCGACCAGAGCCTTTTCACCCAAGCGCCCGATAATGCCGATGCCGATGCCCGCAATCAGGAACAGCCCGCTCATCTCGGCCATCCACCAGCCGCCAAGCGAGACCCCCCAGATCATCACGGCAAACGTAAGACCAAAGAGCAGCAGGACGATCTTGTGCAAGCCGGTAAAGTCGGTGGTATCCTCGCCAGCACTGCGGAAATGCGCCTCGTTTTCGGCCTTTTTGTCAAACACAAGCGAGCGGGACGGGTCGGCCTTGACGCGCGCTGCATAGCGCATGACATAGGCCACAGTTGCCGCAAAGGTCAGCCCGAGGATCGCAAAGCGCAGCATCAGCCCGTCGGTGAACGGCACGCCTGCGGCATTCGAGGCGATAACGGTCGAGAACGCGTTGACGGTCGAGCCGAGCACGCCGACGCCGGCACCCAGCAGGATGACCGCCACCGCCGTCATCGCGTCATAGCCAGCCGCGATCATCACCGGTGTCAGCAGCACATAAAACGCCAGTGTTTCCTCGGCCATGCCCTCGGTCGTGCCGCCAATCGCGAACAGGCCCATCAAAATCGGAATCATCCACTTTTCGCGCCCCTTGAGCCTTGTCATGGCGCGCTTGATGCCGGCATCAATGGCCCCGGTGGCGCTTACCACGCCGATGAAGCCGCCGATCATCAGCACGAAAAGCGCGACGTCGATGGCATTGGCGCTATAGCTGGCGGGATCATAAAAACCCGCGATTGGCGCGAGAATGACGTCCAGCACACCTTGCGGGTTGGCCTCGGTCGGGGCGTAGGTGCCGGCAACGGGCAGGTCCTTGCCAAGCGTCTCAGAGGCCACGCGCTCGTACTGCCCCGCCGGGATGACCCAAGTCAGCGCCGCAATGATCACGATCAGCGCGAAGAGGATGGTATAGGCCGAGGGAAAGCGCGGCTTTGCGGGACGTGCGGGCGGAAGAGTCGTTTCAGGAGGTGGCATGGGGATGTCCTTTGCCAATGCGCGCCGCATAAGCGGGTGCGGCAGATGCCCCAAAGGATAGGGGATCAAGGCAATGACAAACTGACATATGTCAGTTTGAGTCAGGCAATGGCGGGATGGTCCTGAAAAGGGTTGAATACATTTTAAAGCATGTTGTTCAAAGGTTTGAACCGGTTTTGAGCTTCTCGAACATGCGAAATCAATAGGTTAGAGCGTGTTGCGTGAATTTTGAGTGACCGCGACATGCTCTGAAATTTCAACGCCACTGGGGTGCCGTAAAGCGCCGGGGGGGGGCGCCGTCTGCGAGGGCCGCATCGGGGGTGAAACGCGGCCTTGGGCGATCAGGCCAAGGCCTTCACCCGTGCTGTCCCGCACGATCATCGTGGAGCGCGCGCGCGCCGGCCTGCGGCGGCACCTGTGCCAAGTTCGATGATCTCTGCGGTAATTGCCTCTTGGCGGCCACGGTTCAGGGTGGCCTGAAAGGTCTCAAGCTCGCGCGTGATCTGGCTCGCGGCCGATGACATGGCTTCCATCCGGGCCTGATTTTCGGCGGCAAAGGCGTGAAGCGCCGCCTTGCAAACCTGCGCGTTGAAGTAATCCTGCCCCAGAGAGGCAATCAAGGTGTCGTCGGGCAGTTGCGTCAGGGGGTGCTCTGTGGTGGCGGGGGGAAGATCGGCCAGATCAATCGGAAACAGGCGATGCCTGACAAGGGCAGGGTGCGCCGATTTCCAACCGGTGAACAGGACGTCGAGACTGTCAATCCGGCCCTCGGCAACGGCCGCATAAATCGCCGTTGTGATCTTGTCGGCCAGTTTCGGAATGCCCGGCGTATGCGAGGGCAGGGGCGCGCTCCACTGTGGTGTCAGGCCGCGTGCGGTTGCGATGGACAGGCCGCGCGTGCCGATCAGGAACAGGCTGACAGGGGCGTTTTGTGGGTCGATCTGGTCGAGCACGTGTTCGCTGAACGCACCTGCGAAACCATGCTCGGCACAGAACACCAGCAGGCCGGGCTTGCCCGTGCCCGTGCCTGCGCCTTCACCGGGGTCGGGTGCCGGGGCGGGCCGATCGTGGCTGAGGATCCGCGCCATGGCGGCCGCGATGGTCGCGGCGTAACTATCGACCGCAAAGACCTGTCCCCGGGCCAGGTGCGCGCGCGCGGCGGCGATGCTCTTCATGGCATTCACCACGGCGCCCAATTTGCGGATGCCGTCGATCCGGGCGCTGATATCTTCCAGCCGTTCGGTCATAGGCGGGGCGCCTCTTCGGGGCCTTCATGGGGTTTCGCCACGGTTTCGGTCACGGTCTCGGAGACGGATTTGGCAAGACGGGTAAGCGCGCCGATAAGGTCTTTGTGCGTGGCCTCGTCAAACCCACCTGACCTGGCAATGGCACGCAGGAAACCGGCGGCGTCATCGTCCAGAGCCCCCGGCAGCGCCGCGCGAAAATCGGTCACCGCCGCCAGCGGCAGCGGATCCAGCAGGCCTGCCTGCACGGCCAGCAAAAGCGCAACCTCATCGGCGAGGCGCAGCGGCATGTGCTGGCCTTGGCGCAGCACCTCTCTGATCCGCGCGCCGCGCGTCAGTTGCGCGCGCACGCGGCCCTCGGTCATGCCACCAAAGCGGGTAAAGACCTCGAGTTCAAGAAACTGGGCATACTCCAGCCGGAGCGTGCCTGCGGCCTTGCGCAACACCGGAGCCTGGGTTTTGCCACCGACGCGGCTTACGCTGAGGCCGACATCGACGGCGGGTTTCTGGCCCTGATGAAACAGTGTCGTATCCAGCACGATCTGCCCGTCGGTGATCGAGATCAGGTTGGTCGGGATGTAGGCTGACAAATTTCCCGCGACGGTCTCGGCAATTGGCAGCGCGGTCAATGAACCGCCGCCGCGCGCCTTGGAGAGTTTGGCCGCGCGTTCCAAAAGCCGCGCATGGACATAGAATACATCGCCGGGATAGGCCTCGCGCCCCGGTGACTGGTGGGTCAAAAGCGCTATTTCACGGTGCGTGGCGGCGTGTTTGGACAGATCGTCAATCACGATCAACGCGTGCTGGCCCTTGTCGCGGAAATACTCGGCCATGGTCATGCCCGCATAGGGCGCGATCCATTGCAGGCCCGGCGCCTCGGAAGAGCCGGCCACGACAGCGATGCAGCGGGCAAAATTGCCCTGCGCCTGAAGCGCGTCGATGGCGCGGCGCACGCTGGATGTCTTTTGTCCGACGGCGACATAGATACAGATCATGTCGCTATCCGCCTGGGCGATCATCGCGTCGATGGCGAGCGTCGTCTTGCCGGTCGAGTGGTCGCCAACAATCAATTCTCGCTGGCCGCGGCCAAGCGCGAACAGCGTGTCCAGCACGACGATCCCGGTGTGTACCGGTTGCGTCACGAGATCGCGCTCGATGATCGAGGGCGCGGGTTGGTCTATCGGGCGATGCGCCTCTGGCTCGACCCCCCCCTTGCCGTCAAGTGGGCGCCCAAGCGGGTCAATGATGCGCCCGAGCAGGGCCTCACCCACGGGCACGTTGACGACCTCTCCGGTGCCAAAGACCGCATCACCCGCCTCGACATTCCAGGCGGCATCCATCAGGACGCACCCGATCAGATCGGGGTCGAGCACCCGGGCAAAGCCAACCTGACCGCCCTCAAACCGCAACACCTCGTCAAGGCGCACATTGCGCAGGCCCGAAATCATCGCAACGCCGTCGCCGATCTCCTCGACCCGGCCCCGATGCTCTGTGCGTGGCCCCAGGGTCGCGCTGTTTACGGCGTCTTGCGCCGCGCCGATCCAGTTGGCGATATCATGCGGCATTTTGCATCGCTTTGCGAATCTCGGTCAGATCCGCCTGCCAGCTGTTGTGCAGGACGAAATGCGGGCTGCGCAGTTCGAGCCCGGCGATCAGGTCGGGGTCGGTGACAAAGCGCAGGCGCGCGCTGCCGCCAAGGGCGGTCTGTATCGCGGTCTCGATCTCCGGTTGGGCCCTGTCGATTTCGGCGGCGCTGATCACCTCGATGCCCGCGGGGTCATCGACAAGGGCGCTGCGCTCGGCCTCGTGCATGTTTGCAATCGCCTCGACAAGTTGGGACAGGAAGGCGGATTGCACGACGGGGCCGTTCATCCGCGCCAAAAGCCTTGCCGCGATCCTGAGTGACAGGTCGGAGGCATGCAGTTCATTGGCTTTGCGCGCCGCTTCACTGTCACGTTCGATGGTGATTTTTGCCGCGGCGAGCATTGCGTCGGCCTTGCTGCGGGCCTCGGCAAGGGTGGCTTTTGTCGCGGCCTCTGCCTCTGCCTTGGCGGCGTCCAGGGCCGCGCCGCGCTCGGCATTGATGCCTGCGCGGGCCTGCGTGACCTCGGCGAGGGCGGCATCGGCCTTGGCCTGTGTTGTCTCGGCGGTCTCAACCATCGCCTTGATGGTGGCCTGGCGCCGGGCAATGGCGCCCGCGACCGGACGCCAAAAGACGCGCGACAAAAGCCAGACGAGGATGAGGACATTGATCGCCTGTAGCCCAAGCCCCCAAAGATCAAGAGTCATCGGATCAGACCAGCAACGGGTTGGCAAAGAGCAGCAACAGCGCAATCACCAGACAATAGATCGCGGTTGTCTCAATCATCGCAAGGCCAACGAACAGCGTGCGCGAGATCGTGTTGGCGGCTTCCGGCTGGCGTGCGATGGCGTCCATCGCGGCGGCGACCGCGCGGCCTTCGGCCAAGGCGGGGCCAAGCGCGCCGAACGACACGGCGAAGGCGGCGCAGATGATACTGGCAAGGCTGAGATAGTCCATCAAGTATCCTTTTTGTTGGGAGAGGGAGTGGGGTTTGCGCGACCGTCTTGAACCGTTGCCGTGATGAAGACCATCGCCAGAACCGCAAAGATATAGGCCTGTACCAACCCGGTCAGCAGATCGAGCGCCATCAGCGGGATCGGCACCAGAAGCCCCGCCAGCGAAGCGACAATGCCAATCACAAAGACGCCGCTCATCACGTTGCCAAAGAGGCGCACGAACATCGAAAACACCCGTGTCAGGCTTTGCAGGATATTGAGCGGGATCATCACCGGATTGGGGGCCGCAAAGGATCTGAGATAGCCGCCAACCCCGCTGCGGCGCAAGCCGAACCAGATCACAGCCAAGAACACCAGAACGGCAAGGGCGGCGTCGGTTTCAAGCTGTGCTGTGGGTGGCTCGATACCGGGGATAAGCGACGACCAGTTCGCCACGAGGATGAACAGGAAAAGCGTGCCGATAAAGCTTCGGTAGGGGGCCGGCTCGGCGCCGCTTGTCTCGGTGATCTGGGTGTCCAGCGTGGTCACGATGAGTTCGAGCGCCGCCTGACGCGGACCGGGGTAAAGATCAAGTTGCCGGGTCAGAAGAAAGGCCCCGACCACAAGAACACCCATGATCGCCCATGTGGTGACGATCGCCTGGGTGATAGCAATCGGTCCAAGTTGGAACAGGAAAACAGGTTCGAGCGGTGAAATCATGCGCCTTCTCTCCTTGTGTGACGAAGTATCAACGCCTTGGCCAACATCACGCCAGAGAAGGCCGCCAAGAGGGCGAGCGCGCCGGCCTGCACGGCGAGGTAAAAGCCTGCTCCCAGAACGGCGAGCCGCCCAAGCGCCATGGCCAGCCCCAAAAGCGGCGAGCCACCCCTGACGATCAGGGTGGCGGTCATGCGCAGGGCACTGAAATAGGCAAAGCCAAGCGCAACACCGCCCGCGAATGCGAGTGGCAGGCTCAGGCCAAAGGGAATCAGGGGCCAATCCATCATCGCGCGTTCATCCATTTCCATGCGGTCCAGCCGCCAAGGCAAAGGCCCAAAAGCATCAAGGGCGCACTCCAGAAAACACCGGTCTCAAGGCGTACATCAAGCCAGCGGCCAAAAAACAGGCCCGCCAGCGTTGGCGTCACAAAGATCCACCCCAGCACGCCGATCTGTGCCAGACGGCGACCAACCGACATATCCCCCTCGCGCAACCAACGCTCATGGCGGTCGCGGCGCAGGCGGGTCTGCGCAACCAGCGGGTCGTCCTCGGGGTCTTTGGGCGGCGTGGGCATCACCGGGCCCCCCCGGAGTTTGACAGGGGTTTAAGACGGCTGACCATGCGGCGGATCGCATTGAATTGCAGGCGCATCGTTTCGACATGTTCGACCCGTTCCCGGTCAGCGTCGGATTGAAACCGCGCCAGCACCTCTTCGTCGAGCGTGGCAAGATCGCTGCCGGTCACCGCCTCGCGGGTTGCGATATCCACGTTTGAGGTGGCACCGACGCTCATCACGCCGCCACGCAGGGCGCAAAAGCGGTCCTCCCCGGCCTGTCGCCAGGTGACGATCGAGATGGCAAGGGCGGTCAGGAACGGCGCGTGGCCCGGCAGGATGCCGAAACTTCCGCTTTGATCCTCGGCGCGCAGGGCCTCGATATCCTCATCCACGACGACCGACAGCGGGGTGATGATCCTGAGCCTCATGCGGCGGCCTCGCTGGTGTTTTCTGCGGCTTCTTTGTTTCGCGCATCCTCTAATGTGCCAACCATGTAGAGCGCACTTTCCGACCATTCATCAGTGTCGCCGTCCAGAATGGCGCGGCACCCGGCAAGGGTGTCGGCAAGGGAAACGCTGGCACCCGGCGTGCCGGTAAAGGCCTCGGTGACCATGAACGGCTGGGTCAGAAAGCGTTGCAGACGGCGCGCGCGCTTCACGATCAAACGGTCCGCAGTGCCCAGTTCCTCAACCCCCAGCAACGATATGATATCGCTCAGCTCCTGAAACCGGGCCAGCGTCTGGCGCACGGCCTCGGCGGTCTTGTAATGCGCCTCGCCCACAACCAGCGGATCAAGCAGCATCGACGAAGAGGCCAGCGGATCAATCGCCGGATAAAACCCCTCGGCGGCCTGCGCGCGGCTCAGCACGATGACGCAGTCCATATGGCTTGAAATTGTCGTGACCGCCGGATCGGTGAAATCGTCGGCGGGCACATAGACCGCCTGAATCGCCGTCACGGCAGACCCTGCGACCGACGCGATCCGCTCTTGCAGTTGTGCGACCTCGGTGGCCAATGTCGGCTGATAGCCAACACGCGAAGGCAGGCGGCCAAGCAGGCTTGAAACCTCGGCCCCCGCCTGTACGAAGCGAAAGACGTTATCCATCAAAAGCAGCACGTTCTTGTGGTTCTGGTCGCGGAAATATTCCGAAATCGTCAACGCGGTCAGCGGCGCGCGCCAGCGGGCGCCGGGGGGCTCGTTCATCTGGCCGTAAACCATCACCGTTCGGGGAAGCACGCCCGAGTCCCCCATCTCGGTCAGCAATTCGTGGCCTTCGCGCGACCGCTCGCCGACCCCGGCAAAGACCGAGATCCCCTCGTATTTCTCGACCATGGCGCGGATCAGCTCCATCACCAGAACGGTCTTGCCAACCCCGGCACCGCCGAACATCGCGGCCTTTCCGCCCTGCGCCATCGGGGTGAGCAGGTCGATCACCTTGATCCCGGTCTCAAAGACCTCTGTGGTGTGGGCCTGAGATTTCAAGGCCGGCGGAAGCGCATGGATCGGGCGGCGCGGCGTATCCTGCGGCAGCGGCGCCAGAGCGTCCTTGGGATTGCCCACAACATCCAGAAGTCGGCCCAGAATGCCATTGCCCACCGGCACCGTCACCGGCCCGCCGGTTGCGCGCACCTTTACCCCCCGCGCAAGGCCCGCCGTGGATTGAAACGCCACAGCGCGCAACGTGCCCGGATCAAGATGGCTGTGAACCTCAAGGATAAGCGGCGCAGGGCGATCCCACTCCACCACAAGCGCAGAGTTGATCGTCGGAAGGTCGCCCTTTGCAAAACGCACGTCCACAATCGCGCCCCTGACCGCATGCACGCGGCCGTCGGACTGTTGCGGTCTTTGCGTGGCAATGTCTTGCGCCTGCATCTGTTCGAGACCCTTTTCACAGGTTGGACTCTGCTTGAGAGCCATATCTATCCTACGATTCGGGCGCGCGCCTTGATCTTGGTCAGCACGGCCCCGAATGAGCAGGCCGCAACGGTCCGCACTCTGGGTATCTGGCAAAAGGGGAGGGGGCGCAACCTGCACTGCGGCCCGCACTCATGTGGGGCCGCAGGTGGGTTTCAGCAGGGTTCAAAGGCCTTGATGAGACAAGGCCCCGGATGTCAGGCGGTTTTGGGCAGGCTGCGGAAGGCCGCGATCAACTGGTCGATATCGGCCTCGGTATGGGCGGCCGACACGCTGAGGCGGAGCAGGGATTTTGCCTGCGGCGTCGCTGGCGGAACCGCCAGATTGACATAGACGCCCTGATCCATCAGGTGGTTCCATTCCGCCACGGCGACATGTTCGTCGGGGCGTGAAATGGCCATGATCGGACCCGGAGGCGACGAGATGGCAAAGCCCGCATCGGTCAACCCGTCATAGAGCTGATGCACCCGCTCCCAGAGCGTCTTGCCAAGTGTCGTATCGTTCGCAATCACCTTGAGAGAGGCGCGCGCGGCGGCCATATTGGCGGGCGAACCCGAGGCGGTGAAAAGGTACGGGCGGCTTACCAGACGGATCAGCTCAAGCTCGGGGTGACGCGAGACGCAAAAGCCACCGATCGAGGCGAAGCTTTTCGAGAAGGTGCCGGAAATGAAATCGACCTTTTCGAGCACGCCTTGCGCCTGCGAGACACCGCGGCCGTTCTTGCCATAGCAGCCGATGGAATGGGCCTCGTCGACAAAGAGCATGGCGCCATGGGCATGTGCCACCTCGACGAATTCCGCGACCGGGGCGACATCGCCGAACATCGAGTAAAGCCCCTCGATCACCACCAGCCGCGCGCCATCGGCGGGCAGGCGGGCCAGCCGCTTTGCCAGGTCTTCGGGGCTGTTGTGGCGAAAGCGGATGGTTTCGGCATCGCTGAGTCGGGCCGCATCGTAGATGCAGGCGTGGCTGTCGGCGTCGATCAGCAGGCGGTCGCCACGCCCGGCAAGCGCGCTGATCGCGGCCAGGTTGGCCTGATAGCCCGTCGTGCAGACGATGGCCGAGGCGGCATCGAAGAAATCCTTCAGCGCTGCCTCAAGCTCGAGATGCGCCGCATAGGAGCCATTGGCCAGCCGGCTGCCGGTGGTGGCCGTGCCCTGAGTGTCGATCGCCGTCTTGGCGGCTGTCATTACCTCTTCGTTGAAGGTCAGGCCGAGATAGTTGTTGGTGCCCGCCAGCAGCACTTCGCGGTTGCCGATGCGCGCCCGCGTGGGCGACAGCATTTCATCCATCTGCATGCCGAACGGCAGCCGCCCCGAGACGCGCAGGGTTTCGACGCGTTCCGCCAGTTTTTCGAATTTTGCAAACACGGTGTTCCTGTTGCCCCCGGTATCATACATCGGTGATACGTTCGATCGCTTCGATCAAGGATTGGACAGTATCGATAGCAGATGCCTCTTCTATCGGAAAGCTAATATCATAGGCTTCCTCGATCTCCATCACCAGATCGAACATTTCGACCGAGTCGATGGCAAGATCGGCGGCGATCTGCGTTTCGGGCCCGATCCGGATATCGGATTTGGCATGGGTCTTGAGAATGGCGTAAACTTTGTCGAACATGTCATCTTTGGTTATCTGCATTCTGAACTCCGGTATATCGCGGGCGCGGCCTATGCTGGCGCATTCCCTAGTCTCAGAAACGGTTCAAGGCAACGGCCCATCGTGGTGTCGAGCGGTGTCGGCGCGGCCAGCGGGGTATCGCCCGTCCAG
>JAVVFB010000409.1:0-1668 GCA_032251095.1 Roseovarius sp. | reverse complement strand
CTCGGAACCGGGAGGATGAGCGGGCGGCACTGTGACAGGCGGGTCAGGTCGACCGATCTGCCCCCCAATGCAAATAATGCAAATGGGGCCGGCATTGCTGCCGACCCCACTCTCACCAGCGCGTGGATCCCCTGTTCCTTGCGAGACTTCTGGCGGACCTTCCGCCTCGCTGAGTTCAGGGCATACTTGGCGCCCGATGTCTGGCTCTGCTCGCCCAATCTTGCGATTGGTGTCTTGCGACTGGCGCATCAGAGTTTCGTCACCGGCGCTCGCACCGGCATCCGGCTTTCGCTCCTGCCCTGCTGCGTCTGCCCAAGCCCTAAGGCCCCGGTTTTCGCTGCCATGCGCAGTTGCCTAGCCGAGACCGCGTCCCTTTGCCGATCCGGGCTTGCGGCCTTTCAGGCTTGCGCCATCCTTGCCACCCGTTCCGGCCAGATCACCCGGCCTGTCCGGTAAAACTGCGTCGCGCCCTTCTCAAACGAGCCCGCTTGCATTTGGCCGAGGCCTCTTCCAAGCCGTCTCTCGATGAACGCGTGGACATGTTCCACCGCCATCCTTGGGAATTAAATCATCAGAACTTCAAGGCCTTGCGGCTTTCCGTTCCGGTTGATCTGTGTCCCGAAGACAAGTTGAAATTGCGCCTCAACCGGCGATCTGGCAACATCGGCAAGGCCTAGTTTTCCACTTTTGCCCGGATCCCCTGTGGACACGGGTGGATAAGTCAACAGCTTGTCGCATTTGTCAGATGCGGCGCGCAGGAACGCGCACAAAACCGCCTGCAAATGGTCATGCGCGCGCTCTCAGTTGCAGCACCTTGCGCGGCGACTCGGATTCAGGCGTCGCGGTTGCGCCGGGCAAGCAGCCGCAGCCGCAGCCCGTTCAGCTTGATGAAGCCTTCGGCGTCCTTCTGATCGTAAGCCCCGGCGTCGTCCTCAAACGTCACATGCGCTTCGGAATAGAGCGAGAAGGGCGATTTGCGCCCGACCACGCTGGCCTGCCCCTTGTAAAGCTTCAGCCGCACCGTGCCCGTCACCTTGTCCTGGCTGAGGTCAATCGCGGCCTGCAACATCTCGCGTTCGGGCGAGAACCAGAAGCCGTTGTAGATAAGCTCCGCATAGCGCGGCATCAGTTCGTCCTTGAGATGCGCCGCGCCGCGATCGAGCGTGATCTGTTCGATCCCGCGATGCGCGCGGGCGTAGATTTCGCCGCCGGGGGTTTCATACATCCCGCGCGATTTCATCCCGACAAAGCGGTTTTCGACCAGATCGAGCCGCCCGATCCCGTGCTTGCGGCCCAAATCATTGAGCGCGGTCAGCAACGCGGCGGGAGACATCGCCGCGCCGTTCAGCGCCGCCCCGTCGCCGCGTTCAAAATCGATGGTGATATATTCGGGCGTGTCGGGCGCGTCTTCGGGATTGACCGTGCGCGAATAGACATAGTCCGGGGTCTCCTCCCACGGGTCTTCGAGCACCTTGCCCTCGGACGAGGTGTGCAGCAGGTTGGCATCGGTTGAAAACGGACTGTCGCCGCGCTTGTCCTTTGGCACCTGAATCTGGTGAGCTTCGGCCCATGCGATCAGCGCGGTGCGGCTGGTCAGATCCCATTCGCGCCACGGAGCGATCACCTTGATATCCGGGTCAAGCGCATAGGCGGAAAGTTCAAACCGCA
>JAVVFB010000408.1:0-1698 GCA_032251095.1 Roseovarius sp. | reverse complement strand
GGGACCGAGGCCCCGCCGCGCGTCACACCGCGCAACCCCAATGCCGCAGAGGAACAACGCGAAGACTGGTATCGCACGATCGTCGATCAGACGATCCAGTCAAGCCTGATGAAACGATACGGAACGCTCGACGAGCAGGCAGGGCCGATCCTGTTCCTGGCGTCGGACGAGGCCTCCTACATCACCGGGGTCACGGTGCCGGTGGGCGGGGGCGATCTTGGATAGGCCCTGAGGAGGGGTCTGAACACCAACTGGAGGAACTACCAATGAAACGCGCAATTCTGGCGGCCCTCGGGCTCGCCACGGGCCTTGCCGTGCCTGCAACAGCCCAGGATATCAAGGTCGGCCTGCTCTTGCCCTTTTCGGGTGTTTACGCAGCCTTGGGCAACGATATCGAGGCGGGGTTCACTACCGCGCTCGAGCAATTCGGTGCCGAAACCCCGGCCACCTTCGAGATCATCCGCGAGGATACCGAAGTGAAGCCCCCGGTGGCGCTTGGCAAGGCCAAGAAGCTGATCTTGCAGGACAAGGTCGACGTGATGGCGGGCATCGTCAGTTCCGGCGTGCTGGGGGCCGTGCGCGACATGGTGCATGGCGCAGGCGTACCGCTCATCGTGGCGAATGCGGGCAATGACGAGGCGACCGGTGCGGCCTGCTCTCCCTACATCACGCGCATGTCGTTCTCCAACGGGCAGGTCAATCGCCCGATGGGGCAGTGGATGTATGATCAGGGCATCCGCAAGGTCTATACCCTTGCCCCCGATTATGCCGCAGGCCGCCAGATGATCGACGGCTTCGTGCAGACCTTCACCGCCGCCGGAGGTGAGATTGTCGGGCAGGAGTTCACCCCCTTCCAGAAGACGCAGGATTTCGGCCCCTACATGGCGCAGGCCAAGTCGAGCGGGGCCGAGGCGGTCTTTGTCTTCTACGCGGGCGGCGAGGCGATTTCCTTCGTCAAGCAATATGACAGCTTTGGCCTCAAGGCCGAATTGCCGCTCTATGGCTCGGGTTTCCTCACCTCGTCGCTTTATGTCAATGCGCAGGGGCCTGCCGCAGAGGGTGTGATCACGGCGCTCCATTACGTGCCCACGCTCGACAACCCCGCAAACGTGCAATTCGTCGAGGCGTTCAAGGCCAAGACGGGCCGCATTCCGTCGGAATTCGCCGTGCATGGCTATGATGCGGGCCGCGCGCTCATCGAGGCCGTGAAGGCCGGGGCGACGGACCGGGAGAGCCTTGCCAATGCGCTGCGGCAAGTGCGCTTTGACGGGCCGCGCGGGGCGCTCTCGATCGATCCCGCGACCAACAACATCGTGCAGCCGATCTATGTCTACGAGACCATCGCGGGCGAGGGCGGCCTGACACAAAAGGTGCTCGCGCAACTGCCTGCCGAGGCCGACCCGGTCAACGGCTGCGAGATGGCCGCGCCCGTCAGCAACTAAGGCACGCGGCCCGGCCATATCCCTGGCCGGGCCTTTCTCTGGGAGGAGGCTTTGACATGTCACACGATCTCGGGTTCTGGACGCTTCAGGCGCTGAACGCGCTGCAACTTTCGATGCTGCTGTTCCTGCTGTCCATCGGTCTGACGGTGATCTTCGGGCTGATGCATTTCGTGAACCTCGCGCATGGCTCTCTTTATGCGCTGGGCGCGTATTTCGCGGCCTCTCTGGCGGCCGTGGGCGGCTATTGGGCGGGGTT
>JAVVFB010000407.1:0-1701 GCA_032251095.1 Roseovarius sp. | reverse complement strand
CTCGGCGCTACTCGCCATACGCAAGCCCTTCGCGGCGCGGGTCGGCCCCGCCCAAAAGAGTATCGCCCACCTCGATCGCATGCAGGCCAGAGGTCAGATCGCGCAATCCTACCTCGTATCCCATGGCGCCAAGTGGCGCGGCCAAAGCGCCCGCCGATGTGCCCGCCTCAAGGTCATAACTGCCAAACCGGTTCACAAGATGCGGCAGGCCAATGGCGGCTTGCACATCCATGCCCCAATCGACCCAGGCAATGATGCTCTTGGCCACATAGCCGATGATCCGGCTGCCGCCCGGACTTCCGATAATCAGCACGGGCTTGCCATCCTTGCGCAGGATCGTCGGTGCCATCGAAGAGCGTGGCCGCTTGCCCGGTTCAACCCGGTTGGCGATGGGCAGGCCCTTGTCATGGGTCGCAAAGGAAAAATCCGTCAGCTCGTTATTGAGCAAAAACCCACCCACCATCAGGCGCGAGCCGAAACCGTTTTCAATCGTCGTGGTCATCGACAGGGCATTGCCAAAGCGGTCGTAGATCGAGATATGCGAGGTCGAAGGAAGCTCGATCGACTGGTCATCGCCCCAGTTGAGCGCATGATCAAACTCGGGCGTGCCGGCGCTCACCTCGGGCAGCGCATCATCGCCGCCAAGCAGCTTGGCGCGCTCCGCAAGATAGCCCTGCGCCAGCAATCCCTTGACCGGCACCGGCACGAAATCGCTATCGGCCAAATACCGGCCACGGTCGGCAAAGGCCAGACGGCTGGCATCGCCGATAAGCCGCCAGGCCTCGGGGTTGTCGGCGCCAAGCGCCGCAAGGTCATAGCCCTCAAGCAGGCCAAGGATCTGCCCCACGGCGACCGCGCCGGACGACGGCGGCCCCATGCCGCACACCTCAAACCCGCGATAGGGCGCACAGACCGCCGCGCGCTCCTTGACGCGGTAGATCGCAAGGTCAAGCGGGGCAAGCACGCCCGAATTGCGCCCCGAGCGCTGAACCCGCTCTGCAATATCAAGCGCCATCTCGCCGGTGTAAAACCCGCGCGCCCCCGTTGTCGCCAAAAGCCGGAGCGTGTCGGCATAGTCCGGGTTGCGCAGGATATCCCCCGCGCGCAGCGCCGCACCGCCGGGCAGGAAATAGTCGCGCGTATCCTCGAACCGCGACAGGCGTTCGGCGTCGCCCGCGATCAGGCTGGCAAGGCGCGGGCTGACGGCAAAGCCATCGTCGGCCAGCGTGATCGCCTTGTCAAAAAGCCCCGGCCAATCGGCCCGCCCCCAACGACGATGCGCCTCGGCCATCAGGGCCGGCGTGCCCGGCGTACCGACAGAGCGCCCACCAACCACCGCGTCAAAGAACCCGAGCGGCTGACCGTTCGCATCAAGAAACAGCTTGGGCGTGGCCGCCAGCGGCGCGGTTTCGCGCCCGTCAAGCGTGGTGATCTTGCCGCTTGTCCCGTCATGCCAGACCAGAAACGCCCCACCGCCAAGGCCAGAGCTTTGCGGCTCGACCAGCCCAAGCACCGCCTGCACCGCGACCATGGCATCGGCGGCACTGCCGCCCGCCGCCAGCACCCGCGCCCCGGCATCGACCGCAAGCGGGTTGGCGGCGGCAATCATCCAGTTTTCGGCCTCGACCGGCAGGCCCGCATCCTTGCGCGCCTTTGAGGCGGCAAGCCGGGACGTGACCTGTGCCAAGCCGACGGCGGCGC
>JAVVFB010000406.1:0-1706 GCA_032251095.1 Roseovarius sp. | reverse complement strand
CTTGTAGCCGCGGTGTTTCGCGACCGAGCGCACCGGAGGCGTACTCGCCCAGCTTGTCAATAACGGCAGGTGAGGATGCGCGACCGAGCGAAACGTCGCGGATGCGGGGCCTGGGGGCGTCGCAGCAGGTCGGGTCATGAATAATCCGGGTTTAGGGTGATCAGTGACACCGCCAGGCGCTCGCGGACATCCCGATTGCAAAATCCGTTGATCATGTTGTCACCGGACAGCAGCGCCTTGAAGATTCCCTGGTCCTCATCGCCGAGCGGATTGAAGGCGCGCACCGACTGTCCGATTCGGGTTCGTTTGCGTTTCGTGATCGTGCGAAGTTGCCGGATCGCCGTGGTGGGGTCATCGACGACCGCCAAGGCTTCGAGATAACGTCCGTTCGCGGCCAAAGAAACGTCCCGATAGCGGAACAGGTTGGCAACGCCTTTGCGCATCGGCACCCACTCAGTCACTTGCAGCCCCTCACGCCAGACGCGTTTACGTACTCTGAATGCATCGGGCCCGTTGATGACCGTCTCGACCCGAAGCACTGAACCGATCTTGTCGTACATCTTGATCCAGTTCATTTTCGCTCTGTGTTTGATTCGCGTGCCAGGCAGCCGCTGCCTGCCGCGATCGGTAATGTCGCTGACAACCTCACCGCGGAATTGCCCGACCAGCTTCTTCCCCAGGAAGTTCATGACCTCCCTGGCACCAAAGCATTGCATGCTGTGGCTGATCAATCGGGGATAAAGCTCGCTCAATGCGGCTTTTGATTTAAACATCACATCAGTGGCATATTCGCACTGCGCGGTCACCCAGTAGTACTCCATGCGCCCCAACAGCTTGTCCATATGCGGGTTGACGAGGCGCGCGTAGCGATTCAGAAAACATGGCCAATTGACCGACGCCAGGCGATCGGCAAACCGCTGTGCGCGATCAATGTCCTCGATCCAGACAAACGCATTGTCACATTGGGTATAGCCGATGCCGAGCGCGCTCATCTTGTTGGCCAGCCAGTGATGGCCGTTGACGAAGACCTGCATGCGCATCGGGAACCAGGTCTGCACCATCACGTGGATCAGGCCAAAATCGCGGTCCATGAAGTAATAATAGATGTGCAGGCATTTGCGCCGGGCCGGCTTCACGAACGCCTGTTCCTTTTCGTACCGAAACGAGAACGTTTTGCACGGCTCCAGTTGCGCAAAGGTAAACACCAGCCCCTCTTCGATGCCGTCTGCCGCCGCCATCTCCCGGGCGCGTTGTTCTTTGCGAACTCCCGAAGACGCCAGATACATGTAGGGCCGACCCTCTTCCCGTGCCATCTCAATGGCGTGCTCCTTGAGCACCCCGGCATTTGTCAGCAGGAACGACTTCAGATCTTTGTACAGGATCTCCTTTTGGCAGAGAAACTGCGCCATCGAGTAGCCGGACATAATGGGAAGATAGCCGCGAAACAGCATCCGGTCGAAACATGAGATCACACCGCCGATCTTCGCCGCATGTTTGTCAAGGAAGTGCTGCATGGCCTCGCTCCGCGCCGAACCGCGCACAGGCGGAGCGCGATCTGAAGTCCATTTCCCGCGATTCAGTGAAGCAAGCCGATACGCCGGGCCGGAGGCGCCCGGCTTTCCGGGCACAAACCAGGGAGATCCTTGCTGGCCAGATGATTCAGGATCCGCTCGATCACCGGCGGGTCTTCGATGCTCGCGATGACC
>JAVVFB010000405.1:0-1725 GCA_032251095.1 Roseovarius sp. | reverse complement strand
CGTCGATGTCACCGGCTGGCTTGGCGGCTACAACTTCCAATGGGCCTGGTCCTCGGGCTGGGCTGCGGGCACCGCGATCACCCAATCGCGCGGCTGATCTTCTTCTTGGCAAAAATACTCACTCCACCCCGGTGAAGGCGCAGGCACCGCTCAAAGCCGCCGCTGAACCTGCTCGATGAAATCCTCGCCGCGCTTCTCGAAATTGTCATACTGATCAAAACTCGCGGCGGCCGGCGCCAAAAGCACCACATCGCCCGCCTCGGCCTCGGCCATCGCGCGTTCAACCGCCCGCGCCATCTCGGTGCAGATCTCCGCCTCGACCCCCTCAAGCTCAAGCGCAAACTGCGCCGCCTCGCGCCCGATCACATAGGCCTTGCGCACATGCGCCAAACCGGGGGCAAGCGCGGCCAACCCGCCCTCTTTCTCAAGCCCGCCACAGATCCAGCGCACATTCTGAAACGCCTGCAAGGCCTTGAGCGCACTGTCGACATTGGTGGCCTTGCTGTCATTGACAAAGATCACGCCATCCTTCTCGGCAATCCTCTGACTGCGATGCGGCAGGCCCGCGAATGTGGCAAAGCCCTGCTCGATCAACCTCGGCGCAAGCCCAAGCGTGCGACAGGCGGCATAGGCAGCACAGGCATTCTGATGGTTATGCGCCCCTGGCAGACCGGGCACAGCACGCAGATCAATCGACCCCACCTGCTTGCCCTTGCGATATTCGCTCAAAAACCCCTTGCGCGCGCCCACGCTCCAACCGGGACCGGACAGCTTGCGCTCGACCGACACCCGGATCACCCGGTCATCGGCGGGCCCCTCGCTCAATTGCCCGGCAAGATAGCACCCCTCCGCCTCATCCACTCCGATGATGGCGCGGTCCGGCCCGCCTTCGGCAAACAACCGTCGCTTGGCCGCGAAATAGCCGCCAAGCCCGGCGTGGCGATCAAGATGATCGGGCGAGAAATTGGTGAACACCGCCACATCCGGCGTCAGCGCACGGGCAAGATCAGTCTGATAGCTCGACAGCTCAAGCACCACGATCCCACCATCCCCCGGCGGGTCCAGATCAAGCACCCCGCGCCCGATATTGCCGGCAAGCTGCACCGATTTACCTGCTTCAAGCAACAGGTGATGGATCAGTGCCGAGGTGGTGGATTTGCCATTGCTGCCGGTCACCGCGATCACCCGCGGGGCACTATCGAAATTGTCCCATTCCGGCAGGGCCAGCGAGCGAAAGAACAACCCGATATCGTTATCCACCGGAACGCCCGCCTCTTGCGCGGCGGCGACAACCTTGTTGGGGCTGGGGTAAAGATGCGGAATTCCGGGGCTGACAATCAGACTGGCAATCGTCTCGAAGGCGCGCGGATGCGACAGATCGGCCACCTCAAAGCCTTCGGCCCCGGCCCGATCACGCGCCTCTGCGTTGTCATCCCAACAGATCGGCTCTGCCCCGCCCGCGCGCAAGGCCCGCGCCGCCGACAGGCCCGAGCGCCCAAGCCCAAGCACGCCAACCCGCGCGCCCTCAACTCCTCTGACTGGTATCATCGCGCTCCGCCCCTTTTCCAGACCGGCCCAATCGCTAGCGCAGTTGCGAGCGCTTGACCAGAGCCACCGCGAGACCGTCTGTCAGGACGGGCGAGCCGCGCCTTGGCGCATGTCGCACGGTAGACACGCTCCCGCCTAGCGCAGCTTCAGCGTCGCCAGACCGATCATCGCCAACAC
>JAVVFB010000404.1:0-1727 GCA_032251095.1 Roseovarius sp. | reverse complement strand
CTGAGCAACCACAGCCAGAGATACGTCCAGGGGTTCATCCATTCGGGGCTTTATAAATCCGCGCCGATGGTGACCTGGGCCGCCTATAACGAAGGCGCCTGTAGCTGGCGCCTGATCGAGGATCTGGCGCGCGGCAACGCGTTGACCGAAGACGAACGCGCGGTGGTGGCCTTCAATCAACGCATGGGGTTGCGCGCGGGTTATACGATCAGTTTTCGCGAAGGATCGGTACGTAACAAGGGCGCCATTGGCCTTGCCGCGAGACCCAGCCTGTCACAGGATGATGTTGACAGCATATGGGAACGGCACGGCCAGGAAATCCATTCGATCAATTCGATCACCCACCTCAAGATCACCTCGATGCCCTATAAACTGCCGCGTCGCCCGCTTACCAAACGCCAGCGCGAGGTGCTTGAATGGGTGGGTGATGGCAAGACGATTCAGGATATCGCAACGATCATGGACCTGACCCCGACAACGGTCGAAAAACACCTGCGTCTTGCCCGCGACGTGCTTGAGGTGGAAACCACGGCGCAGGCGGTGCTGAAGGCATCGTACCAGAATCAGATTTTTGCCCTTAATGGTTGAACTTAATACACTTTTACAACCACGCGCAGAAATACGGTGACAGCAAGCCTTGGAAAGTTACATTTTAAAATTGCAAAGTAAGGATTCCCCTACTTACTTGACCAAAGGTAACTTGGCATTATGCAAAAGTTCCGTGAGTGGTGACTTTGGTCATTGGGACAGCCGAAGCCGAAGCCATGCAATTTCATGGCAAAGCAGAAGCACCGGGAAACCGGAACCGTCGGCCTGAGGGGCGTACAGTCAGTTCCTTTGGCCGACACCCATGGCGCCCGTCCTCATCCCCAACCGATGTGGCGCAACTTAAAGCGGTGCAGGTTTCCCTGCACCGCTTTTTGTTTTCAAATCAATCCGTTTTCAGATTCGTCAGCCCGATTTAACCCGCCAGAGTTTTGGCCACTTCCGCCGCGAAATCCTCGGATTTCTTCTCGATCCCTTCGCCAACCTCAACACGCGCGAACCCCGTCACCTCGACACCCGCCTCTTTGGCGGCATCGCCCACGGTCAGATCGGGGTTGATCACGAATTTCTGGCCCAGCAGCGTGACCTCTTCATAGAACTTCGCCATGCGGCCAACGATCATCTTCTCGATCACCGTCTCCGGCTTGCCCGATTCGCGGGCCTGTTCGGTAAGCACAGCCTTCTCGCGCTCGATCAGCGCGGGGTCCAGATCATCCTTGCCCAGCGATGCCGGGCTGGTCGCGGCAATATGCATCGCAATTTGCTTGCCGATGCCGTTGTCGGTACCCTTCAGCGCCACCAGAACGCCGATCTTGCCCATGCCCTCGGTCGCGGCATTGTGGACGTAAGACACAACCGTATCGCCCTCGACCACCACAAGGCGGCGCAGGTTCAGGTTTTCGCCGATCTTGGCCACCGCATCGGTCACCGTCTGTTCAACCGATTTACCGTCCAGATCGGCGGCCTTCAGCGCGTCAATATCCGCAGCCGCCAGCGCCTTTTCGGTGATCGCGCGGACCAGCGCCTGAAATTGGGCGTTCTTGGCAACAAAATCGGTTTCCGAATTGACCTCGACCGCAACACCGCGCCCGGCAACCAGCGCCACGCCCACAAGGCCCTCGGCGGCGGTGCGCCCGGCCTTCTTGGCGGCCTTCGCCAGCCCCTTGGTGCGCAGCCAATCC
>JAVVFB010000403.1:0-1736 GCA_032251095.1 Roseovarius sp. | reverse complement strand
GGGCAGGTTGGGCCGGGATGAGTATTTGGACCAAGAAGAAGCCGGGGGCTGGCTTATGACTGAAGTTTTGCATAGGCTTTTGGGATGGATCACAGGGAATTTGTCTCGGCTTTGCCGAGAGATGTGCTTGCGACGTTGAATGAAACGGCGGATGGGCCGGGGCTTTGGCATCTTGTGGTCATCATGGTGTTTGGCCTTTGGATCATGCTGGGCTGGAGTGGGTGACTGCTGGCGCTTGTGGGGCAGGGGATTGCGACTTGTTTTCTGTTCACGCTGGAACATTAGGCCACGCACAAAACGCCGTTTCTGTCCGTTTGGTTGAATGAATGGGTGGGGCGGAGTGCGGGGCTTTTACTTGTGCTGCCCTTCGGGTGGTTTCGCTATTTCCATCTGGCGCATCATCGGTTCACCAATATTCCGGGCTTGGACCCCGAGCTTGGGTTGTAGGGCAAGCCGGAGACGCGCAGGGCTTATCTGATCCATGTGTCAGGCCTGCCTTATTGGGCGGCCATTATCCGGCAGGTTGTCGGCAACGCGATCGTGCGCTTCCTGGCCTGGAAAATGCCCTATCACACCGAGCATCATACATTGGCGCAGGTGCCGTTTCACAAGCTGCCGATGTTGCATGCCCAGATGCGCGATCATCTTGGTGTCACGGCCAATGGATATGCAGAATTCACCGCTCGCTATGCCAGTCACTTGCGCTGAACGCCCAGCCGGGGTAACCCGCCATTGACCCGTAGGATTTGGATAAGACCGATGGATGATCTCAGAGACAAATATATCAGCCTGATTGCCAATGCCGCCGATGAGGCCATGCTAGAAGACCTGCGTGTGCAGGCCGTGGGCAAGAAGGGCGAGATCAGCCTTCAGATGCGAGAGCTTGGCAAGATGAGCGCCGAGGAACGGCAGGTGGCCGGGCCCAAGCTTAACGCGCTCAAGGATGAGATCAACAGCGCCCTGGCCGCCAAGAAGCAGGGGCTTGCCGATGCCGCCCTTGACGAGCGCTTGCGCGCCGAATGGATGGATGTCACCCTTCCTGCGCGGCACCGCCGGGTAGGTACGATCCACCCGGTAAGCCAGGTCACTGAAGAGGTGACCGCGATTTTTGCCGATATGGGCTTTGCCGTGGCCGAGGGGCCGCAGGTTGAAAGCGATTGGTTCAATTTTGACGCGCTGAACATTCCGGGCCACCATCCGGCGCGCGCCGAGATGGATACGTTTTACACCCATCGCGCGCCCGGCGATGACCGTCCGCCGCATGTGTTGCGCACCCATACGAGCCCGGTTCAGATCCGCACGATGCAGGATCAGGGGGCGCCCTTGCGGGTGATCGCGCCGGGTCGTGTCTATCGCGCCGATTATGACCAGACCCATACGCCGATGTTTCACCAGATCGAGGGTCTGGCGATCGACAAGGACATCAGCATGGCCAACCTCAAATGGGTGCTGGAAGAGTTCGTGAAGGCGTTTTTCGAGGTTGATGATGTCGAGTTGCGCTTTCGTGCCTCGCATTTCCCGTTCACTGAACCTTCCGCCGAGGTCGATATCCGATGCTCTTGGGAGGGCGGCACGCTCAAGGTGGGCGAAGGTGACGACTGGCTTGAGATCTTGGGGAGTGGGATGGTGCATCCGAAGGTTCTTGAGGCCGGCAATATCGACCCCAATGAATGGCAGGGCTTTGCCTTTGGCATGGGAATCGACCGGATCGCGATGCTGAAATACGGCATCCCGGA
>JAVVFB010000402.1:0-1738 GCA_032251095.1 Roseovarius sp. | reverse complement strand
CGATGTCGGTGACGTCTTCACGCACACCGGCAACGCTGGAAAATTCATGCAGCACGTTGTCGATCTGCACGGCGGTGATGGCCGCACCTTGCAGCGACGACAACAACACCCGGCGCAGCGCGTTGCCAAGCGTAAGACCAAAGCCGCGCTCAAGCGGTTCGGCGGTCAGAACGGCCTGACGCAGCGGGTCATTGCCCGGTTTTACGTCAAGCTGTGTCGGCTTGATCAGTTCAGCCCAATTTTTGTGGATCATGCGTCCCTCCATTCCAGTTCCGTTCCCATGTCCAAAGGTTCAGAACGCCCGAGGTATTAAAATGACGAAAAGGGGACCGCGCAAAAACTGCGCGGCCCCGCTTGGTGTGTCTTTGATCAGACCCGGCGACGTTTCGGCGGGCGGCAACCGTTGTGCGCCATCGGGGTCACATCACGGATCGAGGTGATGTTGAAGCCAACGGCGGCCAGAGCGCGCAGCGCCGATTCACGGCCCGAACCGGGGCCCTGCACTTCGACGTCGAGGGTGCGCATGCCGTGATCCTGGGCCTTCTTGCCGGCGTCTTCTGCGGCCATCTGGGCAGCATAGGGCGTCGATTTACGCGAGCCTTTGAAACCACAGGTGCCGGCCGACGACCAAGCGATCGCATTGCCCTGCACGTCCGAAATCAGGATCTTGGTGTTGTTGAAGGAAGAATTCACATGAGCAACGCCGGTGGCGATGTTCTTGGAGACCTTCTTTTTGGTGCGTTTGGTATCGCGTGCCATTGATCAGCCCTCCCTTATTTCTTCTTGCCGGCAATGGCCTTTGCAGGGCCCTTGCGTGTGCGTGCGTTGGTGTGTGTGCGCTGACCGCGAACCGGAAGGTTGCGACGGTGACGCAGGCCACGGTAACAGCCAAGATCCATCAGGCGCTTGATGTTCATCTGCGTGTCACGACGCAGGTCACCTTCGACGGTATAGTTGGCGTCGATATGCTCGCGCAGGGCCAGAGCCTCGGCGTCGGAAAGCTCGTTCACGCGACGCGATGCGTCGATGTTCACGGCTTCACAGATGGCCTTGGCCGAAGTGTGGCCGATACCAGTGATATAAGTCAGGGCGATCGGGACCCGTTTGTGGGTCGGGATGTTTACGCCGGCGATACGTGCCAAATGTAAGTTCCTTTTTCGTTGCGGTTCCGTAGCTCCAGAACCTTTTTTCACAACGCAAGCCCGAGGCGTTCACGCTTCGGGCCGCAGCTGAATTCAGGTGATACGATTCAGTCCGGGCGCGACCCGATCAGAATCAATTCTCTCGCGAGATAGGGCTGGTTAGGGGGAAACCGGGCGGGCGTCAAGCCCTGCCCCCTTATTTGTCAAGTGCCGACGCAATTGCCGCTTGAACCTGCGCGATTTCGGCCAGACCGTCGATCGAGTCAAGCTTGCCCTTGGCATAGTAATAGCCAAGCAGCGGCGAGGTTTTCTTGTAGTATTCCATCAGCCGGTTGCGCAGGCTGTCCTCGTTGTCATCCGCCCGGCGTTTGACATCCGAAGAGCCGCATTTGGCGCATTTTCCGTCGGCGGGCCAGGGTTTGGTGATGTCGTTATAGACCTCGCCACAGCCGCCGCAGGTCGAGCGCGCGGTGATACGCTCTACAAGCGCCTCGTCGTCAACCCGAAGCTCAATCACGGCGTCAAGGCTCTCGCCCTGCTCGGCCAGAAGATCGCCAAGCGCATCGGCCTGCGGCAGGGTGCGCGGGAATCCGTCA
>JAVVFB010000401.1:0-1778 GCA_032251095.1 Roseovarius sp. | reverse complement strand
GCCTGTGGGCTTTGCCACCTCAGGGGCGGGTCATTTTTAAATGATCAAACCGGGTCAGTTTTGAATGCACATTGACAAGTTGGCCTCTGTTCGCGCCATTTCAGCCGTCAAATCGCGATCCCGCACCCAATAAATGCGCCTCCTGCCCCATCGCGGGCGATCACGATTTCCGGCGTGATCGGGTTTGGCGCTACTTTCCCCGGCTTGGCTGCGATAGGGCTTGGGCAGTCCGATTGGTACGAGTGAGGAGAGCAGCACATGACCCGAGACGAACTTTTGGCCCTTGCCGGCATGCCCCCGGCCAACCCAAGCTATCCGCATGGCCCCTATCGGTTTGTGGACCGCGAATACATGAACATCATCTATGAAAGCGACCCCGAGGCGATCCGCGCGATGGTGCCTGAACCACTTGTGCCGGATGGGTCAAACACCGTGGTTTATGAGTGGATCAACATGCCCGACAGTTCGGGCTTTGGCGCCTATCAGGAATCCGGCATCGTCATTCCCTGCACCCTCAATGGCGAGCCGGTGAATTACACCGCGATGATGTTTCTCAATGACGAGCCGCCGATCACCGCCGGGCGCGAAATCTGGGGCTTTCCCAAACGCTGGGGCGAACCGGAGATGAAGGTTGTAAAAGACACCCTGACCGGAACGCTGAACTATGCCGGTCAGCGGGTTGCCATGGGCACGATGGTCTATAAGCACGACACCGCCTGCGACACGCCGCAGGATTGTGCCAAGAAGCTTGGCAAGACCGCCGTCAACCTCAAGATCATCCCCTGTGTGACCGGCAAGCCGCGGATCGCAGAACTGGTGTCTTTCGCGATGACCGACATCACCGTCAAAGGCTTTTGGCGCGGGCCGGCGCGGCTTCACCTTGTGGCGCATGTGAATGCGCCGGTGGCCGACCTGCCGGTGCGCCGCGTGATCGAGGGCCAGCATATCATCGCCGATCTCACCCTGCCCTATGGCCGGGTGGCGCATGACTATCTGGCCTGATATTCTTGGGGGCGTTATCTGCGCCCCTTCGACGGCCCCCTTTTGGATCCAGGACATTGAACAGATGAGCAAGACCACCAAACCGATCAACCTCGCGCTTCAGGGCGGCGGCGCGCATGGCGCGTTTACCTGGGGGGTGCTGGATCACATTCTGGAAGATGGACGTTTGCGCATTGCCGGTGTCTCGGGCACCTCGGCGGGGGCGATGAATGCCGTGGCCCTGGCCGATGGCTATACCCGCGACGGGCCGGATGGTGCACGCGCCGCGCTTGATCATTTCTGGCGCTGCATGAGCAAAAGCGCCCAGCAAAGCCCGCTTCAGCGCACCCCGATGGATCGCATGACCGGCAATTGGGGGCTTGAGAACAACCCGTTCTATCATTTCATGAATGCACTGTCGGGCGTCGCCTCGCCCTATCAGCTCAACCCGATGAACATCAATCCGCTGCGTGATCTGGTTGAAGAGAGCATTGATTTCGAAATGGTGCGCAACTGTACCGCCTTCAAGCTGTTCATCTCGGCCACCAATGTGGAAAGCGGCAAGGTCAAGGTGTTTCCGCGCAAGGATCTGACCGCCGATATGGTCATGGCCTCGGCCTGTTTGCCCAGCATCTATCAAGCGGTCGAGATCGACGGCGTGCCTTATTGGGATGGCGGATACATGGGCAATCCTTCGTTGTTTCCGCTCTATGGGGCGACCGGCACCGACGATATCGTGGTCATCCAGATCAACCCGATCGAGCGCAAGGGCGCGCCGCGCACGCCACAGGAAATCG
>JAVVFB010000400.1:0-1802 GCA_032251095.1 Roseovarius sp. | reverse complement strand
CTGCGACCCGGAGCTGACCGTGGGCATGCCAAAATTCATCACCGCCGGCACCGGGCTTGACGCCTTTGCCCATTGCGTTGAGGCCTTCAGCAGCCCGCATTACCACCCGATGAGCCAGGGCATTGCGCTTGAAGGCATGCGCCTTGTCATCGACTACCTGCCGCGCGCCTATAGCGATGGCACCGATATCGAGGCCCGCGCCCAAATGATGAGCGCCGCCGCCATGGGCGCCACTGCCTTCCAGAAAGGCCTCGGCGCGATCCACGCCATGAGTCACCCCATCGGCGCCTATTTCAACACCCATCACGGCACCACCAACGCGGTTTGCATGCCAGCGGTGCTCGACCTCAACGCCGATGTGATCGCCGAGCGGTTTGACCGCGCAACCGGCTATCTTGGCATAGCGGGCGGGTTCGACGGCTTTCGCCGCTTTGTGCAGGAGTTCAACGACAGCCTCGGCATTCCGCGCAAACTGTCCGATCTTGGGGTCACGCCTGGCTCGATCCCCGATCTTGTCGCAGGCGCAATCACTGACCCAAGCTGTGGCGGCAACCCGGTGCCCTTGACCGAGGCTAACCTGACGACGCTGTTTCACGCCGCCCTCTGAGACAGGCCCGGCTTTCGGTTTCTTCTGGCTCTAAATATCCCAGGGGGTTTGGGGGACAGCGTCCCCCATCTATCCTGCGGTTTGGGGGACAGCGTCCCCCATCTATCCTGCATCAAAGGGCTGCCATCAAAACCTGGCCCGGATCGCCAAGACCGCCAGACGCGGCAGGCGCAGGATCACGCGGGCAAGAATATCGCCATATTCCACCTCACCCGCCATCAGGCGCAGGTATTGCATCCGAAGCGTTGAAGAGCGCCGAAAGGCGCGCGCAAATCCGGCCTCCATCGCGGGCAAAAAGATCACAGGCCGGATCAGCCGCGCCATGCGTAATGCGCGGTGCACGGGCCGAAGGCCACGGCGATAATGCGCCAGCGCCCGCTCGGGTCGCGCAGCGCGCAGCGCCTTGATTCCGGCCTTTGCCGCGAGATGCCCGCTTTGCATCGCATAACCGATCCCTTCGCCGGTGATCGGATCGACAAGCCCCGCCGCGTCGCCCGCCAGCAAAATCGCGCCGCGCCCCGGCACCTTGCGGAAATCACCGAACGGCAGGAACTGCCCCTTGAAGCTGCTCTTGTCGGCCTCGACCCCCAAAAGCGCGCAATACTCGGCCATGGCAACCTTCATGTCGGGGTTCTTGGCCAGCAACCCGCCCACGCCGATAGTGGTCGAACAGCGCTTGGGAAAGGACCAGCCATAACCCCATTTCGCCGCTGCAAGATCAATCCGGATGGGCGCACTTGGGTCCACGTGCTCGCCCATGGCCTCGATCTCAAGGCCAAAGCCGACCTCGGCGCGATCAAAGGCCTCACCGAAAAGCGCCTTGGCCACCTGGCTATTGGCGCCATCGGCCCCGATCAGCACGCCAAACCCGATCCGCCGCCCATCCTTGAGGGACAGGGATTTGGCCTCGGGGTCAATCCCGGCAACGCTCACCCCGGTGAAATCCGCTGCCCCCGCGCCAAGCGCCTGCGCGCAGATCATCGCATCCATATCGCGCCGCATCGTCGCGCAAAGCGGCGGCGCATCGCTGATCACGCCCATCGGCGCGCCGCGAAAGCGGAAATCGACGGTGGTCTTGCGGTCCTGCGCCTCAAACGGCATCTCATGGCCGAAAATCTCGGCGTAATGGCGCCGGGCCCGCCCGGTGATCAGCCCGCCACAGAGCTTGTCGCGCGGGAACGTCTTGCGATCAATC
>JAVVFB010000003.1:0-55008 GCA_032251095.1 Roseovarius sp. | reverse complement strand
ATCGTGCCGCTCATGTCACCGCGCAGCGCGCGGGTGTTTTTTGAGCAAGCCAAGGCGTGCCGCGCGCCGGTTTTTGTCGCTGCCATAAGCCGCAACGCCGCCGACGCCGTGCCACAGGGACGCGCAGCAGCGGTGGAGATTTCGCAAACCCCGGACGGGGCTGGCGTTTTGAATGTGCTGTGTGATCTGGTCAAGCGGCTTGAGGGTCGAAACCCCGCGCAGTAAGGTCAAGTTTACAGATGTGGATCACAAGATTCGAAAAGGTGGTGTGACGTGGCTGAGAAAAAGAAAACATCCAAGGGCCGGGCCGAGGCGGACAAGACACCGGAACGCATCTCTACCCTACCCGATGTTGATCTCACGTCAGAGGACCTTAGCCCGGATCAAGCCGCTGCGCTTGAGGCCGAGGACCAAACCGCACCGCTCGACATCTCTGTGGATGTGACAGAGGATCTTGGCGAAGATACGCTAGAGGGTGGCGTTGATGACGCCCCTGCATCGAATGAAACATCCGAACCTGACCAGGCCCCAAAGCCAGAGCAAGACCAAACGCAAGAGCCGGAAATCGTTACAGACGAGGCCCCGGTAAGCGAGCCGTCCTCGATGGTGACCACCGAACAGGTGGTTGTGCGACAAGGTGGGTTCTGGTCGATGGTTCTGGGCGGAATTGTCGCGGCGGGTATCGGTGCTGTGGCGGCGCCCTATGTCTTGCCGCCGGATTGGTTTCAAAAAGGCGATGGGGCGCTTGACGCGCGTATAGAACAGGCGCTTGGCGCGCAAGATCAGAGGATCAACGCACTTGATGCGCAGATTGACGGAATGGCCGTTCCCCCAGATCGCGTTGATGAGATTAACGGTCTTGGCGAAACGCTGACCGCGCTGACCGGTCAGATTTCAGTGCTGGAAGACCGGATAGTGGCGCTTGAAAACCGCCCCGTGCCTGCGCCGGGCGCGGGTGTCCCGTCAGAGGAGCTTGAGGATTTGCGCGCGGCGCTTGACACACAGCGTGCCGAGATCGCAGCGCTTGGTGCCGCAGAACAAGAGCGCGCTTCGGCCGCGCAACAAGGCGCGATTGCAACGCTGCGCCGTGCCGCCATGACCCGAGTCTTGACCGCGCTCGACAGTGGCAGCGATTTCACCTCGGCGCTTGCCGACCTGCGCAGCACCGGGGCCGAGGTGCCCGCCGCGCTTGCCGATATGGCCGAGACCGGTGTGCCCACCATGGCGGCCCTGATGCAGAGTTTCCCCGAAGCGGCCCGCGCCGCCTTGGCGGCCGCGCGGGGGCAAAGCGGTCAGGGCAGCGTAGGCATTGGCAGCTTTTTCAAAAATCAGCTTGGCGTGCGCTCGCTTTTGCCGCGTGAAGGCGATGATCCCGATGCGGTGCTATCGCGGATCGAGGCCGCCACGGGCGACGGGCGGCTGGGCGATGCCCTGGCCGAGATCGAAACCCTGCCAGATGTGGCAAAAGACAAGCTGAGCGACTGGGCCACACAGGTCACGCGCCGCAAAGAAGCTCTGGCCGCCGCCGAGGCGCTGGCCGGAACATTGAATTAAGCTAGAAAAGGCGGGCGTCATGCTTTGGTCGATTATAAAGATTGTTGTATTCATTGCGCTTGTGGCCGCTGCAACGCTTGGGGCGGGGCACCTTCTTGACCTTGACGGCGGGGTGCGCATTGCCATGGCCGGGTTCGAGATCAACCTCACACCTGTCAAGGCGGTCTTGGCGCTCATGGTTCTGGTGCTGGCGATTTGGCTGTTCATGAAGCTGGCGGGCATTCTTGTGGCGGTGTTGAAATTGATCAACGGCGATGAAACCGCCCTGTCGCGGTATTTCGACCGTAACCGTCAGGAAAAGGGATATCGCGCCTTGTCAGAAGGGATGTTGGCGCTGGCCTCTGGCGAGGGCGATGTCGCGATGAGCAAGGCCGCGCGCGCCGAGAAGTACCTGCGCAAGCCCGCCTTGACCAATCTTATCACGGCGCAGGCCGCCGAGATGTCGGGCGACCGGCGCAAGGCGGAAGAGGTTTATAAACGCCTGTTGCAGAACGATAAAACCCGCTTTGTCGGGGTGCGTGGCATAATGCGTCAAAAGCTTGCTGAGGGCGATACTGAAACAGCGCTCAAGCTGGCGCAAACCGCTTTTGCCCTCAAGCCGCGCCACGCCGAGGTGCAGGATACGCTGTTGGAATTGCAGGCGCAGAAATCCGACTGGAAGGGTGCGCGCGAGACCCTGAACGCCAAGCTGAAATATGGCAACCTGCCGCGCGATGTGCATAAACGCCGTGATGCGGTGCTGGCCCTGTCCGAGGCGCGTGATGTGCTTGACGAGGGCAAGACCATCGAGGCCCGCGAGGCCGCGATCGAGGCCAATCGCCTGTCGCCCGATCTTATCCCGGCCGCTGTTCTGGCGGCGCGCGGCTATATTGCGCAAGGTAACAAACGCAATGCTCTGAGGGTTCTCAATAAGGCATGGGTCGTGCGCCCGCACCCCGACCTTGCGGCGGCTTTCGCCGCGATTGAACCGGATGAGACCCCGCAACAGCGTCTGAAACGCTTTGCCAAGCTGCTCAAGGTGCATCCCGAGAACCGCGAGACCAAGCTTCTCAAGGCAGAACTTCATATCGCCGCCGAGGATTTCCCGGGTGCGCGCCGCGCGCTTGGAGATCTCGCCGAGGTCGAGCCGGATGCGCGGTCGCTTACCATCATGGCGGCCGTTGAGCGCGGCGAAGGATCGTCGGATGCGGTTGTCAAAGGCTGGCTTGCACGCGCCCTTTCGGCGCCCCGTGGCCCGCAATGGGTTTGCGACAAGTGCCACCATATCCATGCCGAATGGGTGCCTGCCTGCGAAAACTGTCGTTCGTTTGACACCCTGAGCTGGACCTCGCCACCGAATACGACGATGACCACGCCAACGGGGCTTGAGATGCTGCCGCTGATTGTCGGCGCTCTTGAGGACGAGGAAGAGGTGGCGGCCGACGATGCCGACGACACCGTTCTGGATGCGGAAATCGTGGAAGAGGGTGACGAGGAAAAAGCCGAAAAATAGGCCTTCCCCCATTTCCAGCGCGGTGCTATAGCCCCGCGTCACGGGGCCGCTGTAGCTCAGCTGGTAGAGCACGTCATTCGTAATGATGGGGTCGGGGGTTCGAGTCCCTTCAGCGGCACCACTTTCAATTGGCTTGGCGCCTTCGGTTACTTGAGGCCGGTTTGGGTCGAGGTTTCTCCTCTCGCCTGCACCAATTTTGACTTTCTGACAGCTTTGCGCAATCAACGTTGGGGCGTTTTGCCTTTTGGGCCGCCAAACGTCATCCGTTTCAAAGGCCGATGAGGCACTGCGCGCGTTATTGTCTGTAAACGGATGATCCCAACCAGATATTCGATCAATTTGATCCATCGCAAGAGGGAGCCGACCTCGCCTTGGTACAGCTAGCGAAAGGCGGATGTGGTCTGCATGCCGTGTCAGTGGGGTTTCGACGTCCTGATGGGTGTCAAGAAGCCAGACACTTGAGGTCGGAGATGTGATGCATGAATGAAGATCCATATAGCGTGCTGGGGGTCACGAAAACGGCCACGCAGGACGAGATCAAGAAGGCTTATCGAAAACTCGCAAAAAAGCTTCATCCAGACCTTCACCCCGACGATCCCGGAAAGAAGGCAGAGTTTCAGGCTGTTTCGGCGGCCAATGATCTGTTGGGTGATCCGGAAAAGCGCAAACGGTTCGATGCGGGCGAAATAGACGCCAGCGGCCAGGAGCGGCCGGAGCGGCAGTATTATCATCAATATGCCGGGCAGGAGGCCGGGCGGCGCTATGATCCGGGCGCGGGCATGGGCGGTGCCCCGGATCCGTCGGATCTGTTTTCGGAGTTGTTCGGACGCCGCCAGCGAGGGGGAGGCGGCGCGTATGGGCAAGAGTTTCACGCGCGCGGTGGCGATGCCCGTTATCACCTTGAGGTCGATTTCATGGATGCCGCGCGAGGAAGCAAGCGCAGCGTCACGATGCCGGATGGCAAGGCAATCGAGATCACGATTCCTGCGGGCCTCAGGGATGGCCAGACCCTTCGGTTGCGCGGCAAGGGCGGGCCGGGATTTGGCAAGGGGCCGGCGGGCGATGCCTTTGTTACAATCACGGTGCGCGATCATCCCATCTTTGTGCGGGACGGCAATAATATTGATCTGGAACTGCCGATCACTTTTGACGAGGCCGTTCTTGGCGCAAAGGTCGAGGTGCCGACGATCTCTGGTTCTGTCTCGATGAGCATCCCCAAGGGGGCGTCTTCGGGGCATCGTCTTCGTCTCAAGGGGAAAGGGATCGCAACCGGCAAGGGCCCCGCCGGGGACCAGTATGTGCGCCTGAAGATTATGCTTCCTGACAAGATCGATCAGCAGATGGAAGAGCTTGCGACCCGGTGGCGGGAGCACGCTGGGTTCGATCCGCGCAAAGAATTACGGAGGGCCACCACATGAGCATTGATGAGCAAACGGTTGTCGCCCGTGTCGAGCGTGTGACCACAAGAGAGCTTCGGCTTTGGGTGCGGCAGGGCTGGGTTCGTCCGGCAGAAAGCGCGGCAGGACCGGTATTTGACGAGCTGGATATCGCCCGGATCAGGCTTTTGTGCGACCTGAAGAAGGAAATGTCGCTTTCAACCGATACGATTCCGGTGGTTCTGACGCTTATCGACCGGCTGCATCAGACGCGCCGCGATCTGCGTGCCTTGACCAAGGCGCTTGAGGCGCAGCCCGAAGAGGTAAGGCGGTCCGTTGTGGCCAAATTTCAGGACATTCAAAACAAGGCGAATGACATCGACGACGAGCAATAGGGCAATCCGGGGTCGATGTCCGGGATTTTGCCCACCAGTTTGAAGGATGCGACAGATGCACAAGGATCTTTTGACAAGACGACGGGTTTTGCTGGTTACCTACCGCCGTTACCTGGACGCGGACCGGGCATGGACCGTTGCGCTGCGCGAGGTGAAAACCTGGTTTCCTGCGGCCAGTCGGCCCGGTGTTTCGACCATCGGAAACCCCGGTTCACCGATGCGACGGCTGTTCGAGCAGCGCGAGCGCGCGTTGCTTCAATTTGAAACGGCGCGCCTCAAGCTTGAGGCGGCCAGACGGCGGTTTGCGGCAAGAGAGTGCGCGCGCCGGTCCGTGAGGGTGATGTTGATCACCTGTGTCGATCGCGAATTGGGCGCGACAAGCGGTGCCAAGGCCAGATAAGGCGCTGCGCGATTTGCATCGGCAGGCTTGTGATCTTGGGGTCTTTGAATAAGGTGTCCCGACAGGTTTGATTTGGGAGGATCACCGACATGTTCAACAAACACCTTTTCGCGGGCGCTGCCCTTGCGCTTGGCCTTGTCACGACACAGCTGAGTGCCGCCGAAACGACCATGCGTATTTCGCTTCAATTGCCGCTCAAGAGCCATCTTGGGCAGAACCTTGTTCTGTTCAAGGACAAGGTCGAAGAGATGTCGGGCGGAGAGATCGCGATCGAGATTTACGACTCGGCCCAGCTTTACAAGGACAAGGAAGTTCCCGCTGCTGTCGGCTCTGGCGCAATCGAGGCGGGGGTGGCGTCGCTTACGCGCTATGTTGGGGATATCCCCGCGGTTGACGTGTTTTACATGCCGTTCCTGTTGAACAACGAGGCCAAGGTGCGCGCTGCGGTCGCACCGGGATCACCCGTGCGTGGCCCGCTTGACGAGGCGATCAAGGATACCGGGGCGACCGTCCTCTGGTGGCAGGCCTATGGCGGTGCGGTCCTGTTGTCCAATGGTGGCCCGATCAAGACCCCGGCGGATATGAAGGGCAAAAAGGCGCGGGTCTTTGGCAAGACGCTTGGCGATTTCGTGACCACCACCGGCGGCGCGCCGACGATGGTGTCCGGCTCGGAGCAATACCTTGCCTATCAGCGCGGCACGGTTGACGTGGGCATGACCGGCGTATCGGGCGTGGCTTCGCGCAAGTTGTGGGAGGTGATGGATACCATCACCGTGACCAACCATGCCGATATCGAATTTATCGTCGTTGTGAATACCGACTGGTGGAATGCCCTGCCCGAGGGGCATCGCGAGATGATCAGCAAGGCCGCGCTGATCGCAGAGACCGACGTGCGTGATCGCGTGTCGCAGATCGAGGCGGATGCCTATGCCACCGCCACTGAAAACGGCATGACCATCTATACCCCCACCGACGCAGAGATCGACGCATGGAAACAGGCCTCGGCGCCGGTCTATGATGATTTTCGCGCCAAGGCGGGCGAACTTGGCGCCGCCGTCCTGAAAGCGGCTGAGGGGCTTTGACGCGCGTTTTATCCTCTCCCCGGTTCGGGGAGGGGTCCGCATGATCTGGTTTGATCGTCTGGTCCTGGGTCTGGCATGGCTCGCGGCGGTGTTGTTCACCGTTGCGGGCGTCATGCTGACCTATGAAGTCTTGGCGCGCTATTTCTTTATCCGGCCAACGGTCTGGGCCGCTGAGTTAAGTCAGCTCTGCCTGATCTGGGGGTGCCTGATCGGCATGGCATGGTTGTTGTCGGCGCGCCGTCACATCGCGGTCGACGCGGTTATCCAGCTTCTGCCACCCGGCGCACAGCGTTGGATCGAGGCGGCGGCGATGCTTGTGGTCGCGGCCTTTAGTGCCATGGTCACATGGAAGGGTTGGGACATTTTCCTTGATTCATTCGAGCGCGGGCGCACCACCGGGTCGTTGCTGGATTTGCCAAGCTGGGTGGTCGAGTTTGCGGTGCCGCTTGGGTTTGCCCTGCTGTTCATTCAGGCCCTGATCGAGGCGGTCCGTTCTGTCCGGGGCACCGGCGCGGCGCGGGAGATTGCAATCGAATGACCGTCACTCTTATTCTCGCCTCGCTGTTCACCTTGTTGCTGGCGCGGGTGCCGGTGGCCTTTGCGCTTGGCGGCATGGGGCTTGCGCTCTTGATGCTTGGGGGGTTTTCGCCGCTGATGGCACCACAGGCGATCTTGTCGACGCTGGATGGGTTCATCCTTTTGGCGGTGCCTTTGTTCCTGTTGATGGCGAATGTCCTGCTCAAGGGCGGGGTTGGCGACGATCTCTTTGCCGCTGTCAATTCCTGGGTGGGGCATTGGCCCGGCGGGCTTGCGGTGGCGACGATCCTGTCCTGCGCTATCTTCGCCGCGATCAGCGGAAGCTCGGTTGCCACAGCGGCGACCATCGGCACGGTGGCCATTCCCGCGATGATCGAACGCGGCTATGACAAGCGCTTTGTTTATGGGCTTTTGGCGGCGGGGGGCACCTTGGGCATCCTGATCCCGCCGTCGATCCCGATGATCGTCTATGGGTTCATTACCGAAGAATCCGTGGGCGCGCTGTTTCTGGCTGGGGTCGGGCCGGGCATGGCGCTTGTTGTCATGTTTATCCTCTATTCGATGGTGCATGCGCGGCTGACCACGGTTCAGGGCGCGGGCAAAGCGGCCACCATGGCCGAGCGGCGGGTCGCGACGACACGCGCCTTTCCTTCGATGGCGCTTGCCATGCTGATCATTGGTGGCATCTATTCCGGCGCCTTCACCCCGACCGAGGCCGCCGCGATAGGCTTTACGGCGGCGCTTTTCGTGACCGTGGTCGTGCTTCGGTCGCTGTCGTGGAAGGGCTTTCGCGAGGCGGTGTTTGAATCGATGATCACCACGGTTGCGATCCTGTTGATCGTGGCCGGGGCCAAGGTCTTTGGCAAGGCGATCACGCTTTACCGCATCCCACAGGACATTTCGACAATCATCGCACAGGCGATTGAAACGCCATTGGTATTCATCATCGTGGTCAGCATCGTCTTGCTCTTGATGGGGCTGGTGTTCGAGGCGCTGTCGATGGTTTTGATCATGACGCCGGTCCTGTTGCCCTCGGCGATGGCGATGGGATTTGATCCGATCTGGTTTGGCATATTCATGGTGGTGATGGTCGAATGCGCGCTGATCACCCCGCCGGTGGGCCTTAACCTCTATGTCATTCAGGCGGTGGCGCGGGCCAGTCTTGGCGATGTGGCGCGGGGCGTTTTGCCGTTCCTTCTTTTGATGTTCCTCTGTGTGGCCCTTCTCTATGTCTGGCCGGACCTTGCGCTTTATCTTCCCTTCAAATTGTGAGCTTTCGATGACCCAACCTGACAAACTTCGTGCGCTTCTGGCGCAGGACAAGCTGCATGTGATGCCCTGCTGTTTCGATGCGCTCTCGGCGAAACTGATCGAGCAGGGCGGGTTTGGCCTGTCGTTCATGTCGGGGTTTGCGACGTCCGCCTCGCGGATCGGCGAGCCGGATTTGGGCTTGATGTCCTATACCGAGGTGGTCGACAGCGCGCGCAACATCTGTGATGCGACCACGATCCCGCTGATCGGGGATGGTGATACCGGCTATGGCAATGCGATGAACGTGCGCCGCACCGTGCGTGGCTTTGCGCGCGCGGGCTGTGCGGCGGTGATGATCGAGGATCAGCTTGCGCCCAAACGCTGTGGCCACACGCCCGGCAAAGAGGTGGTCGGGCGCGACGAGGCGTTTGATCGGATCAAGGCGGCGGTGGATGCGCGCGAGGATGACGATATCCTGATCCTTGCGCGCACCGATGCACGCCATAATCACGGTCTTTCCGAAGCGATTGACCGGGCGGCCAGGTTTCACGAGCTGGGCGCCGATATCCTGTTTGTCGAGGCCCCCAAAACCGTCGCCGAAATGCGCAGTGTTTGCGCCGATCTGCCGGGGGCGAAAATGGCAAATATCGTCGAGGGTGGCGAGACCCCCGATCTTAGCCATGCCGAGCTTGGCGAGATCGGCTATGCGATTGCGGCCTATCCTTTGACGCTCATGTCGGCGGCGATGCAGGCGATGACCCTGACATTGCAGGCCCTCGCCGAGGACAAGCCGCGCGATCCGATGTTGATGGATTTTGCCGAACTGCGCCGCAGAATAGGGTTTGACGCCTATTACAAGGTCTCATCGGCCTATAAATCGTCGTTCCGTTCTTCCTGAATGCCCAGTTTGCAAATAAAGACCCCCGGCGCAGCGGATGCACCGGGGGTCTTTGGATGACCTGCAATCAGGATTTAGAGCATGTTACTCAAAAGCGGGAACCGGTTTTGAGCGCTCCGAACATGCGACATGCTCTAGGAGTTGGGCAGGATCACGATTTCAACGCGACGGTTCTGGCGCTTGCCTTCTGTGGTCAGGTTGGACGCCACCGGTTGATTTTCGCCACGGCCAAAGGTGCGCACGCGCTGGAACGCAACGCCACCCTCAAGCAGAACATCGGCGACGGCATTGGCGCGGCGCTCTGACAGGTTTTGGTTATACCCCGCGTCGCCATCGCTATCGGTGTGGCCGACGACCTGAACGGTGGTGTTGGGATAGTTGTTGATGCTGCGCGCCACGGTCAAAAGGTCGCCGCGCAGGCCCGGATAGATCGTCGTGCTATCCACATCGAACAGAATATCCTGTGGCATTGTCAGGATAAGACGGTCGCCGGTGTTGGTGATCTGCACGTCATTATCAAGGTTCTGGCGCAATTCGGCCGCTTGCTTGTCAAGCACGTTGCCTGCAACCGCGCCGCCTGCGGCCCCAATAACACCGCCGATGACGGCGCCTTTGACTTTATTGTCACTGACGAGGGCGCCGAGGCCCGCACCAAGAACGCCGCCCAGAGCCGCACCGCTCTTGGCCCTTTGGTTGGGGTCGGTGCCGGAAACCTGTGCCGGATCGGTACAGGCGGTTGCCATCAAGAGGGATGCGCCAGACAAAAGAAGAAGGGGTTTGCGTGCTCGGATCATTTTATGGTCGCCTTGTTGTTAAATCTGCCCGATCTTTCGGGTTTGGCGCCATGATATGCAATAACACGCCTATGCCCAAGGCCTTTGAGGGGGGAAACAGGCGGCATTTCGCGCAAATCTCGTCTGTGGCTAACCCTCGGCGCGCGCGCTTTCCCAGGCCAGCATCGCGCGCTTCACCGGCAGGCCCCAGTGATAGCCGCCAAGCGCGCCGGATTTGCGCAGCGCCCGGTGACAGGGGATCAGAAAGCTGACCGGGTTGCGCCCCACCGCCGTGCCGACGGCGCGCACCGCGCGGGGGCTTCCGATGGATTGTGCTATTTCGGAATAGGTGGTGACATGGCCGGTGGGCACCCGAAGCAGCGCCTCCCAGACCTTGATCTGAAACGGCGCGCCGATCATGTGCAACGCGGTTTCGCCCTTGCCCGCAAAGGCGGCTTTGACCCAGGGCGCGATCCGCTCGGGGGCGTGTTCATGGCTGGCCCTGGGCCAGCGGGCCGCGAGATCGTCAAAGGCGGCGTCGCGGCCGCATTCCTCGGTAAAGGCAAGCCCGCAAAGGCCCTTGTCGGTGCCCATCGCAAGGGTGTCGCCAAAGGGGCTTTCAAACCAGCCGTGGTGGATCACAAGGCCCTCGCCACCGCGCGCGAATTCGCCGGGGCTCATTGCCTCCCACCGCAGGAAAAGATCGTGAAGCCGCCCGGTGCCGGTAAGCCCGGCAGCATCGGCGACCTCTAGCGTGGTAAAGCGATCCGCCAGAAGGGACTTGGCATGGCCGAGCGTCAGATATTGTTGATAGCGCTTGGGCGACACGCCGACCCATGCCGAAAACAGCCGTTGAAAATGCGCGGCACTCATGCCCATTTCGCCAGCGAGCCGCTCAAGCGGCAAGGCCTCGCCGCCCTGATCAATCAGGTCGATAGCGCGCCGCATGACGTGGAAATGATAGGCCTGATCGGGCGCGTTGCTATTCATCGAAAAGCCTCCGGTTTGGCGCAGGATAAACAGCATCGCCGCCACGTGCGACCCGGATATTGCGCATTGCGCATGCGCACCCGCACAGAAAGTCGGATCAGCCCCATTGCACGGGCCGGGGCCTTGCGGCAAAAGGCCAGCATGGCAGCGCAACTTGATTATCACAAGATCTGCGAGATCTTTGGCCGGTTTCACGCCGCCGATCCCGAACCCAAGGGCGAGCTTGACCATGTCAACGCCTATACACTTCTGGTGGCGGTGGCGCTTTCGGCGCAGGCCACCGATGTGGGGGTCAACCGCGCCACGCATGACCTTTTCAAGATCGTCGATACGCCGCAGAAGATGCTGGATCTGGGCGAAGAGGCCTTGATTGAGCATATCAAGACCATCGGGCTTTATCGCAACAAGGCCAGGAATGTGATGAAGCTGTCGAAAATTCTGGTCGAGGACTATGACGGCGTGGTGCCCAATTCGCGCGCGGCGCTGCAATCGTTGCCGGGGGTGGGGCGCAAAACCGCCAATGTGGTTCTGAACATGTGGTGGCGCATGCCGGCACAGGCGGTGGACACGCATATCTTTCGCATCGGCAACCGCACCGGGATTTGTCCGGGCCGCGATGTGAATGCGGTCGAGCGCGCGATCGAAGACAATATCCCTGCCGATTACCAGCTTCATGCGCATCACTGGTTGATCCTGCATGGGCGCTATACCTGCAAGGCGCGCAAGCCGCTTTGCGCCACCTGTATCATTCGTGACTTATGTGACTTCGAGGATAAAAACCTATGACAAAATATCAGGCCGTCGGCGTTGGAAACGCTATCGTCGATGTGATCAGCCAATGCGATGACAGCTTTTTGTCGCGGATGGGCATCGACAAGGGCGTTATGCAGCTTATCGACGAAGAGCGCGGCGAATTCTTGTACGGCGCGATGGAAAACCGCACGCAGATGCCGGGCGGATCGGTGGCCAATACGATTGCGGGGCTGGGTGCGCTTGGTCTTTCGACGGCGTTCATCGGGCGGGTGCGCGATGACGAATTGGGCCGCTATTACGCCACCAGCCTGACCGATGTAGGCACCACATTCGTGAACGAGCCGGTTGCGGGTGGCGAGGGGCCGACCTCGCGCTCGATGATCTTCGTGTCGCCGGATGGCGAGCGGTCGATGAATACCTATCTTGGGATTTCCACCGATCTTGGCCCGGATGATGTGCCCGATGAGGTGGCCGGCGAGGCGCAATTGCTTTTTCTTGAGGGATATCTTTACGACAAGCCGCAGGGCAAAGAGGCGTTTCTTGCGGCAGCGCGGGCCTGTCGCGCGGGCGGTGGACGGGCGGCGATTTCGCTGTCCGATCCGTTTTGCGTTGATCGCCATCGCGATGATTTCCGTCAGCTTGTGCGCGAACTCGACATCGTGTTTGGCAATGAGCACGAGTGGAAATCGCTTTATCAGACCGAAGACCTTGGCGCGGCGCTTGAGCAGGCGGCGGCGGAAAGCGGCCTTATCGTGTGTACGCGCTCGGGCCATGACGTGGTTGTCGTTGAGGGCGATCAGAGCGTATCTGTGCCCGTGCAAGAGGTGGTGCCGGTCGATGCCACGGGGGCGGGCGATCAGTTTGCCGCCGGCTTTCTTTACGGCGTGGTGACGGGCCAGACGCTTGCAGTGTCGGGGCGCATGGGATGCATCGCGGCGGCCGAGGTGATCGGCCATTACGGCGCGCGACCAGAAGCGGATGTAAAGGCGATGTTCCGCGCGGCGGGCCTAATCTAGCGCTCGTCCGGCTCTTGCGTGCCGGCCTCGCGAGGGGGCGCATATAAAAACGGGCGGGGGATGCACACCCGCCCGTTTTCTTTGATAGGACCGTTGCGTTACTTGTCGCGGAACTGGGCCTGGCGTTTTTCACTAAAGGCCGCCATGCCTTCTTTCTGGTCTTCGGTGGCAAACAGCGAGTGGAACACACGGCGCTCGAACAAAAGGCCCTCGCGCAGCGTGGTCTCGTAGGAGCGGTTCACCGCCTCTTTCGCCGCCATCACCGTGATCATCGACTTTTCCGCAATCTTCTGCGCGGCATTCATCGCCTCTTCCATCAGTTTTTTGGCAGGCACGACGCGGCTTACAAGGCCGGAGCGCTCTGCCTCTTCGGCATCCATGAAGCGCCCGGTCAAATTCATGTCCATCGCCTTGGACTTGCCGACAAACCGCGTCAGGCGCTGGGTGCCGCCAAGACCGGCGATGACGCCAAGGTTGATCTCGGGCTGGCCAAATTTCGCGGTGTCCGAGCAGATGATGAAATCGCACATCATCGCAAGTTCGCAACCGCCGCCAAGCGCATAGCCGGACACGGCGGCGATGATCGGTTTGCGCACCCTTTGAATGGCGTCGCTATCGGGGGTGAACAGGTCTTCGGTGAAGACATCGACAAAGCTTTTCTCGCTCATCATCTTGATATCGGCCCCGGCGGCGAATGCCTTTTCCGAGCCGGTCAACACGATACAGCGTACCTTGTCGTTCTTTTGCGCCTCACCAAGGGCGGTGGCCAGCTCTGACATGAGCTGATCGTTGAGCGCATTAAGCGCGTCCGGCCGGTTAAGTTTGATGAGGGCGACGTGGTCTTCTATTTCGACGATGATCGTCTCATAGGCCATGAAATCTGCTTTCGCTTGTTTCCGTCAGACCTGATTCATTACCACTGTCAGCCGCCGGTTCAACCTATCTTTGGCATAGGGGGCAATAGAAGCTGGATCGCCCCGATTGCACGACGCGGGTGATATGGCCGGTGCAGCCGGTGGCACGACAGGGCTGTCCTTCGCGGTCGTAAACATCGAAATTATGTTGAAAATAACCCAATTCGCCATCGGCTTGCCGGAAATCACGCAGGGATGATCCGCCCGCCAGAATGGCATCGCCAAGCACCTCGCGGATGATCGGAACAAGGCGTGCAGCGCGGGCCGCGGAAATCATGCCGGCGCGTCGTTTGGGCGAAATTCCCGCCCGAAAGAGGGTTTCACAGACGTAGATGTTGCCAAGCCCCGCAACGATTCGCTGATCCAGAAGGGCGGATTTGATCGGCGTGTTGCGCCCCTTGAGGGCCGCGGTCAGGTAGGTTTCGTCGAAACTGTTGCCCAGGGGTTCTGGCCCGAGCTTGGCCAAAAGCGGGTGCGTCTCGGCCGTGGCGGTCTCTATCAGGTCCATCGCGCCAAAGCGGCGCGGGTCGTTGAATGTAATGCGCGCGCCGTTGTCCATGTAAAACACGACGTGATCGTGTTTTTCAGGGGCGGGGTGATTGTGGACAAATTTCCCCAAGGGATCGCCGGAAATGAGCATCCGGCCCGACATGCCAAGATGGATCAAAAGCGTCTCGCCCGAGGCCAGATCGGCGAGGATGTATTTCGAGCGCCGCCTGAGGCCGAGAACCTTTTGCCCGGCAAGGCGGGCGGCCATGTTCGCCGGGAACGGCCATCGCAGATCGGGGCGGTTGATATCGGCGCGCGTGATCACGCCCCCCTCCATCACCGGGGCAAGGCCGCGGCGCACTGTCTCGACCTCGGGTAATTCGGGCATATCTGACCTAATCTTGCAAAAGGGGCGCATTGTAACCCGGCCCCGCCACTCTATAAGAAGAGCCATAGCAAGGAACGGCAAGACCCATGAGCGACAAAACCACCCATTTCGGATTTGAAACCGTGCCCGAGGGCGAAAAGGCCGGGCGCGTGCGCGGTGTTTTCGGCAATGTGGCCAGCAAATATGACGTGATGAACGACGCCATGAGCCTCGGGATTCACCGCGTCTGGAAGGATGCGATGATGGATTGGCTTGCGCCGCGCGCCGGTCAGCGGCTTTTGGATGTGGCGGGGGGCACCGGCGACATCTCTTTTAGGTTTCTGAGCCGCGCCGGAAGCGGTCATGCGACGGTGCTTGACCTGACCGAACAGATGCTGATCGAGGGGCGCAAACGCGCCGAGGCCGAACAGATGGCCGCAAGCCTTGATTGGGTGGTGGGCGATGCGATGGCCTTGCCGTTCGAAGACAATACCTTTGACACCTATACGATCAGTTTTGGCATCCGCAATGTCACCCGCCCGCAAGAGGCCCTGAACGAGGCGTTTCGCGTGCTGCGCCCCGGTGGGCGGCTCATGGTGCTGGAATTCAGCCAGATTCCGAATGACATGATGCAAAAGGTCTATGATCTTTATTCGTTCAACATCATTCCGCGTCTGGGTCAGATGATCGCGAATGACCGGGACAGTTATCAGTACCTCGTTGAATCGATCCGCCAGTTTCCGGATCAGGAAACCTTCCTTCAGATGGTGCGCGACGCGGGGTTCGGACAAGCGAAATACCGCAATCTCAGCCTTGGGATCGCCTGTCTGCATTCGGGCTGGAAAATCTAGAAATGCGCGGACCCCACAACATTTTGCGGCTTATCCGCACCGGCGCCACGCTTGAGCGGACCGGCGCGATGGGCCTTGTCATGGACGCCTTCGAGGCGCCGCCATTGGTGCGCGGCACGCTGCGGTTTCTGGCCTGGCCGTTTCAATGGCTTGGCTACAAGGGCGATCCTGCAACACCGCCCGCGCCGCGCGCGCTGACGGCACTTGGGCCGGCCTATATCAAGTTTGGTCAGATCCTGTCGACGCGGCCCGATCTTGTGGGCGATGAATTGGCCCAGCAATTGCGGGTGCTTCAGGACAAGCTTCCGCCGTTTTCTGTTGAGGTTGCCAAGCGCAGCATCGAACAGGAGCTTGGCCAGCCGGTCGAGGCGTTGTTTGATGACTTTAGCCCGCCGGTCGCGGCGGCCTCGATTGCGCAGGTGCACAAGGCGCGACTGCGCGAGGATGGCACGGCGGTGGCGATCAAGGTGTTGCGGCCCGGTATCGAACGGGCCTTTCGTCGTGATATCGACGCGTTTTATTTCGCCGCGCGCACCATCGAATTGCTGGCCCCCGGCGCGCGCCGCCTGCGCCCGACCGAGGTGATCGCGCATTTCGAAGGCGTTGTCATGGGCGAACTTGATTTGCGGCTTGAGGCGTCATCGGCCTCGGAATTTGCGGCCAATACCGGCAATGATGCGGGCTTTCAACTGCCTGCGGTGCAATGGCATCTGTCGTCGCGCCGGATCATGACGATGGCCTGGGCGGATGGGCTTCCGCTTGGGGACAATGCGGCGCTTGACGGGGCGGGGCATGACCGTGCGGTGCTTGGCGAGCGGGTGCTTCAGCTTTTCCTCAATCATGCGCTGCGCGACGGGTATTTTCACGCCGATATGCATCAGGGCAACCTGAAGGTGGCGGCGAATGGCGATATCATCGCCTATGATTTCGGCATCATGGGGCATATCGACGAATATACCCGCCGGGTCTATGCCGAGATCCTTTACGGGTTTATCCGCCGCGATTATCGCCGCGTTGCCGAGGTGCATTTCGAGGCCGGTTATGTGCCGGCCGACCGCGATGTCGATGCCTTTGCGCGCGCCTTGCGGGCCGTGGGCGAGCCGATCTTTGGCATGGATGCCAGCAAGATTTCGATGGGCAGCTTGCTGAGCTATCTTTTCGAGGTGACGGAACGGTTTGGTATGGAAACCCGGACCGAGCTGATCCTGCTGCAACGCACGATGGTGGTGGTCGAGGGCGTTGCCCGCTCGCTTTATCCGCAGATCAACATCTGGCAGGTCGCCAAGCCGGTGGTGGAGGATTACGTCAAGACCACGATCGGGCCGCGCGCCGTGCTGCGCGATCTCGGGCGCACGGCGGCGGTCTTGTCGCGCTATGGCCCGCGCCTGCCCAAGCTTGTCGAGGATGCGTTGATTCGCCAATCCACGCCGGTTGCGTCGGCGGGGCCGTCAAATTGGCCGCGTAACGGCCTTTGGGCGCTGTTGGGGGCGGTGGCAGGGGGCGCCGCGATGTTTGCGCTTATGTTTTACCGCTAAAACCGCGACCTCCGGCACACAGTCTTGGGTGATTTACAAAATCGGGAAAACGCACATTGTCGCGAGGTAACCCTGCCGTTATCGTGATTTCAACGCGGAAATTGGGTTTTTTGGACAGGTAGACGATTGATGGGCTCTGGTACTCGTAAAGCGCTTGCGCTGGCTTTGATTGTGTGTGGCCCATCAGGCGTGTTTGCAAACGATCTGACGACGACGGTTACCAACAACTTTGGGACGCCCGGTGGTCTTGTTGATATGCCGACTGCCGAAATGGCCCCCGATGCGCAGCTTTCCACGACGGTTTCCTATTTTGATGGGACCACGAAAACGACATTGTCGTTTCAGGTCTTGCCCTGGCTCAGCACGAGTTTCCGATATTCTGCGATCAAGGGCCTTGTCGCCGAGCCCGGTCGCCCGCCTATCTCAACCTTTTATGACCGCAGTTTCGATCTCAAGTTCCGTTTGCTCAAGGAAACCGACCTTAGACCTTCGCTGTCTGTCGGTCTGCGCGATTTTGTGGGCACCGGCCTTTTTGGCGGCGAATATATCGTGGCCAGCAAATCCATCGGGGACCGTCTGCGCGTGACGGGTGGTCTTGGCTGGGGACGTCTGGGCAGCTATGGCAGCTTTGGGTCAACCGGCACGCGCAAAACCAACCTTTTGGGCGAGGGGGGCATCCCCAACTATGATCGCTGGTTCCGCGGCGACGTGGCGCCGTTTGCCGGGGCCAGCTTTGCGGTTACGGATCGGTTGAACGTCAAGCTTGAATATTCGTCGGACGGGTATGACCGCGAAGTGACCGATGGCATCATCCGGCACAGATCGCCGTTTAACTTTGGCGCAGATTACAAGCTGGGCGAAAACTTCCGGCTTAACGCCTTTTACCTTCATGGCGATGAGGTGGGGGTCAATCTTACGGCGTCGATCAACCTGCGCGAGCCTGCGGTCAAGGGTGGGATTGAAACCGCGCCCCTGCCGGTTGCCCTGCGCGCGCCTGCGGCCAGAAGCGATCTTGGATGGACTGCGGATGACACCCGCAAGGCCAATGTTCGTAGCGCAGTCGAAGCCGGGCTGAACAATGATGGCTTGGCGCTTCATGGCATGTCTTTGCAGGGCCAGAGCGCGCATGTGATGATACGCAATGCCCGCTTTGACATGAACCCGCAAGCCGTGGGGCGCACCGCGCGCCTTCTGAGCCGGACCTTGCCGGCCTCTGTCGAAGTCATGACCATCACCCAGGTGGTTGAAGGCGTGCCGACAAGCTCTGTGACCCTGCGGCGCAGCGATCTTGAACGCTTGGAAAATGCCCCGGCAAGCGAGATCCTGGCGGCGGCGCAGTTCAATGATGCGCTGGCGGTGGGTCAACCGGTGCAATTGTCCGAGGACCCGTTTTCGCGCTTTTCATGGTCGCTTGGCCCGTTCTTGCGGTTCAGCGTCTTTGATCCCGAAAATCCAGTCCGTTTGAATGCCGGGGTTCAGCTGAAAGGCGATTACCGTATCGCGCCCGGCTGGGTTGCGTCGGCATCGGTGTCTCAGACATTGCTCGGCAACCTTGATCAGGTGCGGCTGCCCCAGCCATCAGGCCTGCCACGTGTCCGTTCGAATGTGGCGCTTTATTCGCGTACGAATGACCCGACGGTTGATTACCTGACCCTCTCGAAATACGGTCGTCTTGGCCGCGATTTCTATACCCGTGGCACCGTTGGCTATCTTGAGAAGATGTATGCGGGTGCATCGGCCGAAGTGCTTTGGAAACCGGTTTCAAGCCGATTGGGGCTTGGCGCCGAAGTCAACTATGTCCGACCGCGCGATTTTGATCAGCTGTTCGGCCTGCGTTCGCGCACAGGGCCCGGTGGGACAATCCCCGAATTCAACGGCCATGCCTCGGTCTATTACGATTTTGGCAACGGCTTTCATGCCCAGCTTGATGGTGGGCGATATCTTGCGGGTGATTGGGGGTCTACCCTGTCGATTGATCGCGAGTATGCCAATGGCTGGAAAGTTGGGGTTTTTGCCACCAAGACCGATGTGTCGTCGGCCACCTTTGGTGAGGGTTCGTTCGACAAGGGCATTCGCATCCAGGTTCCTATCGCCTGGGGTATCGGCAAGCCGAGCAAGACCACATCCAACACTGTGATCCGGTCGCTGTCACGCGATGGCGGCGCGCGCCTCGAGGTCAATGGCCGACTTTACGAATCCATTCGCAATACGCATCAACCTGAGATGGCGAAAACCTGGGGGAAATTCTGGCGATGAGATCGCGATATCTTCAAACGGCTTTCGCCGGCCTTGCCTGTGTCTTGCTTGCCTCGTGCGGCAGTGAAAGCAGCCGGTCCAATGAGGCGCTCGGCATTTTCAAGGGGGCGCTTCGTCCGTCCAGGACTGCGCCGCAAGACCCGCAACAGGTTGCGGCCTCGGCTCAGGCGGCGCTGGCCTCTACGAATGCCCCGCTTGTGCTGGTTTCGATCAGCGAACGCAATGTAAGCTCGGTGATGCAGCAGATCGAAACCAACGGTGCGTATCGTACCTATGGCACCGGCGATCGGCGGAGCATCACGTTCAAGGGCGGAATGATGACCGCGAGCCGTGGTCTGGGCGAGGATCTCATGTCGTCAGATGTTGACGGGGTGCTTGCACTGGTCTCTGCCCGCAAGGCGGGTCGGGTGCAGCGGGTGCATCGCTATCTTGACGGTGAGAACACCATCACGGCGCTTGAGGCCACCTGTGAGGTGACGCCGGGTGCCATGGGGCAGGTCAGCGTTGATACCGGCCAGAGGGCGACGCAAAACGTGACCGAAACCTGTCGCGCTGTGCATACCGAGTTCCAGAACACCTACATGGTGGATCGCGGCACAGGGCATATTTTGCAGTCACGCCAGTGGCACAGCCCTATGAATGGCTATATCTCGGTGCAGACATTGCGCCCATAAGTCTGCATGGTTGAAAGACTGTTGCAAATAAATAGGGCGGCCCGAGTGGACCGCCCTAAATTTATTCTAAAAGCGTTACCGCTTAGTTGGTGCCGTCGCTCGAATCGATTGCGGCGATACCAATTGCGCCAACAACGATGCCTGCTGCGATCAACGCGGGCAACGGGAGCGCCAAGCTGCCTTGCGAGGAAACAAACGGATCAGCGTTTACTTTTGCTTCTTCAGCAGCAACCGGCGCAGCAGCAGTAAATGCCAGTGCAGCAACAGTGGTGAGAGTCGAAAATTTGTTCATGACAGTCTCCAAAACCGGGGTTATTCGATACGTCCCACATGGGATCGGCTTTGTTATGCCACACTCGTGTAGAAAAAAAAACGCAATTTTGCGGAATTTCAAAATTCCGGCGGATATTGCACATGGCCGGGGTGGCAGATGCCGGGTGTCCGGGCAATGGTGCCAAAAATCGGGGTGTTGACGCATCTTCTTCCCGTCAGGATAGGTGCAGGGCTTCGGCCTCGGCTTGGGCGCGCGTCTCGGCTTGCAGATCGCCATTGGCCTGTTGCCAAAGGCAATAGGCCAGCATCCGCCAGTGATACCAGGCCGCGAGAATAGCATATCTTTCCAATATTTTAGCGTCACCGTAGGCCTTGAGAAAGTCTTGTATTTCCAGCCTTGAAAGCGCTTTGCCGCGATAGGCCAATTGCATCGCCGGGGACAGAAAAATCGCGATATCCTCGCAGGGATCGCCGATGCCGGGGCATTGCCAGTCGATCAGCCGCCAGTCTTGTGATGCGCCAATGATATTTCCCGGAACAGGGTCACCGTGTAGCAGATTGGTCACGCCTGCGGGTGCAATATCTGTTTTCGGCCTCAGGGCGCGTGCCCAACTGGCCTGCGCGGGCGGGCAGCGTGCAAGAATCATTTCGCCCTGTTGACGCAGGGCGCAGCTTCCATCGGGGGCGGTGCGAAGGCCGTCGGGCGGCGCAACGGCATGGAGCCGTCGCAACAGGTTCGCGGCCTGCGCGGGATCGTTTTGCCAGCGCTGCCCCGGCAGGTGTTCGTAAATCACGCAAGAGCCAAACGGCGTGGCAAAATGATCCAAAAGCTTTGGGGCAAGGCCGAGGCCCTCAAGGTGAAGCAGAACCTGAATTTCGCGCAGAGGGTCATTGGGGAAAAGCGGGTTCTGATCGTCTTGCGCAAAGAGTTTGACCACGATTTCGCGGGAGGGGCCCGCGACGCGCCAGGTTTGATTGGTGCGCCCGCCATCAAGCCATGCCCAAGGCGCACCCCGGGCGGCGAGCCCGCGCGCCGCCACGAGTTGGGCCAGCCGGTCTCGGGTGCATTCTGAAAGGCTGGCCTGCATATTGTCTTGTCCTGCTGCTTGAGCCCAAGGTTGTCAGACGCTATGCGGTCCGGCCCGTGCAGGCAAGCCGCAGATCAGTCTTCTGGCGGGCGCAGGCCAAGAACCTGAGAGGCGGCAATGGTCTGGCCACTTTCCAGAACAAGATTGATCTCGCCCTGGTCAAGCCGCGCCTCGGTGATCCGACCATGCACCTGTGCGTCATGGCGCGCGATGGTTGCGTCCTGTGCCATTGAATGGACCGAAATATTGTAGGTGCCCGCGCGCAGCGGAATACCTGCCGAATCCAGGCCTGACCACTCGAGACGGCCGCTTTGCGGCGCGATATCCAAGCGTTGGACGATGATACCTTGCGCATTGCTGACAACCATTTCCGCCGAATCCGCCGCCGGATCAACCTCGGCGGTCAGGGTGATGGGGGTGCCCGTGAATTTGACTGGCACATCGGCGCGCGCTTCCATCCCGATCCATCCCGAGAGTTGCCCCATGCCAAGCGTGTTCAGACCCGCGCTTAGACCGCTCAAAAGATCATTGGTGCGCACCTGCTGTTCTACGGTCGAAAACGTCGCCAGTTGCACCGCGAAATCCGCCGAATCAACCGGGTTGAGCGGATCCTGATTGCGCATCTGCGTGGTCAGCATCTTGAGGAAGGTTTCGAAGTCAGAGTTGAGCGCGCCGCCGCTTTGGGTATTGGCGGCGGCATTTGCCGCCGTATTGGTTGCGGTGGCTGGGTTGGCTTGCGGAGCAGAGGTGACGTCCATGAGGAGCCCTTTCTATAATCTGATATCAAGTCGATCCGAGATCAGGATCGACGCGTTTTGAAGGCCTGTCGTGTGGGACGCATTCACCTGGGGCTCGGCCCCAACGGTGTGCGTGACGCTGTGATCGGCGTGGTTTTGAGCGGGCTGATCAGAGTGACCACCGGCAAAGGAGAACTGTGCCTTGCCATAGCCAATATTCAGGAATTCTTGCGCCAGCGTTTCGATATGGCGGCGCATGAGGTCAAGGGTCTCGGGCCGCTCGGCCGAAACAGTGACGCTCATCACCCCGTCGAGCGAGGACATGCTAAGGCGCACCGGGCCAAGTTCGGCCGGGCTCAGGATAAGGTCGATCGGGCGGTTGGTCTCGCCGCGCTGAGCCGCTGCGGCGATTTGCATCGCGATATGATGGGGCAATTCCGGGCGCTGTAAAAGCGCCGGAGTCGGGACTGCATTGGTGGCGATGCCGCCCACCGACGTGCGCGCCTCAAACACAAGCGGCTGATCGCCGGTCTCACCGCCGGCGATTTCGCCTGTTGTCGATTTGGCGAAATCTGTCGGGGCGACATAGTTCAGCGGTGCAGAGGGCATCGCGGGCTGTGCCAGCGTAGGCGGTACGACCGGCCGCTCGGTGCGCGCGGTGCCGTCTTGTGCGCCGTGGGGGGCTTGAAGCGGGCTGTGCCGATTCCCTGATTTGGTCTCTTGCCGGGATGCTTCCGCCACCATCCGTGTGTGTGCCGCTGTCGTTTTGGGTAAGGTAGCGTCGGCGTCGGCGCTTGCCGTGCCAGAAGGATCAGAGTTCGGGCTGAAAGCCGGGGTGGTCGGCCGAAGCGATAGGGGGAGAGCTGTTTCTTCAGGTGATTCGGTGAAAGCGTGAACGGATCCACCACTCTGTGTGTTCGGCTCGGCTTGCTTTGATGCCGTCACCTCTTGTGTCAGGTCGGCTGGCGCCTGTGCTGCGGGCTGGGCGATATGCGACCCTTTTGCAGTGACGTCCTGGGTGGTTTCCGCCGCGTTGGGCGCAGTTTTTTCATGGGGTGCGTGTGCGGTGTTCTGCGACGGGTGGGCGATGTGTGGCTCTGTTTCGGCATTTTCATATGCGATTTCCGCAGTCTCCAGAGCGGTCTCTTTGCCGTCCTGCTCGCCTGTGCTGATGTTGGTCTGCTCGTTGTTCTCTTCAGCCTCGGGGTCTGCCTCGGTCTTTGCTACGGCGCTGGTACCTTGATCGGGTGGTGTTTGCGTGGTGTTGCCATGCTCAGGGCCCCGAAAGAGTGCGCCAAAATCATCTTTTACGGCATCGCCTTTGACGCCATGCCGCTGGGTGCCCTCGCCATTGGTAATGCTTGGGGTCGCAGGGCCTTGAAGCGGGCCAGTGTGGCCAAGGGGGATCAGCATGTTGGTGCTCCGGGATTTCTTCCGCGTTGCACCTAGCATGTCAAAAGCCGGTTACTGGTTCTTTACCGCTTTGGGGTCTTATCGAATTTAGTTCATCCAATTCGAGGTAATCCCGTGACAGATTTTTTACCAATCCCCTCTGACCACCGACCGGCGACCACTGTGCGCCAAGCCTCGCCCATACGAGAGGCCGCAGAACGGCTTGAGGCCAGTTTTCTTGCGGAAATGCTTAAATCCGCCGGGTTTGGCGAGCAGGAAAATTCCTTCAGCGGTAGCGCCGGTGAGGATCAGTTCGCGTCTTTCCACCGCGAGGCGCTTGCCCTTCAGATGGTGCGCAGCGGTGGGATCGGGTTGGCCGAAGTTTTTTATCAATCCCTGACGGAGAAAACCAATGACGCATGATACAGAGCAACGAATCATCCATCGTCTTGATGCGCTTCTCGAGATCGAGCGTGAGGCGCTTTTGAAGGGCGATTTGCAGGCACTTTCGGCGCTTGTCGAAGAAAAAGAGGGCTTGATCGACGCGCTGAATGCGATGGCCGATAGCGTGCCCTCAAGCCTTGAGGCCCTGCAGGCCAAGGTTACGCGCAACCAGGCGCTTTTGGATGGCGCGTTACAGGGAATTCGCAATGTTGCGGCCCGCATGGCCGCGTTTCGTCGCATACGACGGTCGATGGAAACCTATGACGAATACGGCCACAAGCATACCATTTCAGGCGAGGTCGAGCACAAGGTCGAGAAGCGGGCGTGATCGGGTTTTTACTAAAATCCGCGATTTATCGAGGATTGGCTTTAGCCTTCCGTTAGGGGATTTTGGACCATCCTAGGCGTGCATCCGAAAACGGGTGGCGCAGCCCGGAAACTTACCGAACGCTGCAAATGTCAGAAAGACAGCTTAGGCCGCTTCCGCGACGGGAGCGGGACATGAAACTGGCGGAAATCGCCAATCTAAAAGGAAAATGCTATGTCCAGCATTCTGACAAACAACAGCGCCATGGTGGCTCTGCAGACCCTCAAATCGGTCAACGCCAACCTTGCCAAGACCACGGATATGATTTCAACCGGTAAAGCGGTTGCGACGGCCAAAGACAATTCGGCCATCTTCGCCATTTCCAAAGTCATGGAATCCGATGTCAGCGGCTTCAAGGCGGTATCAAGCGCGCTTTCGCTTGGGGAGTCGACCACAGCGGTGGCCTCTGCCGGCGCTGAGCAGATCACCAACCTTCTGAATGAAATGAAGGAAAAAGTGGTTGCTGCAACCGGCGACAATGTGGACCACACCAAGATCACGGCCGATGTTGATTCGCTCAAAGAGCAGATCGGCTCGATCATTCGTGGTTCGCAATTCAACGGGACCAACCTGCTTGATGCAGCGGGTACCGATCTTGAGGTGCTGGCGTCTATCGACCGTGATGCGGCAAATGACGTGTTCACCTCGACCATTACTGTGGCGTCCCAGGACCTTGAAACCGGTCTTCTGGGCGGCGCGACGGCAGCAACGGCCAACAGCCCGATCCTGGCGGCCAATATTCTTGCTGACGTTGATGTTTCAAGTGCTGCTGCTGCGACAACTTCGGTTGCCGCGCTTGAAGCGCATATCCAGACCGCTGTCGATGCCGCCGCTGATCTTGGCTCTTCGGCCAAGCGGATCAGCGATCAGGGGTCGTTCGTCGGCAAAGTCACCGATGCGATCACCTCGGGGATCGGCGCCCTGGTTGATACGGATATGGAAGCCGCATCTGCACGTCTGCAGGCCCTTCAGGTTCAGCAGCAGTTGGCAACCCAGTCGCTGTCGATCGCCAACCAGGCGCCGCAGTCGGTTCTGTCGTTGTTCCGGTAAAAACAGCAGGGGCGCCTTTCGGGCGCCCCTGATCCGCCGCCCGACATAGCAGAATCCATATCCCCGGAAGGACACGCCGTGAACGCGACACTCAGAGCGCAAAACGCCTATCGATCTCAGGCCGAGACCATTCGCAGCCCACGCAGCATCGAATACGATGCCTTCGCCCGTATTACACACAGATTGACGGCGGCAGGGGGTGCAGGACGAGAAAGCATGACCGCCCTCGCCTCGGCGATTCACGACAATCGGCGCCTCTGGATCGCGCTTGCAGTTGACGTGAGAGATGTTGAAAACAAGCTGCCGGCGGATTTGCGTGCCCGAATTCTCTATCTTGCAGAGTTCACCCAACTCCATAGCAGCAAAGTCTTGAACGGCGAGGCGGACATCAACGCCTTGGTCGACATCAACACGGCTGTGATGAGTGGCCTGAGTGACAGAAAGAAAATGAAATGAGCGGTCTCGTTTTGAAATTAAGCCCAAAGGAACGGGTTCTGATCAATGGTGCGGTGATTGAAAATGGTGATCGACGGTCACGGTTGTCGATCATGACCCCGAATGCCAATATACTGCGTCTTCGCGACGCCATTCACCCCGAAGAGGCAACCACACCGGTGCGTCGGGTCTGTTATGCGGCGCAGCTTGTGCTATCGGGTGATTGCGCCCCGGAAGAGGCGCGCCTGCAACTCTTGCGCCGGATCGAGGAGCTGAGTCAGGTGTTGCGCGACCCTGACAGCCGGATTCACCTGGCCCGCGCAACAGAGGCGCTTCTGGCGGATGAACACTATCAGTGTTTGAAATCTCTGCGTGCGCTTTTGCCTCGCGAGGATCGCCTTTTGGCGCATCGCACGTCATGATCTTTCAGCCGGTCCTTCCTTTTGGCGGTCTTGCTGGCTGGTCATTGTTGAACCGAACGCTGGACCGCCAGACAGAGCTTTTCAACAAAGACCCGCTCATTGTGCGCGATACCGAGTATTTCGAGCAGAATATCGGTAAGGTGAAGACGCCTGAAGACCTGGTGTCTGATCGCCGTCTCATGCGCGTGGCGCTGGGTGCGTTTGGCCTGCAGGATGACATAAACAACCGGGCCTTCATCCGCGAAATTCTGGAAGAGGGTACCGCCGACGAGGACGCCTTGGCCAATCGGCTAACGGATGAGCGTTACAAGCAGTTGACCGATGCCTTTGCCTTTAAGGATAGGCCGATTCCGCGAACGCAACTCTTGACGTTTGGATCTGAAATCACGGCCAAGTTCCGGGCCAGAGAATTCGAGGTCGCGGTTGGCGATCAGGATGAATCGTTGCGTCTTGCCATGAACGCGAGGCGGGAATTGGGCGATGTGGCTTCTGATGATGCGACCATAGACACCAAGTGGTTTCGAATCCTGGGCAATCCACCGCTGCGACAGGTTTTTGATGTGGCCCTGGGCATGCCGGCGAATTTCGCACAGCTTGATCTGGACCGTCAGCTGGAAATTTTCAAATCCCGCGCTTCAAGTCAGCTTAATATGTCAGATCCCTCGGAACTTGTTGATCCGGAGGTGCAAGAGCGGCTGATCCAACGGTTCCTGTTGCGCGATCAGATAGACAGTTTTGCGGTGCAGTCGTCTGGATCAATCGCGCTCATCCTTTTGCAGTCAGCGCCGCGACTTTTTTCCCGTTAGTCGGGCATTTACGCCTTGATGTGACAGCTTTTGCATGGCGCAAGATGCAAGGCGAGCAGAGCCGCGAAGTCTTTCCGAAAGACAGAGAACGGCGGCCTGTGCCGTGACTTGGCGGCGAGGGTGGATTGCTTTGGGCTCTATTGCGGGCGACGTGTCGGTTGGCTTGAAGGGCGCGTTTCCGTTCTAGCAGATGTTTGAGCGGTGGTTGCCCTTCCGCCACCGGCACGGCGCAACAGGACAGCGAGGCGCGCAAAGCTATTTTGCGATGAAACTGATTCTTCTTCTGCAAGAAAGCCGTCAAGTTCGCCCCAAATCTTGATGGCTTGATCCAATTCAGGATCGCTGCCATCGACATAAAGACCGGCTTTGACCATGGTTTCGGATCTTGCATAGCTTCCGAGTAATCCACGGGCACGTTTGATAAGTGCATTTTCCTCGGCACTTGCTGCGTGCGGCAAACTTCGCGACACGGACCGCAATAGATCAATCGCCGGATAGCGCCCGCGTTCCGCGATTTGGCGATCAAGTACCACATGCCCATCCAGCACGCCGCGCAGGATATCCGCAATCGGTTCTTCCATGTCCGACCCGGCAACGAGAACAGTCAAAAGGGCCGTTATATCCCCGGCCTCTGATTCGCCGGGTCCGGCGCGTTCGCAAAGCGACATGATCATATGCGCGGTTGATGCCGGAAATCCGCGCAGTGCGGGCATTTCACCGGCTGCGGTGGCCACCTCGCGGTGGGCCTCGGCAAAGCGGGTAATCGAATCGGCGAGAAACAGCACCTGTAGCCCCTGATCGCGGAAATATTCTGCGACACTCATCGCGGCCCAGGCACAGCGCCGCCGAATCAGCGGTGAGCGGTCAGATGTGGCGGCCACGATTACCGCGCGCTTCATCCCTTCCGGGCCAAGCACGTTTTCAACGAATTCGCGCAATTCGCGACCGCGCTCGCCGATCAGGGCAATGACCACGACATCGGCCTGCATGTTGCGCGCCATATGCCCAAGCAGCATGGATTTTCCAACGCCCGAGCCTGCAAAAAGACCCACCCGTTGCCCCCGTACAATCGGCAGCACCGTATTGAAGGCCGCCATGCCGGTTTCAAGGCGCGCGCCAAGGGCGCGGCGCCGCGCGGGGGCGGGCGGATCGGCGCGCAAGGCGCGCGGTTCGGGGCCACGCAAAAGCGGGCGACCATCCAAAGGTTCGCCAAAAGGGTCAATGATTCTACCAATCCAGCTTGCGGTGGGGGCGATTGTGGCGGCATCGAGCAAAAGAACACGATCGCCAAGCGCCACACCTTCGGGCGCCGAATCAGGCAAAATCAAAAGCGAGGCGGTTTCCAGCTGAAGCACCTCACCGGTCAGAACAGCCCCCGCGCGGGTTCGGATGCGCACCCTGTCCCCCAGGCAGGCCGAGGCCGAAAGCCCACTTACGCGCAGCGTATTGCCTTGCACCGCTGATACGCGCCCCACTGTGCGCACCGCCTTTAGCGAAGAGATTTCGGCCTGAAGGCTTTCGAGGCTGTTTCTGTTCATCGGCCGCTCCAATCATTTCCTGAAAACAATTTCTAAAGGATTCAGGGTTAAGCCTTGATTGAGGTTAATCGAGGGAGAAGCCCCGATGTTTGAAAAAATTGAAATCTTTCGTATGGCACAGGCAATGGCGGTGCATGCTGGCGCACGCCAGTCGCTTGTTGCCCAAAACATGGCGAATGCGGATACACCCGGCTATGCGGCGCGGGACATAAAACCATTTCAGGCGCTTTATGAGGGCGGTGAGGCTTCCTATGCGCCACGCGCCACCCGTGCCGGGCACCTGTTTGGTGAGACGGGTGCAATCACTTTCGATCCGCTGGTGGATACGAATACCGTCTCTGATCCCAATGGCAATTCGGTGTCGCTGGAAACAGAGATGCTTAAGGCGGTTGATGTCAAACGCCAGCATGACCGCGCCCTTGCAATCTATAAATCCTCGTTGGGCGTTCTTCGCTCGGCACTTGGTCGTCGATAGGAGGCACGGGTATGAGCGATTTTTCCAATTCACTGTCCGTTTCGGCAAGCGGTCTCAAGGCCCAAGCGCAACGCCTGCGCCATGTGTCCGAGAACATCGCCAATGCCGATACGCCCGGATACCGGCGCAAGACTGTGTCCTTCGAGACGGAATTTGGCGGCCCAGATGCCTCCGGCCGGGTTGAAACCGGTCGCGTCAACCTGGACCGCCGCGAGCTGGAACAGGTTTATGACCCCAGCCACCCATTGGCCGATGAAACCGGCCATTACCAGGGCTCGAATGTCGATCTGATGATCGAGATCGCTGACGCGCGCGAAGCGCAGCGCAGCTATGAGGCCAATTTGAAGATGTTCGATCAGGCCCGGCAAATGTCGGCAAGCTTGATGGACCTGCTACGTCGATAAAATTAAGCCGATAAAAGGAGATCCAGAATGGATATCACTGCTCTTAATGCTGTTCAGAAATATGCAGCCTCTCGCCCCGCGACCGAGGCTCTGTCCGGTCAGGGCGGGGCGGGCGAGGCCTTTCAGGACCTCGCTCGCGACTTTGCCGCCACCCTAAAAGAGGGCGAGGATACCGCCAAGGCGGCGGTGACCGGCAAAGCCGATCCGCATGCCCTTGTTCAAGCCCTGGCGCAGACCGAACTTGCGGTTGAAACCGCCGTGACGGTGCGCGACCGCGTGGTCGAGGCCTATCAGGAAATCCTGCGTATGCCTGTCTGATCCGATGCTGGATGAGGTTCTCTTTTTCGACACCCTGCGCGAAGGGCTTTGGATTGCGGTCATCATATCGTTTCCGATCCTGACCGTTGCCTTGCTCGCAGGGTTGATCGTGGGCCTGTTTCAGGCGCTGACCTCGATCCAGGAAATGACCCTGACTTTTGTGCCGAAACTTGCCGCGATCATCGCCGTTTTCTGGCTGTCCATGGGCTTTATGACCCAGACGCTGGTGACGTTCTTTCAAGACCGGCTGATCCCACTGATAATAGGAGGCTGATATGGAAAACGCAGGTTACACGACCCTGACCCGCCAATCCGGGCTTTTGCGCGAAATGCAGGTGGTGGCCAATAACATCGCCAATGCGGCCACCACCGGCTATCGCCAGGAGGGGCTGATTTTTTCCGAATACGTCCAAAAGGTCGAAGGCGGTGAATCGTTGTCGATGGCGCGCGGCAATGTGCGCAACACCTCGATGGTGCAGGGCACCCTGACCCAGACCGGCGGCACGCTTGACATGGCGATCGAGGGGGATGGCTTTTTTCTCATTGAAACGCCCTCGGGCGAGCGGCTGACCAGGGCGGGAAACTTTGCGCTTTCTGGCGAGGGTGACCTTGTGACCAATGACGGGTTTCGCGTGCTTGATGCGGGCGGCGCGCCGGTTTTCGTGCCGCCCGACGCGCGCAATGTCGGCTTGTCGCCTGATGGCACTCTGAGCAGCGATGGCCGCCCCCTGTCACAGATCGGCCTGGTTCAGCCGCTCGATCAAAATGACATGATCCGCGAAGACGGTGTGATGTTTCGGGCCGATGGTGGCTTTGACCCCGTTGAAAACCCGCGCATTTTGCAGGGCTTTCTTGAGAACGCCAATGTCGATCCGATCAGCCAGATCACCCGCATGATTGAGGTCCAGCGTGCCTATGAAATGGGCCAAAGCTTTCTGGAAACCGAGAATGAGCGCGTGATGTCCGCGCTTGACACACTTACCCGCTAACCCAAGGAGACCGATATGCGTGCTCTCAAGATTGCCGCCACCGGAATGGCCGCCCAGCAGATGCGGGTCGAGACGATTTCGAACAACCTCGCGAATATGTCGACCACGGGCTATAATGCCCGGCGCGCCGAATTTTCCGACCTTCATTATCAACAACTTAGCCGTGCGGGCACGATCAATGCCGCCGATGGCACGGTTTTGCCCACCGGGGTTCAACTCGGGCTTGGCGTGCGCCCTTCGGCGGTGTCGGTCAATCTTGCGCAAGGCTCGCTTTCGGCGACCAACGGCGATCTTGACGTGGCGATTGACGGCAATGGCTATCTTGAGGTGACGCTGCCCTCGGGGCAGTCGGGCTATACCCGCGATGGGGGGCTCAAGCAGTCGGCAGAGGGCCTTATCGTGACCTCAGACGGCTTTCCGGTTGCCCCGGAAATCACCATCCCCGAGGATGCCCGTAGCATTTCGATCAATGCCGAAGGTGAGGTTTTCGGGTTTTTCCAGGACACCGCCGAAGCGCAATCGCTGGGCCAGCTTAATCTTGCCGGGTTTACCAACCCCAAAGGGCTGGAGGCGATCGGCAGCAATCTTTTCACCGAAACTGAGGCCTCTGGTCCGGCCAATGTGACCACCGCAGGCGAGGACGGGTTGGGCACATTCCGCCAGGGCTATCTTGAGGATAGCTCTGTCGATCCGGTCCGCGAGATTACCGAGCTGATCGAGGCACAGCGCGGGTACGAATTGAATGCAAAGGTGATCACGGCCGCCGATCAAATGCTGAGCGCGACGGTTCAGGTGCGGTGATGCGGATTTTTGTCCTTCTTGCTCTGGTTTCGGTGCCTTTGCCCGTGCTGGCCGACATGATCGTTGCCGCGCGCACCATCCGCGCCCAAGAGATCATCGAGGCGGGCGACCTGTTGCTCAAACCCGGTAGCGGCACCAGCGATGTCACCCTGCATGATCTGATCGGACAAGAGGCGCAGGTGTCGCTCTATGCCGGCCGTCCGGTGCGCGCCTCGGATGTTGGTGCGCCCGCCGTGATCGAGCGTAATCAGGTGGTGCCGCTGATTTATGCAGCAAACGGTCTTCAGATCGTAACCGAGGGGCGATCGCTCTCTCGGGCGGGGGTTGGCGAATATGTGCGCGTGATGAATCTGACCTCGCGCGCCACTGTCTCGGGTCGGGTGACGCGTGACGGTCAGATTTTAGTTTCACAATAGGAATGATGATGTCCAAGCGTATTCTTACAGTCGGGATTGGTGTGATGCTGGTTCTTGGTGCCTGCGCCCGGTTTGACCATGTTGGCAAGCCCCCCAGCTTCACTCCCACGCAAAACTCGACCGAACATGTTGCAATGTTCCAGCCGGGCCTGCCGCTGACCACTCAGACGGAAAATCCGCTCTCCCGCGCCTCGCTCTGGAGCGGGGGAAAGCAGTCGCTTTTGGGAGATCGCCGTGCGGCCAAGCGTGGGGATATCCTGACGGTGGTGATCGAGATCGACGAAGAGGCGCAGATTTCGAATTCGACCTCGCGGTCACGCAGCGGATCTGAAAACCTGGCGGTCCCCGACCTTCTTGGCCTGCCTCAACGGCTTGCTCCGATTTTACCCGATGGCGCAAGCTTTGACCGGGCGGTGGGTTTGAATTCGTCCAGTCAATCAGGCGGTGATGGCAGCGTAAGCCGGAGCGAAGAGCTTACACTTCGGGTTGCGGCAACGGTAATGCAGGTTCTGCCCAATGGCGTTCTGGAGATTCAGGGATCGCAAGAGGTGCGGGTGAATTTCGAGCTGCGCGAGCTTATGGTGACCGGATATGTGCGCCCCGAGGATATCTCGCGGCAGAATGAAATCACCTATGACAAGATCGCCGCAGCGCGCATTTCCTATGGTGGTCGGGGTCAGATCACCGATGTGCAACAACCCCGGATAGGTCAGCAGATTCTGGATGCCGTCCTGCCGTTTTAAAGCATACAATTCATGAGGGTCAGATGATCAAGAAACTTTTTCCCGTGCTTTTGGCGCTTGTTGGTATCGGTGGCGGTGTCGGGGCGGGCATCATGCTTAAACCGGCACCCGTAGAGGTGGTGGAAATCCATCCCTGTGGGGATCTGGAAACGGCTGACAAAGCCCATGGCGCGCCGACGGATCATGGCATCGACATTGCGACCGAGGCCCTGGAATATATCAAGCTCAATAATCAATTCGTGGTTCCCATTGTCCACGATCAGAGGGTGACCGCGATGGTCGTCATGTCGATTAGCGTCGAGGTGACACCAGAGGCCTCGGACACTGTCTATGCGCGCGAACCCAAGTTGCGTGACGGGTTTTTGCAGGTCTTGTTCGATCATGCCAATATGGGTGGGTTCGACGGCGAGTTTACCAGTGCGAACAATATGGATGTGCTGCGCATGTCCCTTGGCGAGGTCGCAAAACGCGTGGTCGGCGGCGCGGCGAACAGTGTCTTGATTACCGAAATTGCACGACAAGACGTTTGATACCTCACGCGCGAACCGGGCGAAGATGCCCTGGTCCGCGCGCCTAGCGATCTTCAATCTGTTTCAAGAGGGCCAGGTTGGCCAGCATGTCCTCACGCCGCGTGAGGGCCTTTTTCGCGTTTGCATGTGTGTCATCCGCAAGCATCCGGGTGGCCGCCTGATGCTTGCCAAAGGCGCGGCGCAAGTGGCCGATCATCTGGCCCTTGCGCCCGAGAACGCGCGCCAAGTCTGACTGAAGCTCGGCCTTGTTGCGCCCGACCCAGCCTTGCCATAAAAGGTCGGCGCCGATCTGGCGTACGCCTTGCAGGTCGGTCTCGGGCAGATCGCGATTGCTGCGCCGATACTCTTCCAGTTGGGCCAGATCCTGCCGTAACCTGGCCTCTTGCGAGAGCAGATCCTTCATCTTGGCGGTTTCGGCCTGATAAAGCGCTTCGGTCAGTTTCGTGAGGTCTGAAAGTGTCTGGCTCATCCAAAGCTCCGGGCTTTGCGGCGCATGCTGTCGGAAAACCGGATGGCCGCGGCCACTGCGCGATAATGCGACGTGTCGATTTCCTGGCCGATCTCGGTGCTGGCATGTAATGCCCGCGCGGTTGGGGGATCCTGGCGAACGGGGACGCCCTTTTCAAAGGCCAGATCGCGAATGGCGAGGGCCACATGATCCACGCCCTTTGCCACGCAGACCGGCGCAGACCCCGGGGTGCGATCCCATTTCAGGGCCACGGCATAGTGGGTCGGGTTCACGATCACCACGTCCGCTTTTGGAACATCCGCCATCATGTGCTGTGCCGCGATTTCCATGCCACGCTGGCGGCGCTGCTGTTTCATATGCGGATCGCCTTCGTTTTGCTTGTGCTCGTCCTGGATTTCCTTGTGCGACATCCGCTGTTGACGCAGGTGATCAAAGTGCTGCCACAAGAAATCGACGGCGCCGATCGCCAGCGCGATCAGCAGAACCACCAGCATGAACTCGATGATCACCTGCGCCATCAAGGCGCCGATGATCCTCGGTTCTCCCTGAAGCGAGCCGGCCATATCGGACATGCGATAGGTAAGGAACGTGCCTAAAAGCGCGCAGTAGAGCACCAGTTTCACAAAGCTTTTGGCAAATTCAAAAAGGCCTGAGGGGCCGTATTTGTTCTTTGCGTTATCAATCGGGTTTATCCGCGAGAGTTTCGGCTCAAGCTTGCTTGGGGCGATCACAAAGCTCCGTTGGGCAAGAACAGACAAAAGGGCGGCCACTGCGGGCATCAAGAACCATACGGCCAGACCAAGGGTCACCGTGCCCAATAGCCCGCCAAGGGCCGGGCCGGCGGCCCCATCCGAAAAAACCTGGGCGGCGAGGCGTGTAGGCTGATCAATCAGCACCATCAGGCCAGAGCTGACCTGTTCCACCGATGCTGCCCCTGCTGTCAGCGCGGCCAGAAGGAACCCGCCATAGGATCCGGCCGTATTCAGATCGGCCGAACGCGCCAGTTCGCCTTTCTTGCGAGCCTCGTCAAGCTTGTGTTGGGTCGCCTCGTGGGACTTTTCACTATCGTCGTCGGGTCCGGCCATTATCCGCCCCCGAATGGGTTGGCCATAAAGCCATGCAAGGCCTCAACCCAGATCGAAAGCATCATCGGCGCCAGCAACATGAGCATGAAAAGCCCCGTTGCCGTGATCGCGGGCGCGCCGACAAAGACCACCATCAATTGTGGCATCGCGCGGTTGATGATCCCGAGCGTGAGGTTGTAGAGAACCGAAACAAGCACAAAAGGCGCAGACAGGGTAAAGGCAAAGGCAAAGGCATTGGCCACCTGGCGCACACCCCATTGCGACAGGATCGCGGCCTCGGGCAGTTGGGCCACCGGGAAAACGCGATAACTCAGCACGGCCATTTCTGCCAGACGGACATGAAGATCAAGGATCATGGCAAGCGCAATCGCACCGGTCACAAGGACATGACCCATCGCTGGCAGGGGCGTAATGCTGGCGCCGCCAAGAATTTGGGACAGCGATGTGGATTGCGCCGCGATCGACCCCGCCGTTTGCAAGGCCAACAGGAAAAGCCGTATGCCGATCCCCATCAACAGGCCGATCGCCGTTTCTGCCAGGATAAGGCGCATGATGTGCGGCGGATTTTGAAGCGTGGCGGCCAGATCAGGCCCCACCGCAGGCGCCACGATCAGGGTAAATGCCAATGCCAGCGTCAACTTGATCCGGATCGACACTGTTTCTTCGCCAAAGCCGGGAAACAGGGCAATGATCGGTCCGACCCGCAGAAAGACGATGAAATTCAGGAACAGGAAATCCTGCGAAAACTGCAAGATTTCCGGCACTCCGTTCATGCGGCAACCATCCCGACAAGGGCGGGCCTTGCGTCGATTCCAATTTCTTCAAAGGACAGAACCGGCGCGGTGATGTTTTTCGCCGAGAGAACCGTGCGCAGGAACCGCCGCCGTGCGGTCGAGGTGATAATCGCGGGGGCGATACCTTGTTCACTGGCCCGGCTGACCTGTTCGGCCACGGCGCCGGTCAGAGCGTTGAACAATTCAGGTGGCAATGCCACGTCAAGGCGCCCGCGTTCGCCGTCAATCTGATAGGTTGAAAACGTATCCTCCCATTCCGGCGCCAATTGAATAAGCGGCAGCGTCCCGTCCGGTCGTTGCAGATTGGCCACAAGCTGAAATCCAAGGCGCTGGCGCACATGTTCGCAGATCGCCTCGGGTTGTGCGTGAATCTGGCGGCCTTCTGCGGTGGCCTCAAGGATCAGCGGCAGGTTGCGGATCGAGACTTGTTCGGCCAGCAAAAGGCGCAAGATGTTGTGCAACAGGTCCGCCGGAACCCGGTCCGGGATCATCTCGTCCAAAAGTTTGCGGTTGGCCTCGGCGCGGGTGCGGTCGGTCAGGTTAACCATTTCATCCAGCAGCCGACGCATCGCCTTCATGGTTAACAAGCGGCTCAGGTTCCTGCGGATCACTTCGAGCAGATGGGTGGCAAGCACCTCTGTCGGGGCCACCAGAGTGGTGCCGCCCAAGGCCGCCTTGTCCTGCTCTGTGGCTGAAATCCATCGCGCGGGTGCCCCATAGACAGGCTCTTTTACATTTTCGCCGGATGGAAGGGCGGGGTAATGGTCTGGATCAAGGGCCAGAACATAATCGGGCCTCAAAACGGCGTGGGCCTGTTCAACCCCCTGTAACCGAATCACGTAACTACCCACGGCCATCCCCGGATCGTCGGTGAGCCGTATTTCAGGCAGGATGACGCCGAAATTTGTCGCCACATAGCGACGCATATTGGCGATACGCGCGTCAAGGCCAATGCCGGGATCAAGCACCATGTTAACAAGGTCCGGCGCGAATTCGACATGGATATCGTCCAGTTCAAGGATATCTCCCATGGACTTTTCCGGCGCCGACACGGGTTTTTCCTCGCTCGTCCTGGGATGCTCTTGTGTTTTTTGGCTGCGGTAACTGACAAAGGCCAAGGCACCAAGACCAAGCCCGCCGATTATGAAAGGGATGAATGGCAAGCCCGGAACCAGCGCGAACATGACCATCAAAAAGGCAACCGTTGCCAAGGCGGCGGGGTGGCGCCCAAGCTGTGCCGTCAGGGCAAGATCGGTGGCCCCATGCGCGCCGCCGCGCGCCAGCAAAAGTGCCGAAGCAATCGAGATGACCACCGCCGGAATCTGTGTCACAAGCCCGTCGCCGACGGTCAGGATCGTATAGGTTTCAAAGGCTTGACTGAGGGGCATGTCATGCACGACCACGCCCATGATTAGCCCCATCACCAGGTTGAGCAAGGTGATCAAAAGCCCCGCCATGGCGTCGCCCTTGACGAACTTTGAAGCCCCGTCGAGCGATCCGAAAAATGTCGTTTCCTGTTGTTCGCGCTCACGGCGTTCTTTGGCCTGATGGTGATCAATGGCGCCGGCGGACATGTCGCTGTCGATCGCCATTTGCTTGCCGGGCATTCCGTCAAGTGCAAAGCGCGCGCCAACCTCTGCCATGCGCGCCGCCCCCTTGGTGATGACCATGAAGTTGACAATGAGCAAGACGCCAAACACCACGAGCCCAAGAAAGACGCTGCCGCCCATGATGAAATTGGCAAAGCCTTCTATGACCTCGCCTGCGGCGCCGGTGCCGGTATGGCCCTGACCGATGATGAGTTTCGTTGATGACACATTGAGCGACAACCGAAGCATCAGGGATGCCAGCAATATTGTCGGAAAGGCCGAGAAATCGAGTGGTCTTTCAATGAACAGCGTGATCGTGAAGATCAGGATTGCAAGCGCGAAGGAGGCTGCCAAGCCCACGTCAAGCATCCAGGACGGCACCGGCAGGATCATCATCACGATGATCGCCATCAGCGCCAACGCCAAAAGAACCGTGGGTTGGAAAACGTCAGCGACGGACAGGTTTTTCATGGGTCAGGATCCATTCATGACCGGGCCAGGTGCGATCAGGGACCGCCCGGCGGTTTGCCCCAAAGGCACCAAAGAGCCGATGGCGCGGCGGGCCTGCGTTTGCCGTAGCAGAGGGAAATTGTTCTCGGGTTTGGGGTCGGGCGTTTCGGATCGCATGCTTGCCAAGCGTGGCGCGGTTTCGGGGGCATCTGTCAGGCTCTGGCGGATCTTGTCAAAGCGCGCCCTGTATTTTTCGGCGTATTTCGGGGTGCGGGAATGAAAGGCCCCGGCGGCTCTGGACCAATCCCCGGTCTCGCTATGCAATTGGGCAAGAAACTGCGCTGCGTAGCGTGCGTTTTCTACCGGGTCGAACATCTGGTCGATCGAGCTGAAATTTTCGCCATGCCATTTGAAGTTGATCTGGAAGCAGCCAACATCAAAACTGCGCGCGCCGCGCCTGAACTCCTTGAAGACATAGGCGCGTGCGGCATCTTCGGTCTCGAACCAATGGCCTTTGCCTTCCATGTTGACGGTCCATGGCCAGGGTTGCAGCTGGCCATTGCGCGCGCGCCCTGTTTCGGTGCGGGTGATCGACCGCAGGACGGAGAGCGGCACATTCGTTTCCTCGGCCACCTGGTGTGCTGCAGCATCACAGATCCGTGTCGCCGTCGTGGCATGAGACGGACCGGAAAACACCAGAGCGATCAGGATTGCCTGCAAAAAACCTGGAGGTCTGGCGCGCGTGCCGCGCCACGTTGTCGGAATCGCCGGATCGAAGTTCTGGCGATCCCCGCGATGAATCGAAGCGGTCAATTTTATCGATCGCAAGGTATTTTCCCTTCCATGCCAAGGCATTCCGCCGTGGTTGACCGATGATTACCTATCGGGTCTTTAGATTTGGTAACTTTGAAAAAGAATGATCACCCCTGCGGCCCAGGCTTGGCCTCAAGAAGGTTTTCAAGGGTTTTGCGCGCCTTGGCGCTTTCTTCGAGCAACTTGCGGTTCTGGGCCAAGACGCCAGTGACTTGGGGGTCCTTTGTCGTGGCAACCGCCTGCATCAGGCGTGCGACATCCTGTAAAACCGGTTCATCCGATGTGCCAACCTGATCCCAATCCCCGGCCATCCAAGCGGCTTTTTCGGCCTCTTTTGGTTGATCACTTGCCATGAAGAATTCGGATGCGGCGCGGTGCTCGCCTGCCTGTTCAAGCGCTTGCGCCCGCAAAGCATCCGCGTCTGGTCCGTTAATGCCGATGAGCTCGATTTCAGCCTGGCGTGAGCGATTCTGAGCAAGGGCAATTTCCGCGCGCAAAAGGCGTTGTGGTCGCCCATTCAGCCCTGCCGACGGGCGCGCTACAAAGCCGAGCGCAGCAGTTTCAAACCCGTTCTCCAAAAGACGCCTTGCAATGGCAGAGGCGGTTTCCGGTTTGAGATTTGTGGGATCGCCTGCGCGCCCTGCAAGAGTGTAACGCAAAAAGTCGATTGTATCGGCGCTTTCAGTAAGGTGCGCTATCAAACTCTCGCGCACAGGTTGCTCGTGTTGGGGGGCCAGATCGGGCAGAAGGCGGTCAAATTCAGCATAGGATTGCTCAAATGCCCCCGATGCGGCAAGCGCTGAAAGATAGGCCTGCGCCAGATCCTGACCCAATGGCGCGCCACGGTTTTCTTGCGCATAGGCCCCCGCCAGCTGGGCCAGATCGAATGAGATCCCCTGCTGGGCATCCAGCTTTTGGTTGATCAATTTCAGCACAGCATCGGCGGATGGTTCCGAGTTGCTTTCAGCGACAGTTTCAAGCGCGGCCTCGGCACGTCTTGGCTCGCCCTCGGCCTGAGCCAATTCGGCGCGTGCCATGGATGCGGCTGGGGCTTCGTCTGTTTGAATCCGGTCTATGATCCGCAAAATCTGGTTTGCCGTTTCCACATGGCCGACGCGCGTCAATTTGGTCGACAAGAGCGGGCCAAGGTATCGACGAAGATGCCGCGGAAGGGCGGCAAAACCGCGCTGAATAGCGTCTAGGTCAATGGCCGTATCCTGCGGAAGTGTTTCGTAAGACAGGGCCGCCCAAAGCGCCGATGCGTTGTCACATCCCAACTGGCCAGCGAACAAAGACCCAGGCGGCGCATGGCCCTCATCGAAGATTACGGACATTTCCCTAAGGACATCCGTGCCGGAGTCATCTGTCTCGACAAAGCTCAGGACTTGGCGCATTTCATGGCCAAAGCCGAAATATGCGTATAGGCGGGCCAGTTCTAGCGCGACGGCTCTGTCAGGCGTGTCAAATTCGCCTAGCAATCGGCCGCTCAATGCGCCGACCTGCGTATGAAAAGTGGCTTCTGTACCCCAGGCAGGAATGTCTATCAGGTTGTCGTTGGTACAGTCGGCATGACCCGAAAGAGAGAACTTTCCCTTGAAATGAGTGCGCATCTCTCGATCAATGCTGGATTGCGCATGCAGGTTCAGATTGGCGGATAGGGGCGTTGGCACCACTTTGGCAGGTTCGGGCTCGGTGGATTCTTCCGGATCCGGTATTGGCGCGCCTGTTGCTGCGGCGCGGCGCGTCTTTGCACCGCGTCTTGGCGTCAAGAGCCCCTGGCTGGCGGCGCGCGCCAGATTATTCAACAATTCTTCCTGCATACGGGGCAGATTTAGACCAGGTGTCGCTGGCTCAGGAGCCTGAAGTCGAGCAGCAGGAGTAGCCACAACATTGCCGATGGGTATTCCAAGGCTGTTGTCGAGATGTTCGCTCAACATGGTAGCGGCAGCGGAAACCGTTTTCTGTTTCATCGGGGCGTTTCTGGTCATATTTTGGTTTGGTCTGGCAGATGCGTGCGCGGGTTGGGGGATCGGGGTCGGCTTGGAGGCGCTTTCGGCAATATCGATCACAAGCATTGTCCGGTCATTCCAGAAAGGACGAATCGTACACTCGCAATCAAACGCGAGATCAAGGCGCGCGGCGCCCGCAGGAGCCGAGATTTCCTTGAGCCGGTCGCGGCTTATGCGGTCGAACACTTTACTTGTATCAAACACCAGCTTGCCGTTGGGAAAGACCACTGAGACGCCATTCGCGCTGGTCTCGCTCGTCCATTCAAGTCGTTCCGGCAGATTTAGAACAAGCCGTGTAAAATCGTCGTGATCCCCCGAGCGAACCTCGATTGTCTGGGCAAGACCCGCTTGAGCAAAGACAAGGAGAAAGAAAAAGCCAATCGCGCGCGTGATCATGCGGCGTCCTGCTTGACGCCTTTAAGCGCCTCTTCCAGTTCGTTGAAGCTTGGCCGATTGTGTTGCGGCGTATTCTGGCGGCCGACCTCGATACAGATATTTGTGGCATGGTTGTGCAGGTTTGCGACAAGAACCTCACGGATGAGTTTGTAAAACTGAGCATCCTCATCCACCACATCCTTGACCTTTGCCGCGAAGGGCCCAACGAGTCCGTAGGACAGGAACACACCCAGAAACGTACCCACAAGTGCGCCACCGATCATTTTTCCAAGAATTTCAGGTGGTTGGTCAATGGCGGCCATGGTTTTGATAACCCCAAGAACAGCCGCCACGATCCCAAGAGCGGGCAGGCCGTCGGCCATTGTCTGCAAGGCGTGGCTGGAATGCTGGGCATGGTGTTGGCTTGCCTCCATCCGCTTTTCCAGGATTTCCTCGACCTGGTGAGGGTCGTCATAATTCATAGAGGCAGAGCGCAACGTGTCACTGATCAGTGCGACCGCTTCCTTGTCCGTCAGAATTTTCGGATATTTTCCGAAAATCGACGAGTCATCCGGGGCCTCGATATGTTCCTCAATGGCCACCGGATTCTGGCGACCAAGGCGAATAAGCTCAAACAGAAGGCATAGCAGATCGCGGTAATCCTCGGCTTTCCATTTTGGGCCCTTGAACACCTTGCTCAGGTCTTTGAGAGTGTGTTTGATCGCCGGGCCGTCATTGCTTATCAGGAAGGCGCCAACCGCTGCGCCGCCAATCATCATCAACTCGAAAGGCAAGGCCTTGAGGATGATGCCAAGTTTGCCCCCGGCGGCAATATAGCCGCCAAAGACCATGACGAAAATGACCACAATGCCAATGATACCAATCATAGTTTTCTCCGTCACAAATAGTTGTGATGAAACTGACAGGGCCGGGTTAAGAAACCCTGAGTATTTGCGATTTATTCGTTCGGGACGTTCGCATTTCGCCCGGCCATGACAACGCTGAACATGTGGGCCGCACCGGGGCTTAGACCCGCCATGACGGCGGCGGCGCTTTCGGGGCGCATGCGGGCGAGAAACCCTGCTGCAAATCGCGGGTCCATTTCCTCAAACAGGGCTGCGGCCTGTTTTGGCTTCATGCTTTCATAGACTTTGGTGAGACGCGTCAGATCGTCCTCGGCCGCCGAATCAGCCAATGCAATTGTCTGGCGCAACGCCTCTTCCGCCTCGGTTAGTGCCGCAAGCTTGCGGTCGATTTCCTGATCTGCCACGCGCAGGGCCTGCATGCGATCGCTCAGGGCGCTTTCCTGGTCTTTCAGGCGCGCCTCACGCTCCTGAAAGGCGGTCAGTAAGAGCTGAAGGTCGTCGGGCGTCTCGCAGGACGTGGACGGCGTATGGGATGCGCTCGTATTTTCCTGTGCCTGGGATGACCGGGCATAGGCCTGGCCTGCACCATCGCCCAATCGAATGATGGCCGAGCCGATCAGGAGGCTGGTGATCATGAAGAGGGCGCCGCGCCCTGGCGCCCGCCGCTTGCGGATTGGTTTCTTTTTGGTCTGGGTCATCGTGCCACTTCTTGCTCCATGTCCTGGTGGCGCTTGAACACCGGGCCGGGAACTGGATCTGCCGGCGGGGCTGCGCGCGGGGCCTGTGCGGGCCGGGGCGGTTCCGGCAGGTCGTGCATCGAGGCCATCATCAGCTCAAGCTGCTTTGCAACGGTCTCGGCGCGCTGTGTCAGCGCCTCAAGCGAGCGGGTAGAATCGGTCGCCGTTGATTGCGCCGCCCGAAGGGTTTTGGTCAGGTCATCAACCTGCGCTGACAAAACGGCCACCGCCCCGCCCATGCCACCCTCGAGATCGTTGAAGCGACTAAGGCGCCGCGCCAGGATAAAGCAATAAAACCCGGCTCCGACAGCGCCAGCGACCAGCAGGATATCCGCGATCATTTCCATCATTTTCGTCCTCAGTTTAGTACAAATTCCATAATCAACAGGTCATTCACCCGCTCACCACCCGTAACGATCTGAACCCGGCGCAGCATTTGCGCGCGCAGCCGCACAAGCGCGGTGTTGTCCTCGATATCCGCAAGATTGAGGGCCCGCAGATAGTTGTTGAGCACGTCCACCACCCTTGGCATCAACCGCTCCACTTCCGATTTGTGAGCGGTTTTGACCTCAAGCTCGGCACGAAAGCGCAGGTGATGCTTTTCGCCGCCATACCCCATTGAAATTGTCAGCGGGTCGACGGGCACAAAGGCGACATCCGGCATGTGCGCGATCTCGGGTAAGTGTGTGCCCTGGCCATCATCGGACGCCGCCGCCTTGTGGTCGCCGTCCAACGGCAACATCCCTGAATAGACGGCAAAAAAACCGCCACCTCCGCCCACCAGGGCCAGAACCAGCCCCAGAATCAGCGGCAGTTTCGACGCCTTCTTTTCTGTCTTCTCTTCTGTCTCTTCTGGCTCTGCCATGCTGCTTTCCCGTGTGTTGCGGTAAAGCCAATATAGACCAGCAGAAACTAACCGATTGTTAAGCCTGATCAGCGAAAGATGACTTCAGCGAACGGCAGAACGCCGCAGACCAGGAGGCAAAGAACTTGCAGCAGATCGTAGAGCTCTGGCAATCACTCGATAATCGTCGCCGCATCATAATCATGGGCGCAACGGCCGCCATGTTCTGGGCCATTCTGGCCTTGGCCCGCATGGCATCAGAGCCCAGCCTGACCCTGCTTTACGCGGGCCTTGAAAGTGGCGCGGCGGGGGAAGTGGTCGGCGTGCTGGAGCAGCGTGGCGTGGCCTATGAAGTGCGCGGCGGCTCGATTTTTGTTGATTCGGCCCGGCGGGATGAATTGCGCATGACTTTGGCCGGTGAGGGGCTGCCAAGCTCGTCATCCAAGGGGTACGAACTTCTTGACAGCCTGTCGGGGTTTGGTACCACGTCACAGATGTTCGATGCCGCCTATTGGCGCGCCAAGGAAGGCGAGCTTGCGCGTACGATTGTGTCGCATCCGGGCATTTCCAACGCTCGCGTTCATATTTCCTCGACCGGCTCGAACCCGTTTCAGCGCGATGTGCGACAGTCCGCGTCGGTCTCGATCACCACGACCGCAGGCGGAATCACCCCGAAACACGCCCGGGCCCTGCAATTTCTGGTGGCTTCCGCTGTGACCGGGCTGACGCCGGAAGAGGTGTCGATTATCGACGCCGATGGCGGGTTGATCGGTGCGACCGAAGAGGCGCCGACCAATACCGCCGATGATCGGGCGGATGCCCTGCGACAACGCGCCGAGCGACTTCTTGAGGCGCGTGTGGGTCATGGGAACGCGGTTGTTGAGGTCAGCGTTGATACCGTCACCAAGACCGAATCTATCCGCGAGCGCCGGTTTGACCCGCAAGGGCGCGTCGCGATCAGCACCGATAGCGAAGAACGCAGCACGACATCCTCTGACGAGGGTGGTGGCGGCGTGACCGTGGCATCAAACCTGCCGGACGGGGATGCGGCGCAAGGCGGGGCATCGTCCAGCGAGAATAGCGAAACCCGCGAACGGGTGAACTATGAGGTTTCCGGCACCGAACGCGAGATCACGCAGGGGCCGGGCGCGATAAAACGCCTGAGTATTGCGGTTCTGATCAATGAAATCGCAACGACCGATGATGCCGGCATCGTGACCTTCCAACCCCGCTCTGAAGAAGAGCTGGGCGCTCTGCGCGAGCTTGTGTCTTCGGCGGTTGGTTATGACGAAGAGCGTGGCGACGTGATCACCCTCAAGACACTTCAGTTTGAACCGCTCGAGCCAAGCGGCACCGCCGCCGAGGCGCGCCTGTTCGACCGGCTGGCGATTGATACGATGTCGCTCATTCAGGCGATGGTTCTGGGGGCCGTGGCGTTGATCTTGGGGCTTTTCGTGGTCCGCCCGATCCTAAGCCGCCCAGAGACGCGCGCCCCGGTCCAGATTGCCGCCGCGCCCAATCCTTCGCCCGCAGATGACGCGCGCGCTGAATTGACGCCGCTGACCGGCGAAATCGACGACGGAGAGTTTGACGAGGCCGGCTTGTCCCTTGTGTCCGGCAATGGAGAGAACAGGGCCAATGGCAGCGACCTGGCGGCTTTGGGGCGCAGTGGTGAAGATCCGGTCGCGCGTTTGCGCAACCTGATCGGTCAGCGTCAGGATGAAACCGTCGAAATTCTGCGCAACTGGCTTGAAGGTGAAGAGGAGAATGCGTGATGTCCATTGCTCATCTATTGGATGATTTTGGGGCCTACGCCCGTGGAAAACCCGTTGCTATGACGGATATTTCACTTGAGGAACAAAAGCTTGAGGCTTTTGAAAGGGGATATCAGGCGGGATGGGACGATTCCGTCAAATCCCAGGTTGAGGATTCGCGCCGCATAACGGCTGATCTGTCCCAGAACCTGCAGGATCTGAATTTCACCTATGAAGAGGCCTATAGCGCCATAATGGAGTCTTTGCGCCCGCTGCTTGAGCAGATGATCGGCGCGGTTCTGCCCCGGTTGAGCCAGGAAACTCTGGCGCCGCGCCTGATCGAAACCCTGCATGACATTGCGCGCGAACATGGCCGCCAGAAGGTCGAGATTGCTGCCGCACCGGGGGATGTCGGGCTTTTGGAAGGGCTGACTGAAGAGATATCAGATCTGCCCATCGGCCTGACCGAAGATACGTCATTGGCCAGCGGGCAGGTCTATCTGCGCTTTGGCGAGCATGAACAGCAAATTGACCTTCAGGATGTGCTGCAGGGAATTGATCGCGCACTCTCTGGATTCTTCGAACAAAACAGGAAGGCTATAGCATGACGGACGAAACGACGGGCCAAAACGAGCCACTTGCCAATGATCTGTCCAATCCGTTTTCCTCGGTGCCGATTGAAATCACCATTTCGGTAGGCAAGGCACGGCCATTGATCCGCGATCTTCTCAAGCTTGGGAAGGATGCGGTTTTGCCACTTGATCGGCGTGTTGATGATGCGGTGGAGCTTTATGTCGGTGAGCGACTGATCGCGCGTGGACAGCTCGAAGAGCTTGATGGCGATCAACAGGGCCAGCTTGCCGTGCGGCTGACCGAGGTGGCCAATTTGCAAGACGGTCTGGGATGAACCGCGCCGTTTTCGCAGTTCTGCTTGCGGCGGTGGCAATCTGGCTTGCCGCGGCACCGGTCAGCGCGCAAGAAATCTCGATCTCGTTGGGCGACGAGGCCTCGATTTCGGCGCGCACGATCCAGCTGATTGCCCTGATCACGGTCCTGAGCCTTGCGCCGGGTCTGGCGATTATGATTACCTGTTTTCCGTTTATCGTGACGGTGCTGTCCATCCTGCGACAGGGCATCGGCCTGCAACAATCGCCGCCCAATATGCTTATCGTCAGCCTGGCGCTGTTCCTGACCTATTTCGTGATGGAGCCTGTATTTACAGCCGCCTGGACCCAAGGCATTGATCCCCTGTTGCAAGAACAGCTCTCACTTGAGGTGGCGATTGAACGCGCAATCGAGCCGTTTCGCCTATTCATGGCCGGACGGGTGAAGCCCGAAACCTTTTCCGCAATGGCCGCCTTGCGTCCTGATGCGGCAACGATCGAGGCCGGTGTCAACGCCCCGCTCTCTGTTCTGGTGCCAAGCTTCATGCTTTCGGAAATCGCCCGTGCCTTCCAGATCGGCTTTCTGGTTTTCATGCCGTTTCTGATCATTGATCTTGTCGTTGCAGCGATCCTGATGTCGATGGGGATGATGATGGTGCCGCCAGCGATTGTATCGCTTCCGTTCAAGCTTGCCTTCTTTGTGATTGCCGATGGCTGGACCCTGATCGCCGGAAGCCTTGTGCGCGGCTATATGTAGAAACCTGCCTTCGCCACTGCGGCTTGATCGCTGGGGGGGGGTGCAGGATGGCTTTTCAAGCTTCGTCAATCCCGGCGGCGCCCCTCTATAAATTGGGGCGCCGTTGTGTTGTGCGATGCAGGGTCAGATGAAAAGGGGGGCAAGGCATTCCTCGTGCCTTGCCCCTTGTGTGTCGGCTTGTGCCTGTGGGACCCTAGAGCATGTCGCGTTCATTCGCATTCACGCGACACGCTCTAACCTATTGATTTCGCATGTTCGGATCGCTCAAAACCGGTTCCCACTTTTGAGCAACATGCTCTAGCCATTCCGGGGGCCGCTATGCAAATCCGGGATGGCTATCCATTGCGGTTACCTCACGACGAATTCTGCATGCAATGCACCCGCCGCCTTGATGCTTTTGAGGATATCGATCATGTCGCGCGGCGCAACGCCGAGAGCGTTCAACCCGGCAATCACCTCTGACAGGGATGTGCCCGGCTGGACCTCGGCAAGACCAATGCCGGGCTCCTCCTGAATGGTGGCGTCGGTGCGCGGCACAATCACGGTTTCGCCGCGTGCAAACGGGTTGGGTTGAACGGCGAGGGGGGTTTCCTGGATGCGCAGCGTCAGGTTGCCTTGCGAGACGGCCACCCTCGAGATGCGTACATCCTGGCCCATGACAATCGTTCCGGAGCGTTGATCGACAACCACACGTGCCTTGCGTTCCGGTTCAACAAGCAGATTCTCGATGCGCCCGAGAGCGTGCGCAGGAGAGGCCGCGCGCATGCCCGCGATGTTAAGACGCACAGTGCCCGAATCCATCATCGCGGCAACACCACGCCCCACGGCCCCGTTGATCACGCGCTCGATCCTGGCGGCGGTTGTAAAGTCGGGCTCTCGCAGGGCAAGGCGGATCGTGTCAAGCGTGGCCAGCTCAAAGTCGATTTCGCGTTCGACGCGGGCGCCGGACGGGATTGTGCCCGAGGTAGGCACGCCTTCCACCACCCCACCAGCATCACCCTGAGCCGCGACGCCCCCGGCGATGATGGTCCCCTGGGCGACGGCATAGATCTGTCCGTCGGCGGCATTGAGAGGGGTCATGATCAGCGTTCCGCCAAGGAGGCTTTTGGAATCCCCGATCGCAGAGACGGTCACGTCGATCTGCCCGCCTGCGCGTGCAAAGGCTGGAAGCTCGGCGGTGACAAAAACGGCGGCGACATTCTTGGGGCGAAACTGTTCGCCGGACACATTGATCCCAAGACGCTCAAGAATGTTCGACATGATCTCTTCGGTGAACGGCGCATTTCGAATGCCGTCCCCGGTGCCGTTAAGGCCGACAACAAGGCCATAGCCGACAAGATCATTGCCGCGCACCCCGTCAAATTCGACAAGATCCTTGATTCGGATCGGACTTGCGTTTGCGGCGGTGATCATAAGGCCCATACCCAGGGCAAGACAGGTGACGAGCGTTCTAAGGATCATGAGAGGAAATTCACCAGGCTCAGGCGCGAGGCGCGCGCGGTTAAGGTATAAAGCGTTTCAAGTTGAAACTGCACTTGCTCTAGGTCGCCTGCGGTTTCGAACACGTCGATCGAAACAAGATTGTTGCGTGCGATTTGCAGGCTGGTGATCTCGGCGCCGATCCGGCTTGTGGATTGGTCGATCCGGGCCTCGGCGACGCCAAGGTCGGCGCGCAGGGTCGACAGGCCGTCCTGTTGGGTCAAAAGCGCCTGGCTTGCGCTTCGGGCAAGTGCGCGGCGGTCATCGGTCCCAAGCGCCAGGGCAGGATCGTCAACAAGTGCCGATAGCACAGTTTGTTTCAGAAAGCCGCGCAGCACAGGGTCATCCGCGCGAATGTCAAGCGCCACGGATTCCCCCGCGCCCAGCTGATAGGCGGATAGATTGCTTGACCCGCCGCGATAAATCGAGGTTTCAAAGCCGCCGCCGGGGGTGTCAAAGAAGGTATCAAGCGCGCTTAGCACGCCCGCTGCACTGGTCGCGCCAGCGAGTGCGGTGCGCACCTCGTCGAGCACTTGATCGGCCGGGGCCAGAGAGGTGCGGTCAATTTCGGAGCCTGAAAAAAGCGCGCGACCCGCAACATCGGTATTCAGCGCGCCTATGATTGATCCAAGGGTTGCCTTGGCTTCGGTCGACAGCGTGCTGAGGGGAACGCCGCCGCTGGCAAAGCCGACGGTGATAGCCGAGTTCGCAAGATCGGTGGACAGGCTCTGAACAAGATCAAGCGAGGACTGCATTGTGGTTGCATCCACCGCGGCCTCGCGGGCGGCGGTGCGATGGCTGTCCTGCACCAGAAGCTCGTGTTCGACATCCGCCAGATGCAGAAGGTTGCCTGAGAGGTGACGGGTCAAATCTGCCGCCTGACCGCTTGACAGTTCCAAGGTCAGACGGTCCATTTGGCTTTTGAGTTCCACGGTTTGACGGCGCAGGGCAAAGGCCTGTGCCATATCGCCGATACTGTTAAAATTCATGGTCAGATCCTCAGTAAGGTTTGCATCATGTCATCAATCGTCTGGATCATGCGGGCATTCGCGCTAAACGCTTGCTCGACCAGCAAGAGCCGTTGAAGTTCGGCGTCGCTGTCCACTCCATTGGCCAGTTCCAAACTGCGCAATTCGCTGGCCTGGCTGGTGGTGAAACTCAACGTCTGATCTTCTGCCAGACGATTTTGTGCAGTTTGCGAGACCAGCGTTGCGATCTGACCGGCGGCAGAGCGCGCGGTTGATCCCAGTGGTCCGGAGGGAAGCGCGCGGTTTTCTCTCAACGCGGCACTGAAGGCCTGAAGAAGGGCGCTGTCGCCCGCAGGTCCGGGTGTAGTTGCGCCCAGACCGTCGCGCAGACGAAACATGGCGCCGCCCCGGTCCGGATCAACCGCAGCATTCAGCGAGATCCGCCCGGCAAGGCCAACTTCATTGGCCGGATCAAATGCTGTGCCGGCGTCGGTGAAGAGACCCGCCGCGCCAGGCGCAAGGCTTGGGTCAAGGCCGACCTGCTGAAAGCGTTCGACCAGATCGCGGGCGACCGCGTCAACACCGCTTTGCGCCGTGACGGCGAGGTCATCGCGAATGTCGAAAAGTGCGGCGAGCTGTCCACCGGCGAGTGGCCCGCGACCCCCGCTTATGTTGACGCTGTTGCCATTGATCTTGATGCCCGACAATAGCCCGTTTTCCAGCGTCATATGCGGGGCCACAATCGCTGAGGGTTCAAATTCGAGCTTGGCCGGAAGGCCATCAAGCACCAGGGCGCCGCCGGTTGTGACAAGGGCAACCGCGCCGTGATCGCGAGGCAATTGCCGCAACGGCAGAAATTCTGCCAGACCGTCGATGACTTTTTGGCGCTGATCCTCAAGCGGAGCGGTGGCACGGCCGTTGAACAGCGCCTGTGTGATCTGTTTGTTAAGGGTGCTGACCTGTTCGAGGCCGGTGTTCACGCTGTCCACCGTGCGGGCGATATCGCTGTCGGCGCGGCTGCGCAGAACCTCGATCCGGTCTGAAATTCTGTTCAGGCTTTCACCAAGACTCGCCGCATCCCGCACCACCGTTTGCAGGCGGTTTGCTTCTTCCGGGCGTGTGCTTGCGGTCACGAGGCTGGCGTCCAGTTGGGCAAGCCGTGTGCTGAGCGCTCCGGTTTCGCCGGGTGTGCCCAGGGCCTGTTCGATCTGGGCGGCAAAACCGGCGCGGGTTTCGGCGGCGGCGCGTCCGCTATCTGCGAGCCGCCGATCCCCCAAAAGCCCGCTATCCACGTGCCGGGTGATGCCTACAACCGCTACGCCGCGCCCGTCGCGTTGCGACGCGAGCTCAATGTCGCGCACAGCATAGCCGTCGGTGAGTACGTTGGCGAGGTTGGCCGACACAACATCGGCTGTTCGCGAACTGGCATTCAAGCCACTGAGAGCATTTGACAGGGCTCCTGAGATCGTCATGTCGGTCCCTTTCCTTTAGGTGGTGATTGCGCCTGGCCTTAGCGTTTGATGTTGGTGGTTTCCTGCAACATCTCGTCCACTGTCTGGATGACTTTGGCGTTTGAGGAATAGGCCCGCTGGGTCTGAATCATATCGGTCAGCTCACCGGCAACATCGGTGGCGGATTCCTGGCGTGCGAAAGATGCGATGTCGCCTGTCGGTCCATCCCCCGCGTTCCACAGGAAGAACGCACCGCTTTCCGGTGAGGTCATGTAGGTTTGCTGATCCATGGCGATCATGCCGTTGGGATTGGGCAGGTCGACAAGCGGCACCTGATAGATCACGCGTGTTATCCCGGTATCGAATGACGCCCGGACAAAGCCGTTTTCATCCACCTGCGCCGAGGTCATGTTGCCCACCGGTGAGCCGTCCTTGGAGATCGACAAAGGCGCGAAGCTGTTGGAGAGTTGGGTCAATCCGCTTGACGTACCCACTTGGCCGATGTTGATTTCAATCGGTCCGCCGTCGACATTAACGATGACGCGGCCAGTGGCCGGGTTATAGGCGCCGCCGGACAAGGTGTTGACGCCAAGAAGGCTGCCGCCCGTTGCACGGGCGTCATCGAAGGTGATTTGATATTCCCCGATCAGCGCCCCGGCCTGTGCGGAATCCGTCAAGGTCATGGTCCATTCATTCGAAGACCCGGCCGCCGGAATGGTCGGTGTGAACGTGATCCCCACGGTTTCGGATTTTCCAAGGTTGTCGAAATACTCGACCGAAAGCTGCTGTGTCTCACCAGCCGCGTCAAAAGAGGTTTCGGTGGCGGGCAGGTTGATGCCCAGATTGATTGCGGTTGTCGGCTCTCCACTCAGTTGATTGACGTTGATCCGAACCGGTTCGAGACCGCCATTGGTATCGCGGGGAAACTCTGGCACGGTGCCATCGGGGTTTGCGGGCCAACCCATCAGAACAAGGCCTGATTCGGTGACCAAAAGCCCGTTGGTGTCGGTGCGGAACGATCCGGTCGTGGTCAGCAACATCTGCGGATTGCCATTGTCGACAGCAACTTCGGAGGCTGAGGCCACCGGAATGAAACCGCGCCCGCGCACCGCGAGATCGGTCGCGTTGGAGGTGCCGACAAGCGAGCCGCCTTCGTCGATAAGGCGTTGCGTGGAGGATCGAACGCCGCCTGCCGAATAGCTGCCGCCATTTGACGAAATCACCAGCGATTCAAAATTTGCCTCGACCCTGCGATACCCGAAGGTGGCCGAGTTCGCGATGTTGTCGGAAATCGCGGCCAACCGCGTGGCATTCGCGTTAAGCCCGGCCACACCGGCATTGAGAGAAGATGAAATAGTCATGGATACGCCTTTCTGCTGCATCGACCAAAGTTGGTATCCAGCAATAAGCGCGTACCTTTAACAGGCGGCTAATAAATAAAATCTGCCCTATTTCTATCTGCGATCCGATCGCAAAAGGATCACCTCCAGGCGATTGTTGCGCACCGCCATCGGGTTGGTGACGACCGGTTTGCGGTCGGCATGTCCGGTGATGCGGTGCATGCGCTTGGCGTCGATGCCGTTGCCTTCGAGCATTTTTCGCATCGTGTTGGCGCGCGCCGATGACAGATCCCAGACCGGATTTTCGGCCACAATGACAGGTCGGGCACGGGTAAAGGCCTCGAGGGCGAGATTGTTTTCAACAAGGGCTGCCGTCGAGGCGATCAACGTTGCGATGTCTTGCAACAGGGGCGTCGGTGTCGTGCTTTGCGGCTCAAAAAGCCGGGCCTCGGCAAGGTCGAACACTTCGATGACAAGACCCTCATCCGTCACCCGCGTCAGGATGTGACGCAGCACTGTATCTGCAACCATGCTTTCGCCGCTGCGCCCGGCAAGGGCCGCCTCGATGCTGGCAAATGCTTCGGCCTCGGCCTGAGCATCGGCATTTGCGGCGCCCTCTGTCAGAGCACCGAAACTCCCACGCGCTTGTTTCTGCGAGGTTGCATAGGCCTGTGATGCGCCGGTGCCGTTTTGCGGCAGGGTGTCTTCGGAAAACACGCTGTCGCCGCCAAAAGAGCCATCGCCGCCGCCTGAAATCCGGTTGATCGGAATCGTCGGGCTGAAATAATCCGAGATTCCCTTGCGTTGTTGTTCTGTTGTTGCGTTCAGCAGCCACATCAGCAGGAAAAAGGCCATCATGGCCGTCACAAAGTCCGCATAGGCAACTTTCCAGGCACCACCATGATGCCCGCCGCCAGCGACGACCTTTTTCCGTTTGATGATGACTGGCGCCGCATTGCTATGCGCGCTCATATCCACCACCTTTGTTACTCACCCGTGTTAAGGTTTAGCACAAAGGATGTTACCTGGCTGTTAACACTTCGAATTTTTAGGATTTCCAAGGATCATGCCTGTGAGGGCAGCCAGAGAACAATCGACGGAAAAGCCACAAGCAACCCGATGGTGACGGCATCCGCCACGAAGAATGGGGTGACGCCCCGGAACACGTCCTGCACGCTGATGTCATCACGTACACCGGCCACCACGAAACAGTTGAGACCGATAGGCGGCGTGATCAGACAGAACTCTGCCATCTTGACCACAAGAATGCCGAACCAGATCGCGCACATCGTGCCGTTCATGCCAAAGGCACTATCGGCCGCCGTCACCGCTTCGCCGCCGTTAAGCGCCATGACCGCCGGATAAACCACCGGCAGCGTCAGCAGCAGCATTCCGATGGCATCCATGAACATGCCAAGCACCGCATAGGCCAGCAGGATACAGACCAGAATCATCATCGGCGAATAATGCAGCGAGGTGATCCAGTCGGAAAACGCCGAGGGCAGATCGGCAAAGCCCAGAAAGCGCACATAGATCAATACGCCCCAGATGATCGAAAAGATCATCACCGAAAGTTTGGCGGTTTCCAGCAGCGCATCCTTGAGCTCGGGCCAGCGCATGCCGCGATAGGTGGCGATCACAAAAACGATGAAGGCACCGATTGCGCCACCTTCGGTCGGCGTACCCCAGGCGTCACCGCCAAATGGGTTGTAGACGAACAAGATGATGATCATGACCACCGCAACAATCGGCAAGGCGGGCGGAAGCGAGGCAAACCGCTGGCGCCAGGTAAAGCCCCCCACGGGAGGACCAAAGCCTTTTACCGTCAGGGCAAGGCCGATGATCAGCAGAGTATAGACAAGCGCGGAAAACATGCCGGGAATAAACCCCGCGAGCAAGAGCATGCCCACGTCCTGTTCCACGATGATGGCATAGATCACAAGGATCGCCGAGGGCGGAATCAGGCTTGCCAAGGTGCCCGCTGCGGCGACGACGCCCGCGGCGAAACGCTTGTCATAGCCGACGGCCAGCATTTCGGGGATGGCAATGCGGGCAAAGACCGCCGCCGTCGCGACCGAGGCGCCTGATACGGCCGCAAAGCCCGCCGTGGCAAACACCGTGGCCACCGCAAGGCCGCCAGGCACCCAGGCAATCCAGCGTTTTGCCGCCTCGAACAAGGCCCGCGTCAGGCCCGCGTAATAGGCGAGATAGCCGATCAGGATAAAGGTCGGGATAAGCGACAGCGCCTGCGACGAGACCTTGCCATGCGGCACCTGTCCGGCGGTCTTGATACCAACCGTCAGCGCCCAGGCGAGCTGTGCAAACTCGTAATCCTTCTTGTCCCAGAAGATCCAGACAAGGCCAACGACGCCTGCAAGACCCGCAGCAAAAGCCACCCGCATGCCAAGCACGACCATGACCAGCATTCCGGCGGTGACCCAAAGGCCAATTTCAATCGGTGTCATCAGTCGCGCCCTTGAATATGTTCGGCCTCGGCCGCCGCCTGTTCAGCAACAGACATGATCAGCGGCACCGCCACCGGTGTTTCGTCGCCCCTGACAAAGGCGCGCCCAAAGCCCCAGAGCTGAAGCACGAGGCGCAGGGACATCACCGAGAACGCCACCGGCACCACAAGCTTGGATGGCCAGATTGGCAGGCCGATGTCGATCGAGCTGTCCCGGCTCCAAAGCGGTTTGGTCATGTCAAAGCTGCGATCAAAATGTGCCCATGAGCCCCAGACCAGCGCCAGGATCAGGATGAGAATGCCAAAGGTCGTCAGGAATTCCGCCAGCCAGAGCGCGCGGCCCTTGAGCGCGCCAACAACGATATCCATCCGGATGTGACCGCCGTCGCGCTGCACGTAAGACACGCCAAGAATGGCGATCAGCGGCATGAAGGCCTCGATCCAATCGACATAGCCGGGCAGGGGTTCGTTGAAAATATTGCGCCCCGTCACCGAAACGACGGCAAGCACCATAAGCCCGAAAGCAAAGATACCGGCGATCAGGGCGAAAAAGCGTTCCAATCCATAAAGCGTCCGATCAAGGCGGCTAAGCAGGCTGGAATCGCGCATTACGGCAAAAGAGCCGGCCATGGCGGTATGCTCCTGTTGTGGGGGGTCAAAACGTCGAAAATTGGCCCCGGAATCGTGTTCCGGGGCCTTGGGTCAGATCAGTTGCTGGCCCGGGTCTTTTCAAGCGTCGCGCCAACGAGGTCAAAAAGCTCTTGCGCGGGCATGCCCTGTGCGCTCATTTCCTCGATCCAGGCGGCCGCGATCGGATCAGCAGCGACCTTTTTGAACTCGGCCAGCTGTTCGTCGGAAATGGTCACCTTGGTCACGTTCTTTTCCTCAAGAATGGTGTCCCATTTCTTGAGCAGCTCACCATAATTGGCGAGGTAATAGTCGATCGCCTCACCGACCGAACCGTCAAGCGCCTCGCGCTCGGCGTCCGACAGGGCCTCGTAGGCGTCGATGTTCACCACCACCGGGCAATTCACCGTGCCGGGGTTGAG